>NZ_LYSQ01000004.1:0-219664 GCF_001728955.1 Aeromonas sp. DNP9 | reverse complement strand
TAGACAGAGGCTCCTTGCGGAGCAGACTTCTATCGGAAGTCCGGTCTCTATCAGCGATCCTTACAGACCCAACTTCTTGTGCAGATAGTGGATATTGGTGCCACCGTGCTGGAAGTTTTCGTCTTTCATGATCTCTTTTTGCAGCGGTACGTTGGTCTTGATCCCTTCCACCACCAGCTCATCCAGCGCATGGCGCATGCGGGCGATGGCAATGTCACGATTCTCACCGTAGCAGATCAGCTTGCCGATCATTGAATCGTAGTGGGGCGGTACCTTGTAACCGGCATAAATGTGGGAGTCCCAGCGCACGCCCAGACCACCCGGCGCGTGGAAGCGCTGCACCAGACCCGGAGAGGGCATGAAGGTGGCCGGATCTTCGGCGTTGATCCGGCACTCGATGGCATGGCCACGGATGCGGATATCCTGCTGGGTGATCGACAGGGGCTGACCGGCGGCGATGCGCAGCTGCTCCTTGATCAGATCGATACCGGTGACCATCTCGGTGACCGGATGCTCAACCTGAATACGGGTGTTCATCTCGATGAAATAGAACTCGCCGTTCTCGTACAGGAACTCGAAAGTACCCGCGCCGCGGTAGCCGATCTCGATACAGGCGCGCACACAGCGCTCGCCGATGAACTTGCGCATTTCGGCGGTGATGCCGGGTGCCGGCGCCTCTTCCACCACTTTCTGGTGGCGACGCTGCATGGAGCAGTCACGCTCGCCCAGATAGAGGGCGTTGCCCTGGCCGTCTGCCAACACCTGAATTTCGATGTGGCGCGGGTTTTCCAGGTACTTCTCCATGTAGACCATGTCGTTCTTGAAGAACTGGCCTGCTTCGGATTTGGTCAGGGCTATGGCGCCCGCCAGTTCCGCTTCATTGCGCACCACGCGCATACCGCGACCACCACCGCCACCGGCGGCCTTGATGATCACCGGATAGCCGATGCGCTTGGCAATGGCGGCGTTGTGCTTGGCGTCGTTGTCGACGGGGCCGTCAGAGCCCGGTACACACGGTACGCCCGCTTTCTTCATCGCTTCGATGGCGGAGACCTTGTCACCCATCAGGCGAATGGTCTCGGCGCGCGGGCCGATGAAGATGAAGCCGGATTTTTCGACCACTTCGGCGAAATCGGCGTTCTCGGAGAGGAAGCCGTAACCCGGGTGGATGGCCACGGCACCGGTTACCTCGGCGGCGGCGATGATGGCCGGGACGTTGAGGTAGGATTCGGTACTGGCCGGTCTGCCGATACAGATGGATTCGTCGGCCAGCAGCACATGTTTGAGCTCCCGGTCGGCGGTGGAGTGAACGGCCACTGTCTTGATCCCGAGCTCTTTACAGGCGCGCAGGATCCGCAGGGCAATTTCACCGCGGTTGGCGATGACTACTTTGTCCAACATGGGTGGCGATTTCCCTTATTCGATGATGAACAGCGGCTCGTCAAATTCGACGGCCTGACCATTTTCAACCAGGATTGCTTTGATCACACCGGCCTTGTCAGACTCGATTTGGTTCATCATTTTCATGGCTTCGACGATGCACAGGGTGTCGCCGACATTGACTTGCTGACCCACTTCCGCGAACGGCTTGGCATCCGGGCTGGAGGAGCGGTAGAAGGAGCCAACCATCGGGGAGCGCATCAGGTGACCGCTCGGGGCTGCATCGGCGGCCGGTGCGGCGGCAACCGGGGCGGCAGCGGCAGGTGCGGCAACCGGAGCGGCTTGCTGCATCATCATCTGCGGCATGGCGGTGGTCACCTGACCGGAGAAGTTGCGGCTGATGCGAACGGACTCTTCACCTTCGGAGATCTCCAGTTCGGCGATGCCGGACTCTTCAACCAGTTCAATCAGCTTCTTGATTTTGCGGATATCCATTAGCATTCTCTTTCTTCTTTGTCTGATCAGTGATTATCAAGCCGCGCGCAGATGGTGCACGGCCGCGGTTAAAGCGAATTGGTAGCCATCGGCCCCCAGACCACAAATGACCCCTTTTGCGACATCAGACAGATAGGAGTGATGACGGAACGGCTCCCTGGCATGGACATTTGACAGGTGAACCTCGATAAAAGGGATGGCAACGCCCAGCAGCGCATCGCGAATGGCGACGCTGGTGTGGGTGAAGGCGGCCGGATTGATGATGATAAAATCCACCTGGCCCATGGCCTGATGGATGCGGCCGACCAACTCATGTTCGGCGTTGGATTGCAGATGTTCCAGAGTGACACCGAGTTCGCTGGCGTTAAGCTTCAGATCGGCGACGATCTCATCAAGCGTCTTGCTGCCGTAGATACCCGGTTCCCGTTTGCCCAGCAGATTCAGGTTTGGTCCGTTGAGCAGGAGAATGCGGTGATTTTGCGACATATTGAGTACATCCTCGATGATAATGCTGCTATCTATCAGCTATCTTGTGGACTACCAGAAATCTAGCCATTTTCTGCGCAAATCGGTGTGCCCTGGCACACAGATTTCGCAATTATATTGATTTCGTGAAAATTAGCAGCATTTTACTGGTCTAATCTCTACATCTGGCTATTTATTGCTCGCTTCGGTCGACAAGGCTCCGTGGCTGCCACCTTGCTGTTTGCTGGCGGATGAGAAACGACAAAGCCGGCACAGGGCCGGCTTTATTGGGCAACAAACGAAGCGGGATCAGGCTGCTTCCGACTTCTCGCGGATGAGTTTGTCTACTACCCCCGGATCCGCCAGGGTGGAGATATCCCCCAGACTGTCGGTCTCGCCGGTGGCGATTTTGCGCAGAATTCGCCGCATGATCTTGCCGGAACGGGTCTTCGGCAGCCCCTCCGCCCAGTGAATGACATCTGGCGTAGCGATGGCGCCAATCTCCTTGCGCACCCACTCCTTCATCTCTTTGTGCAGCTCGCGGCTCGGCTCTTCCCCGGCGATCAGGGTGACATAGGCATAGATGCCCTGACCCTTGATCTCGTGAGGAACCCCCACCACCGCGGCTTCGGCGATCTTGGGATGGGCCACCAGCGCCGATTCAATTTCGGCGGTACCCATGCGGTGGCCGGAGACGTTCAGTACATCATCCACCCGACCGGTGATCCAGTAGTAGCCGTCCTCGTCGCGACGGGCACCGTCGCCGGTGAAGTAGCGGCCCGGGAAGGTGGAGAAGTAGGTCTGCTCGAAGCGCTCGTGATCGCCGAATACGGTGCGCATCTGGCCCGGCCAGGAGTCAGTGATCACCAGATTGCCCTCGGTGGCCCCCTCCAGCGGCTCGCCCATGTTGTCCACCAGCGCCGGTTGCACCCCGAAGAAGGGACGAGTCGCCGAGCCCGGTTTCAGGTCGGTGACGCCGGGCAGCGGCGTAATCAGGATGCCGCCGGTCTCGGTCTGCCACCAGGTATCGACAATGGGGCAGCGCTCATCGCCAATGGTGCGGTAGTACCACTCCCAGGCTTCAGGGTTGATGGGTTCACCCACCGAGCCCATGATGCGCAGGCTCTGGCGCGAGGTGCCGGTGACCGCTTCGTTGCCTTTGGCCATCAGGGCGCGGATGGCGGTAGGGGCGGTATAGAGGATGGTGACCTTGTGCTTGTCCACCACCTGACTCATGCGGTTGGTGGCCGGGTAGTTGGGCACCCCTTCGAACATGATGGTGGTGGCACCGTTGGCAAGCGGCCCGTAGACCAGATAGGAGTGACCGGTTACCCAGCCCACATCGGCGGTACACCAGTAGATATCCTCTTCGTGGTAGTCGAACACATATTTGAAGGTGAGGGTGGCATAAACCAGATAGCCGCCTGTGGTGTGCAGCACCCCCTTGGGTTTGCCGGTGGAGCCGGAGGTATAGAGGATAAAGAGCGGATCTTCGGCGTTCATCGCCTCGGGCGGGCAGTCGCTGCTGACGGCTGCGGTCGCTTCATGCCACCAGATGTCGCGGTGGTTGTGCCAGGCGACATTGCCGCCGGTGCGCTTGAGCACGATCACCTTGTTGACCTGGGTATCCGGGTTGGTGAGCGCTTCATCCACATTTTTCTTGAGTGGCACCGGACGGCCGCCACGCAGTCCCTCGTCGGCGGTGATCACGATGCGCGAGCCCGAGTCGATGATGCGACCGGCCAGCGCTTCCGGCGAGAAGCCGCCGAAGACGATGCTGTGTACCGCGCCGATGCGGGTACAGGCCAGCATGGCGATGGCGGCTTCGGGCACCATGGGCATATAGAGGCAGACCACATCGCCGCGGTGAACCCCTTGTGCTTTCAAGACGTTGGCAAACTTGCACACTTCGCTGTGCAGCTCACGGTAAGTGAGTTTGCGATCTTCGGCGGGGTTGTCCCCTTCCCAGATGATGGCGACCTTGTCACCCCGTTCGGCGAGATGGCGGTCGAGACAGTTGGCCGAGACGTTGAGCTGACCATCTTCAAACCATTTGATGGAGACATGGCCCGGATCGTAGGAGGTGTTCTTGACCTTGGTATAGGGTGTCATCCAGTCGAGAATTTTTCCCTGCTCTCCCCAGAAGGCGTCCGGATCCTCGACGGAGGCCTGATACATGGCGGCGTAGTCGCCCTTATCGAGCAGTGCATTGCTGCTGATGTGGGGTTTGACCGGGTAGACCTTGCTCTCGCTCATCTGTCACTCCTTTGAATAGATCTTTTAATGGTTTCTTAACAACTTATACCTTTGGTGGCGGGGGGCAATTAGACTTTTGGATAGGCGGCAACAGTTGGTTACAGGACAAAGAGTGACAATTAATCGGCGAGTGGGTAAAAGGGGGCGTGTCGATTAATTGGAGGTCATGATGTTTTCTTTGTTGCTCTGTGCATCCCTCTGGCAGTTTGATGCGCCAGTGCCCGCTGGCGAACCTCCGAAAGAGTTTGCGATCACCCATCAGGAGGCTTCACCTGCGCTGCGGGATCGGGTGGCCGATCAGCTTGGTCATGCATGGCAGGCCAAAGAGCCCGGTACCAAGCTAACCTTCAGCGAGCCAGCTCCCCGTTATGCTGGCGAATCACCGCTGACGCGCATGCTCAATGATCGTGATGATGGTTGGGAATCCCGCTTGCAGATCGAGTGGTAATCCGGTCGGCAGCCAGGAGGCGGATGCCTCCCGGCTGGTGATGATGATTGCCTGCCGCTATGAGACGTAGCGTTGATGCAGGCGATCTCCCATATGTTCGACATGCAGTGGTTTGCTGAACAGATAACCCTGTCCTTCGCCGCAGTTGAGTGACTGCAAGAAGGCGTGTTGTGCCTTGGTTTCAATTCCCTCGGCGGTGACCTCCATATCCAGACTGTCGGCCAGATTGATGATGGTGCGGCAGAGCTCCCGACTGTTCTTGTCTTCCGGTAATGCCTGCACAAACGCCCGGTCGATCTTGATGCGATCGATCGGCAGGGTCTTGAGCAGACTCAGTGACGAGAAGCCGGTGCCAAAGTCATCGATGGCAATCTGCACGCCGAGATTTTTCAGGCGGGTAAAGAGATCCAGACTCTGTTCGACCCGCTGGATGATGCTCTCCGTCACCTCGATCTCGAGCCGTTCTGGCGGAAATCCGGTCTCTGCCAGAATAGCGGCGACCCGTTCAACGTAGCCCGGGGAGCGCATCTCCCGCACCGAGACGTTGACTGACAAGCGGGGCACCGGCAGGCCGGCGGCCAGCCAGTGTTGTCCCTGCTCGCAGGCGTTGCGCATCACCCACTCCCCAATTTTCTCGATCAGGCCGCACTCCTCTGCCACAGGAATAAAGCGGGTCGGCGCTATCATCCCCTCATTGGGATGCTGCCAGCGCAGCAGGGCTTCCAGTCCGCTCAGGTGGCCGTTGGCCAGATTGGTCATGGGTTGATAGAAAATGCAGAGCTGTTCGAGCTCCAGGGCCTTGAGCAGACCCTGCTCAATTTGCATCCGCTCGCGGGCTCGAGCCGCCATGCAGGGGGTATAGAACTGGAAGCCGTTGCGCCCCTGACTTTTCGCCTCGTACATGGCGCTGTCGGCGGCGCTGACCAGGGTTTCCGGGCTGTCTGCATGATCCGGATAGATAGCGATACCGATACTTGCCGAGATTGCCACCAGCTCATGGGCCAGCTCAACCGGTTCACGCAACACGGTCAGCAGGGTATTGGCCAGGGTTGCCAGCTCGTCAGGCTCCTCCAGATAGGGGATCAGCACCAGAAACTCGTCTCCCCCGAGGCGGGTCGCCAGATCGTTGTGCTGCAGGCAGCCGCGGATCCGCTCTGCCAGCCGCTTGAGCAGCTCATCGCCAACTCCGTGGCCCAGGCTGTCGTTGATCAGCTTGAAGCCATCCAGATCGATAAAGAGCAGCCCCAACCGTTTGCGATTGAGCTGCGCGGTTTTCAGCTCAAGGGCCAGCCGCTCCTGCAACAGATGGCGATTGCCCAGCTCGGTCAGGGGATCATGATAGGCAAGGTGGTTCAGCTCGGCCTCCACCTTGCGAATCGCGCTGATGTCGGAAAGGGCGATCACATAGTGAGTGGTGTTGTTGAAGTTGTCATAGACAGCACTGATCTGCTGCCAGGAGGAGAAGTAGCTGCCATCTTTGCGCAGACAAACCATCTCGCCATGCCAGGCGTTGTTGCCGGGGCGCAGGTGATACCAGGGATAGTCGAGGTCGGTGTAGCGCCTGGGATGCATGATGATATCCGGGGTGTGGCCTATCACCTCCTCGGCATTGTATTGGGTCAGCATGGTGAAGGCCGGGTTGACCGACAGAATATGGTGCTCGCTGTCGAGGATGATGATCCCCTCGGCCGTGGTATCGAATACCACGTTGGCCTGATGAAGTCGCTCCTCCTGACGGCGGCGGGCGGTGGCATTGTGAATGACCCCCATGACCCGGTGGCCGACCGACTCGGTGGCGGGGACATGGTCGGCATGAATATCGACCCAGTGGCGCTCCTTGAGCGCGGTGAGGTAGCTCAGGGTGAGATGGATGGGGTCATGACTTTGCAGGGCGGCCTTGAGCTGGCTGCCGGATTCCGGTTCAAAACAGTCGACGAACGCTTGCAGCCCGCCGTGGAACTGGTTGGCCTCGATACCGAGCAGCGGCTCAATCTGGCCGTCGAACAGTAATCTGTCCTCCGCCACGTGCCACTCCCACACCCCGATTTGGGCCGCTCGCATTGCCAGCTGCAGCCGTTGTTCGGTTTCGTACTGCTCGGTGATGTCCCGTACGATGGCGAGGATGCCGTTCAGCTCCCCTTTCTCATCACGCATCGGGCTGTAGGTGGCCTGAAAGCGGCGGGAGCTGCTGTCGTACGCCGCGGTTTGGCCCGTGATGGCGATATCCACGTAGGGCATGCCGCTTCGCATGATCTGCTGAAACATGGGCTCCAGGGTCGGGGCCAGCTTGGGAACCACCTCTCTGAGGTGCTTGCCCTGATGCTCCTCGATGCTTTTGCCATTGATGTCGGCCAGCACCTGATTGACTTTACGGTAGCGGAATTCGCAGTCAAAGACGCCGATGCCCAGAGGGGCATTATCCATCAGCTGTTCCAGGACGGTGTGATCTGACAGCTGGGTCAACATTGCCTCGGTGTCGGCGTTGAAAAGCTTCCCATCCATGATGACCTCGGCATTGATTGTTTTATCACTTGCATCAGTTGTCAGTATGGCACGAACTGTTTGGCCGGGAGTCAAGCGGAGTTATCTGGTTGTTTTGACGGCAAGAATAGGCAGAAAAACCTGATAAAAAGGATGGAAAAAGGGGGCGAGTGGTTATCCCTTCTGGCGACCAAACGCCTGAATACCGCGCACAAATACCAGCCAGCCGATCAGATGGAACGGGAGGGCAAGCAGATAGAGCAGCAGGAAGTGCGACTCGCTGCCGCTGCTGTTGATGAAGTCTATCCAGGCGGCCAGCAGCGCCAGCATGCCGGCAATCTGGAAGCGGCGGCGCAACACCACCTCGACGCCGAGATTGGCAAGGTAGAGGGTGAGCAGGATGCCGGCAAATCCGGTGAGCTGGGCGGTGCCGTAGAGCTCGCGATCCGGGTTGAACAGCAGCGCGATCAGGGGAGTAATGCCCTGATCCAGCGGGATCAGGGCCAGCAGCCAGCATGCAATCAGAAGCAGGGCTGTCTTCATCGCGGCCTCAGTCGGCGGACTGTGCCGGTTTGACCAGAGAGAGGTAGTTGGCATCCATCTTGAGGAAGACCCCCAGCAGACGGGCACTGGCGCCGTAGAAGCCAAACCGGTCGGCGGCGCGACAGGCGCTTTCGAACTTGTCAAACCAGCCCAGCAGATGACCGTGCAGCAGCGCTTCCTGCTCGTCGAGCCAGCGTTCCCGCTCGGCTGCGCTCTTGGCTTCCGCCGCACGGATGATGAGATTGCCCATCAGATCCAGCTCGATGGCTAGATGATCCGCAGGCTCTTTGTATTTATCGCTGACATTGATACCAAGGCGATCGAGGCGGGCCTGCATCTCGGCCATCGGGGCCTGCATCAGTAGCTTGGCATCGCCGCGGTAGAGCGATTCATAGGGCAGGGCGCCCTGTTTGGGATCCACCAGAAACAGGCCGGCGAAGTCGGCGGCCAGTTCCAGCTGGCGATCCGGGCGCACCAGCAGGCGGGCGATGGCATCGTTGAGCTCGGCCACGGCTTCGCGCATCGGATCCAGGGTAGAGAGGCTTTTCAGGAAGCTTCGCACATCATAGGTGTCATATTCGGCGATCTGCTCATCACTGAGTTCGGCGGCGAACAGGGTGGAGAACCACCAGTAGAGTTCGGCCCGGCGTTCGCTGGTAGCCATAAATTCCTGCATTTTTCCTCCGTGGATGGCAATCGGGAGCCTTGATGGCTCCCGATTCTAACGACTTTAAAAATAAAGGAAACTCAAGGGGGCGCTTTCGTCCCCCCGGGGTCAGAGTGCCGGGAACATGGGGTCGATGCCCTTGGCCGATTCCGGCGCGCCGAAGGCAGTGACGGCGGGCGCCTGTCCGCGGAACTTCTCGATCTCCACCAGCGCGGTATGGGCCGTGGTGGCCTGCGCCAGGCTGGAGGAGCCGATGTCGGCGGTCAGCACGTTGGGATCGCCGTAGGTACAGAGAGTCCCTACCTTGCCACCCTCTTGCGGGCCATACCAGGCTCCTTCCTGAATGCGCACCACGCCGGGGGCGTAGTCATCACTCACCACCAGCCCGGCCAATACCTGACCGCGACCGTTAAATACCCGCACCAGATCGCCGTCCTTGAGGCCGCGGGATTTGGCATCCTGCGGATTCATATAGACTGGCTCGCGATCCTGCACCGTGTAGGTGGCGCGGTAGTTGTCGGAGGAGCAGAGCTGGCTGTGTAGCCGCTTGTCCGGGTGGCAGGATTGCAGGTGCAGCGGGTACTGTTTGCTGCCCGGCCCGCCGTGAGAGCGCTCGTAGGGTTCGATCCAGACCGGGTGGCCCGGGCAATCCCCATAGCCGTAGTCGGCGATGGTCTTGGAGTAGATCTCGATGAGACCGGACGGGGTACCCAGCGGTTCCAGATCCGGCTCCTGACGGAACGACTCGTGGCGTACCCAGGGTTGGCCCGCCGGGAAGGTGACGAAGCCTTCCCCGTGCCAGAACTGGCTGAAACGGGGCAGACGAATGCCGATACCGCGACCCTGCAGGCGGGCGTCGTCATAGATGCTCTGGATCCACTCCAGCTTGCTCTTGCCACCGGTGAACTCGGCCTCGCGACCGAAGCGACGGCAGAGATCGGCGAAGATGTCGTAGTCATCGCGCGCCTCGAACAGCGGCTCCACTACCTTGTACATGGCCAGAATGCCCGCGTTGGAGTGAGAACCCCACTGCTCGATATCATCCCGCTCATAGGTGGTGGTGGCGGGCAGCACGATATCGGCGAAGCGGCAGCTGGCGGTCCACTGGTGATCGATGCTGATCACTGTTTCCAGCTTGCGCCAGGCGGCGACCATCTTGTTGCGATCCTGCTGGTGGTGGAAGGGGTTGTTGCCGCAGAACACTGCCATCTTCATATGGGGGTAGGTGATGGTCTGGCCGTTGAAGGCGATCTGCTTGCCCGGATTGAGGATGCAGTCGACGAAACGGGCCACCGGAATGTATTTGGAGTAGCCCTTCCAGTCGCCATCATGGAGCGGCTTGACCCCGGGAATGACCGAGCTGAAACCGGACATGATGGGGCCGCTGGAGGTGATGGTGCCCGCTCCGTTGTAGTGCCAGCCAAAGCCGTAACCGCCCCCCGGCAGGCCGATCTGGCCAAGCATGGAGGCCAGAACCACCAGCATCCAGGCGTACTGTTCGCCGTGGTGCATACGCTGCACGCACCAGCCGCCGATAAGCTGGGTGCGGCCGCTGCTCATGGCGCGTGCCAGCTCGCGGATGGTCTCGGCTGGTACGCCACAGATGGCCGCGGCCCACTTGGCATCCTTCACCTGACCATCGCTGGTGCCCAGCAGATAGGGCAGGAACTTGTCAAAGCCGGTGGTGTAGTTCTTCAGGAACGCCTCGTCGTGGCGCTTCTCGCTGTAGAGGGTGTGGGCGATGCCCAGCATCAGCGGTACGTCGGTTTGCGGATTCAGGGTCACCTGATCGCAATTGAGGTACTTCTGGGTCTTGGATTTGACCGGATCGACACTGATCACCCGGATCTCGCCCTTGGCCACCTTCTCTTTGAGCTGCGCCCAGTAGTCGTAGACGCTGTGATCCGGCACCAGCCAGCCCACCTGCAGGTTCTTGATGGGATCGGAGCCCCAGATGACGATAGTCTTGCTGTGTTCCAGCACCAGCGGCCAAGAGGTTTGCTGCTCATACACCTCCATGGCGCCCGCCACGTGGGGCAGGATCACCTGGGCGGCACCGGTGGAGTAGTCACCGGCCTTGGCCAGATAGGTGCCGTGCAGGTTCATGGCACGCCCCAGCATGGCGCCAGCGGAGTGCAGCTTGCCCACCGACTGCCAGCCGGAGTGGCCGGCATAGAGGGCGCTCGGGCCATAAGTTTTCTGCACCCGCTCCAGCTCGTGATAGAAAAAATCGAGCGCCTGGGACCAGGTGACCCGCACGAAGCGGTTCTGGCCACGTTCGCTGGTGTCGGACTGGTGGCCCTTGCGCAGCCAGTCCAGTCGCACCATGGGGTAGCGGATGCGGGAGGGGTTGTAGACCACTTCACTCAAGGCCTTGAGCATGTCTGTGGGGTGCTTGTCGTGCTCGAACGGCAGGGTCTCGACCCAGCGGCCATCGACCACCCTGGCACGGAAGGCGCCCCAGTGGGAGCCGGACTGCACCAGTTTTTCGCCTGACTCGGCGGCCATCACGGTGCGACCGAGCAGGGAGGGGCCGATCAGGGCAGAGGCACCGCTGGCCAGCAAGCCACCCAGAAAACCACGACGGGAAATATTGATCATCTTGTTATTCCTCTTTCGAATCCGGACTTAGTGGCTGCCCTGACCACCGGTATCGGCGGCATGGTTTTGCAGGTATTTGAGCAGGGTGCGCTCCTCTTCCTTGCTCAGGCGATAGTAGGCAGACATCGCCTTGAGCCCCGAGATCCAGCCGTTGGCAGTGAAGTGAGCGGGATCCGGCGCGCCGTGGCAGGAGTTGCAGGTGGATTTGTACATCTCGCCGGCGTAATCCCAGATCGGCTTGAGCGAGGACTCAAAGCCCTTGCCATCGACCCAGGCTTGCACCTGAACCTGTTCCCACTTGATATGGGTGGCGCTGTCGGTCTCCTGTTTGAGCACTTTCTCGCTCGCTTTCAGTTCGTCACGGATGGTGGCGACGAAGACCCGCTTGCCCATGTATTCGCTCAGCACCCGGCCCTTGCCATCGCTCTCGCGCCACCCTTCGATGGTCACCTTGAGGCGATCGCCGCTGCGGTCCACCACGTCGATGCGGGAGGCGGGCAGCAGTTTGCCGACCGGGTCGCTGCTCTGTTCGCTGGCATAGAGATCTTTTTCACCCAGGTTGTAGAGGGTCTCGGTGGCTGGCGCCTCTTGCGCGTCGTTGACCAGGGTGGCGTAAGTGGCCCGGAAGCCGCCCGCCATGTTGGGCAGTTCGTGGGCGATGCCCTTGTGGCACTCGATGCAGTTCATGTTCTTCGCCGCCGCATCTTTCATCGCCAGCGCAGCCGCCGGGGACTGCTTGGCGTGATCCATGTTGTCGTAGCTGTGGCAGGACTTGCAGGTCTTGGAGTTCTGGCTACTCATCCGTGCCCACACCTT
The DNA here is from genome assembly GCF_001728955.1 of Aeromonas sp. DNP9. Taxonomy (NCBI): domain Bacteria; kingdom Pseudomonadati; phylum Pseudomonadota; class Gammaproteobacteria; order Aeromonadales; family Aeromonadaceae; genus Aeromonas; species Aeromonas sp. DNP9. The sequence goes on along the minus strand of NZ_LYSQ01000004.1, from coordinate 207,512 downwards.
CTCGGCCAGATGCAGGCGCCGGTCCTCGAACTTCTCCTGGGTGTCGATGCTGTGGCCTATGTACTCCTGATAGAGGTCGTTGGCTGCCTCCATCTTGCGGGCCACCTTGCCGACGAAATCCTTCGGCTGGTGACAGTCGGTACAGACCGCCTGTACCCCTGAGGCATTCTTGAAGTGGATGGACTCCTTGTACTCCGGATAGACGGTGTCTTTCATGGAGTGGCAGGAGATACAGAATTCGAGGCTGCTGGTTTTCTCAAAGCCGTAGTGCAGGCCGACGGTGCCCGCTAGGGTGACGCCGACGCCCACCAGAAGCAGCGCCAGTACCGACCAGCGACGGCTGGGGGTGCGCAGGAAGTGCCACAGTTTTTTCATCATGCTCTCTCACATCACTTTTTTGATGGGAGCCATGATAGGGAGGCGTTGTGAACAGGGCTGCCGCCACAAATTAATGAAATAGGGGTATTTATGACAAAATGTGAATAGAATAATCCTCCCTTGTCGACCATCGTGAACCCTGCCCATGAGCTACCACATTCTGGTTGTTGAAGATGATGCGGTTACCCGCGAGAAGCTGACCGGCTATTTCGAGCGGGAGGGCTATCGGGTGACGGCGGTCGAAAACGGCCAGGAGATGCGCGCCGTGCTGGCGGAGCAGACGGTCGATCTGGTGATGCTGGACATCAACCTGCCGGGGGAAGACGGCCTGCTGCTGACGCGCGAGCTGAGGGCGCGCAGCACGGTGGGGATCATTCTGGTCACCGGCCGCAGCGATGCGGTGGACCGGATTGTCGGCCTCGAGATGGGGGCCGATGACTATGTCACCAAGCCGTTCGAGCTACGGGAGTTGCTGGTGCGGGTCAAGAATCTGCTGTGGCGGATCTCGCTGGCGGCCGCCGCGCCGAGCGAGCCTGCGGTCGCTGACGATGCGGTGCGCTTCGGCCCCTGGCGTTTTGACATTCCCCGTCGCCAGCTCAGCAAGGACGGGGTGCCGGTGCGTTTGACCAAGGCAGAATATGAAGTGCTGGTGGCCTTTGTCGCCCATGCCGGGCGGGTGCTCAGTCGGGAGCGGATCCTGACCCTCATCAGCCATCGCGGCGATGGCCCGAGCGATCGCACCATCGACGTGTTGATCCGGAGGCTGCGCGGCAAGATGGAAGCGGATCCGCGGGATCCCCAGCTGTTTGTCACCGTCCATGGTGAAGGCTATCTGTTTGCCGGTGAGATAGCCTCCTGAGCCCGTTACGGTGGCCTTGACCTGTTTGACCGGGTATCAGACCGGCGGGCGGGTATCAAATTGCGGGCAGTCGTCGCCAATCTGGTGCCAGGGCGCCTTGGAGCCAACGAAAATGTGAAACGCGGGCCGCTGGCTCGGCAAATCGTCCAATACCCCGAGGCGCAGATTGATCTTGCCGCTGCTGCTCTTCTGGCTGAACAGGCTGGAGCCGCAGTGACGACAGAAGGCCAGGGTGGTCTCTGCCGATTTCCGGTAGCGGCCGATGGCCTCTTCCCCCTTCACTATGGTGACCTTGCTGCCATCCAGTCCGCCGACCGAGGCGTAATCTCCCCCTGAAAACTTGCGGCATTCGCTGCAGTGGCAGTTCCCCATATAGTCGAACTGATCCGGCAGGGTCAGGGCGACGGCGCCGCACAGGCAGCTGGCATGTAACTCTTTCATCTCTTCTCCTTGAGTGTGCTGATCGGATTTGGAACGGCTATTCGACCCGATAGACGGGACGAAAAGCGCCATCCGAGAGGGAATCTGCGGGGTCGGCCAGCGGTGCAGACAGCGTCCGAATGGGTGGCCCCATCACCCGAGGGCACTGCTCGGCATTGGCATCAGGGTGTTGCAGCAGGCAGACCGCCTGAGCGACAGCAAGGCGCCCCTGCAGCCGCATCTGATCGCTGTTGGCGGCCAAGATCTTGCCCCGGCGCAGGCCCCGCTGTACCCCGTGGCTGAAGTAGGTGCTCAGCACCTGGGGCCTGTCGAGATGGCGCTGCGCCAGCTCGTTGACCGCCACTTCGGCGGCGATGGCGCCCCCCACCAGATAGTCGAGGTCGGGATAGCGGGCCAGCGTCTGCTGCACCAGCGTGCGCTGGATTTCCCGGCTGTTGTCGCCGCGCTCGGTGGTGACCAGCTTGATGGCGCTCCCCTTGATGGCATCGGCAAAGCCCGGCTCGACGAAGTTGTTGCCACCACTGGCCTGCGGGCCGGGGAAGAGGGCGACCGAGACCGGCTTGCTGCCGGCGGGGTGGCGCTGCGCCAGCCAGTGGCCGATTTGCCAGCCCATCTGGTACCAGGAGACCCCCACCTTGGCCTGCACCAGACCGCTGGGCAGATCGTTGACCAACCCAAAGAGCGGCAGCGGCGTGGCCTTGATGGCCTCGCGCAAGCCCTGATAGCTCACTGCGCCGAGCAAGATGGCGTCGCTCCCTTCCTGCACGCAGCGCTGCAACTGCTGACGCTGCTCGACGAGGGCACCGTAACCCCCTGCTTCGTGGATCTGCAACTTGACTCCCAGCCGCTTCGCCTCGTCAACCATGCCCTGATTGACCGAAAGCCAGTAGGCATCGCGCAGATGGGGGTAGAGGGCACAGAGGGTCAGCGGTTGGGTTGCGGCGGCGGGTTCCGGCCACTGCTGGCGCAGCGGCTGGCCGCTGAATTCGCCGCCGGGCCAGATATCGACCGCAAAGGCGAGGGCGGCGCGGGGAAGCATTAGCAACCAGATCAGCAACAACGGGGAGAGATAGACGCTTCGCATGGTCAAGGGTTTTGTTAAAGTGTTGGGCCATATTATCCGGTCAAAGCCGACCACAACCAAGGGACTTCCCGTGAGAATCTTTTCCGGCCTGGGTGGCAAGTTGCTGCTGGCCTTCTCCCTGATGGCGTTGTTGACCCTGAGTGCCTCCCTGCTGGGCTGGGTGGGGCTTAGCCATCTGCGCCAGCTGGAGCAAGGGGTGCAGCAGACCCTGGCCGATCAGGAGCTGGCCCGCACGCTCTCTCGCCTCAGCGGCGAGATCCAGAGCGCGTCACGGCTGCTGGCCACCGCAACCAGCGAGCAGGAGCGGGAGCATCAGGGGCGCTTGCTCACTCTGCAGGGGCAACAGCTACAACAGGTGCTGGCGCAACTTGGCCGTGGGCAGGGTTCAACAAGCCTCGATCAGCTCAGCCAGAGCATCATCGGCAATCTGGGCCAGCAGGGCTGGCTTGTGGGGGAAAGGTTAACCCTGATGGCGCAGGGGGAGGCGCAGCGGGCCCGTCTGGTGGCGGCGGCCGGACAGATTGCCGAGCTGGCGCGCAGTCAGATGGAGAACGCCGAAACCGTGATGGTGGCGGGATTGGGTTCCCTCTACCAACAACAAGGTGCGCAGGCGACCCGGACGCTGGACCGCCTGCTGGAGCAGGATCTCGATTGGCTGGAGCAGATGACCGAGCTGCGTCATCGCACCCTGATGCAGCAGCAGCGCATCGAGGAGATGTGGCGCAGCGAACAGCAGGGGCAATTGCAGGCCCTGTTGCAGGAGGGACAGCGGGAGCTGGCTATCTTGCAACTACGAGCCGGGGCAGTGACCGACCCGGCCCGCCGTCAGGCGGTAGAGCAGGCGCTGACCGTGCTGGCGCAGAGCGACAAGCTGGTGCAACTGCGCAGCGACTGGCTCGGCAAGGGGGAGGCACTGCGGGTGCTGGCCAGTGCCAACGACGCCCTGATGAGCAGCCTCAATCAGCAGGTCGGTGAGCTGGTCAGCCGTGCCCGCGATTCACTGGGGCAGAGCCAGCAGGCGCTAAGTCAGCGCCTCAGACTGCTGGAGCAGGCGTTGATGGCCATTGGCCTGCTCACCCTGCTACTACTGATGCTGCTGATGTGGCGCATGGTCTACGGCCGGATCGTCTGGCCGCTGCAACGGGCGGTGGCGGGGATGAGCCGGTTGGCGCGCGGGGATCTGGCCCCCCTTGAGCCGATCGCCAGTACCGGGCGCGATGAGCTGGCGGAGTTGGGGCGGGCCCTGCAGGTGTTTCGTGACAATGCGGTCGAGTTGGGCCGCTATCAGCGAGAGCTGGAGTCGCGGGTCGAGGAGCGCACCGGCCAGCTCAGCCACGCCAACGAGCGGCTCAATGAGGAGGTGGAGAAGCAGCGGCAGGCCCGCGCCGAGGCCGAGCAGGCCAACCGCGCCAAGTCGGTGTTTCTCGCCACCATGAGCCACGAGATCCGCACCCCCATGAACGGCATTCTCGGGGGCCTGACGCTGCTGGAAGATACCCACCTGAGCGATACCCAGCAGCGCTATCTGGCCGCCATCGAGCACAGTGGCGAATCCCTGCTGGAGATCCTCAACGACATTCTCGACTACTCCAAGATAGAAGCGGGCCATGTGGAGGCGCGCCGCGAGCCCTTCCCCCTGTTCCAGCTGGTGGATGAGCTCAGCGCGTTGTTTCGGCCAAAGGCAGCGGCCAAGGGGGTCACCCTGGCGCTGGAATATGCGCCCGGGCTGGCGCCTGTGGTCGAGGGAGATCTGGGCAAGCTGCGGCAGGTGCTCGGCAACTTGCTCGGCAATGCGGTCAAGTTTACCGCCCGTGGCCAGATTACCCTGATGGTAGCGCCTCTTGCCTGCCAAGGCCCTTGCGCCGAGCCCTGCATCCGCTTCGTGGTGCGCGATACCGGCCCCGGCATTCCGGCCGATGAGCAGGAGGCAGTGTTCGAGGCGTTTCGCCAGCGCAAGCGTGATATAGGCCATCAGGGCGGCACCGGGTTGGGACTGGCGATCAGCCGCAAGCTGGTGGCCGCCATGGGAGGCGAGCTGATCCTTGTCAGCGAACCGGGCAAGGGGTGTGAATTCAGCTTCAGCCTGCCCTTGCAGCGCTCGAGCGCCCAGTTGCCTGCCGAGGCGCAACCGCTGCACCTTGGCCAGTCCCGCGACATCCTGCTGGTGGAGGATAACGAGATCAACCGGTTGGTGGCGCACGGCATGCTGACCCGCCTCGGCCATCGCGTCACTCTGGCGGAGGATGGTCGCAGCGCGCTGGCGCTGGTGACCGAGCGCCCCTTCGAGCTGGCGCTGCTCGATATCAATCTGCCCGATATGGACGGCATGACCCTGCGCGAGGATCTGTCCGCCATCAGCGAGGAGATGCATGAACGGCCGCTGCCCGCCATCGCCATCTCGGCCCAGATGTATCCGGAGGATATCCGCCACTGCCTTGCCGCCGGGTTTGTCGATTTTGTCGGCAAGCCGGTGCGGCTGGCGGTGCTGGCGAACGCCATCGATCAACTATTTCGGCAAGAGGGCGCCGCTATTGAGCCGCAGGTGCAATTATCTGCAGCCGCGTCCTCAACTAACCAGCCCGAGTTGGCCAATCCGGTGCTGGATGCCGATCTGCCCCTGCTCGGCATGGCGCGGATCCGCCAGCTGGTCGCGCTGTTTGAGTCGCAAGGGCGGGTGTTGGTAGATAAGTTGGCTCAGGGGGAGGGGAGTGAGCAACGTCAGCTGGCGCACAAGCTCAAGGGGAGTGCGCTGGCGCTGGGGTTGACCGAATTTGCCAGCCACTGTGCGGCTCTTGAGGCGGGAGGCGGGGAGCCTGCGGCAATCGGGGCGCAATTTGACGCGGCGGTGAGCGGGTTGCAGCAGTGGCTGGCGGCCAACAGGGATGCGCCGTTCTGATCCCTGCTGGCGATGCACAACGTTCAGAGGAGGCCAGCCCCTGCGCCGTTATTCGATCTCGCGAAACAGCACCTGCTTGCACTTGGCGCAGACCCATTCCCGGCGAAAATCGGTCAGGTGCACCATTCCTACCTCCAGCAACTCGTGGTGGCCGCAGTGATAACAGAAGATGATGTCGCCATCGACTGATTCAGGGTGGGCCGCCAGATAGTCGGCTTTGGTGGGGAGCTGCTCCCACGAGGTGGTGGAAACATGTTTTCGTTGGCTGGTGTAGTAGACCCAGTAGAACAGAAAAAAGACAGCCAGGATCTCGAATGTCAGCAAATGGTCCATCTTGAACTCCTCCGGTTAGGTGCAGCCCCTCGGATGCATGGCTGCAATCAGCTCCATCATCATTAAATTTGTTTCGAATGAATATGTTACAGGATGGATAAAGAGGGCGTTGTGATCCCCTTCGGGTTTTGCCCGCCCGCAGCGGGATGAAAAATGTGCCGTTTGGCGGAGCGGCCAGGGTATTGAACGGGGAGGGAATCTTGTTTTTTACAACATAAATTCAACATTTTTTTAGGTGGTTGGACTGTCTCTTTGATCCAGCTCACGTTACAATGCCCGCGCCCACTTCACCTAACGCGCAAACGATTTTCAGGAGAGAAACGGATGTTGAAACGTGACATGACCATCGCCAATTATGATCCGCAATTGTGGCAGGCCATCACAGACGAAACCCGTCGTCAGGAAGAGCATATCGAGCTGATTGCGTCTGAGAACTACACCAGCCCCCGTGTCATGGAAGCCCAGGGCTCCCAGCTGACCAACAAGTACGCCGAAGGTTACCCCTCCAAGCGTTACTACGGTGGTTGCGAGTATGTGGATGTGGTCGAAACCCTGGCTATCGAGCGCGCCAAAGAGCTGTTCGGTGCCACTTACGCCAACGTGCAGCCGCACTCCGGCTCTCAGGCCAACAGCGCCGTTTACATGGCTCTGCTGCAGCCGGGCGACACCGTACTGGGCATGAACCTGGCACACGGCGGTCACCTGACCCACGGCTCTCCGGTCAACTTCTCCGGCAAGCTGTACAACATCGTGCCTTACGGTATCGATGAGTCCGGTAAGATCGACTACGACGACATGGAACGTCAGGCTGTCGAGCACAAGCCGAAGATGATGATCGGTGGCTTCTCCGCCTACTCCGGTATCGTTGACTGGGCCCGCATGCGCGAAATCGCCGACAAGGTCGGTGCCTACCTGTTCGTCGACATGGCCCACGTGGCTGGTCTGATTGCCGCTGGCGTCTACCCGAACCCGGTTCCCCACGCTCACGTGGTCACCTCCACCACCCACAAGACCCTGGCCGGTCCGCGCGGTGGTCTGATCCTCTCCGCCGCTGACGACGAGGAGCTCTACAAGAAGCTCAACTCTGCCGTCTTCCCGGGTGGTCAGGGTGGCCCGCTGATGCACGTCATCGCCGGTAAAGCCGTTGCCTTCAAAGAGGCGCTGGAGCCGGAGTTTAAGACCTATCAGGCTCAGGTCGTGAAAAACGCCAAGGCGATGGCTGCGACCTTTATCGAGCGCGGTTACAAGATCGTCTCCGGCGGTACCGACAACCACCTGATGCTGGTTGATCTGATCGGCCGCGAGCTGACCGGTAAGGATGCTGACGCTGCGCTGGGCAAAGCCAACATCACCGTCAACAAGAACTCCGTGCCCAACGACCCGCGCTCCCCGTTCGTCACCTCCGGTGTGCGTATCGGTACCCCGGCCATCACCCGCCGTGGTTTCAAGGAAGCCGAGTCCATCGAGCTGACTCACTGGATCTGCGACGTACTGGACAACCACGACAACGATGCCGTGCTGGCCACCGTACGCGAGAAGGTGCTGGATATCTGCCGCCGCTTCCCGGTTTATGGCTGATAAACCAGACCGTCCGGTTTGAGACCAATGCCACCTGCGGGTGGCATTGTTTTTTCTGGCTTTTACCGGTTTTGGATGGCCGTGCTACACTGGCCGACCTAGATCCTGGCCCGCCGGGCCGGTCCCTGTTCCATTAACGCCGGAGGTCCGATGCATTGCCCATTCTGTAGTGCGGTTGATACCAAGGTGATCGATTCCCGTCTGGTGGCAGAAGGCCATCAGGTGCGCCGCCGTCGTGAGTGTCTGCTCTGTCACGAGCGTTTTACCACCTTCGAGATGGCCGAGCTGGTGATGCCCCGCGTCATCAAGTCCAACGGTTCCCGCGAGCCGTTCAACGAAGACAAGCTGCGTGCCGGCATCCTGCGAGCGCTGGAGAAGCGGCCGGTGAGCATGGAGGCCATCGAAAAGGGGGTCAACCATATCAAATCCCGCCTGCGTGCCACCGGCGAGCGCGAAGTCGCCTCCGAGCTGGTAGGCAATCTGGTGATGGATGAGCTCAAGAGTCTGGACAAGGTGGCCTATATCCGCTTTGCCTCCGTCTATCGCAGCTTCGAAGATATTCGCGAGTTCGGTGAAGAGATCGCCAAGCTGGAGAAGTAAACCGCCATTCTCACCCATGTTGCCGCGTCCGATTACGCTGCGCTAATCGAACCTACGATACTGCGTAAAGTCGAGATGTGTTGTCAAAGGAGCCCGAATGTTTAGTCAAGATGATTACCAATGGATGAGTCGGGCCCTCGAACTGGCCCGCCGCGGCCGCTACACCACGGCCCCCAACCCCTGCGTCGGCGCCGTGCTGGTCAAAGATGGCGTGATAGTTGGCGAAGGGTGGCATCAGAAGGCGGGCGAGCCCCATGCCGAGGTTTACGCCCTGCGCGCCGCCGGTGACAACGCCCGTGGCGCTACCGCCTATGTGACCCTCGAACCCTGCTCCCACCACGGTCGTACTCCCCCCTGCGCCGAGGCGCTGATCAAGGCCGGTGTGGCCCGGGTGGTGGCGGCCATGGTCGATCCCAATCCCCAGGTGGGCGGACGTGGCCTGCGGATGCTCTCCGAAGCGGGGATCAAGACCGATTTCGGCCTGCTGGCGAGCGAAGCCGAAGCGCTCAACCCGGGCTTTTTCAAGCGGATGCGGACCGCCTTCCCGCGGGTGACCGTCAAGCTGGGGGCCAGCCTCGATGGCCGCACCGCCATGGCGAGCGGCGAGAGCCAGTGGATCACCTCCCCGGATGCGCGCCGCGACGTGCAGCGACTGCGGGCCCGCCACGATGCGGTGCTCTCCAGCGCCGAAACCGTGCTGGCCGATGGTGCCTCTCTGACCGTGCGTTGGGACGAGCTGCCCCCCTCGGTCAAGGCGAGCTATCCCAAAGAGACCCTGCGCCAGCCGCTGCGAGTCATCGTCGATTCACAAAACCGCCTCACTCCCGACTTGCCGCTATTCCAGAGCGAGAGTCCGGTGCTGCTGGCCCGTCACAAGGCATCCGGCGAGTGGCCCGAGTGGGTGCAGCAGCTGGAGCTGCCGCTGCTGGATGGCAAGCTGGATCTGGTCAGCCTCTTCATGCTGCTGGCCAAGCAGAACGTCAACTCGGTGCTGGTTGAGGCTGGCCCGCGGCTGTGCGGCGCCCTGCTGGAAAAAGGGCTGGTGGATGAGCTGGTGCTCTATCAGGCGCCCAAACTGATGGGCGACGAGGGGCGCGGCCTGTTCCATCTGCCGGGCCTGACCCGGCTGTTCCAGGCCCCCAAGCTCGCCATTAAGGATGTGCGCATGGTGGGGCCGGATATTCGCATTACCGCCAAAATAGCCTGATTTATCAATGTTCAAGGGGGCATAATCAGCCCCCGTCATCAGCAAGGTGATCTGCATGTTTACCGGAATTATCGAAGCGGTGGGAACCCTGGCCGAGCTGCGCCGTCAGGGCGACGACATGGCACTCATCGTCCATGCGCCGCATCTCGACTTCAGTGACGTCAAACTAGGCGACTCCATCGCCACCAACGGCGTCTGCCTCACCGTGGTGGCGTTGGGCGACAAGAGTTATACCGCCGACGTGTCGCTGGAAACCCTCTCCCGTACCGGCTTTGCCGCCGCCAGAGTGGGTGATCGGGTCAACCTCGAGAAGGCGCTGATGCCCACCTCTCGCCTCGGCGGCCATCTGGTCTCCGGCCACGTGGATGGGGTAGGGGAAGTGAAAAGCGTCTCCAGCAGCGGCCGCGCCATCGAGTACTGGATCAAGGCGCCGGGGGAGCTCTCCCGCTATATCGCCGAGAAAGGCTCCATTGCGGTGGATGGCATCAGCCTCACCGTCAACGCGGTGCAGGGGGACCTGTTTCGCCTGACCATAGTGCCTCATACCGCCCAGGAAACCACCATCGCCAGCTGGAAGCCGGGTCACAAGGTCAACCTCGAGGTGGATCAGATCGCCCGCTATCTGGAGCGGCTGATGATGGGGAAAAGTCAGGAGAGCAGCGCCTCGACCCTGACTATGGAGACCCTGGCCAAGGCCGGTTTTCTCTGACGGTGTGCGCTGAATCTGGCCACCAAAACGATTTTCTGTGATCCCGCTCTGATTGAAATGGGGCCGCTAGCCCCAATCTAGAGCAACATACACTCGCATTTGCGTTGAGCCTGCGGGCTCAACCCCCAAGCACACTGATGGAGTAGCCCATGGCGCTGAGCACAACCCAGGAAATCATTGCCGATATCAAGGCTGGCAAGATGGTGATCCTGATGGATGACGAAGACAGGGAGAACGAAGGGGACCTCATCATGGCCGCCTCCTGTGTCCGTCCGGAGGATATCAACTTCATGGCCCGCTACGGCCGTGGCCTCATCTGCCTGACCCTGACCCGGGATCGCTGCAAGCAATTGGCGCTGCCGCTGATGGTGGATCGCAACAATGCCCAGTTCTCCACCGCCTTTACCGTCTCCATCGAGGCGGCAGAAGGGGTGACCACAGGTATCTCCGCCGCTGATCGCGCGGTGACCGTGCAGGCGGCTGTGGCGGCCAATGCCAAGGCGGCCGATCTGGTGCAGCCGGGCCACATCTTCCCGCTGATGGCGCAGGATGGCGGCGTGCTGACCCGTGCCGGTCACACCGAAGCGGGCTGCGATCTGGCCCGTCTGGCCGGTTTCGAGCCTGCCGCCGTCATCGTCGAGATCCTCAATGAAGATGGCACCATGGCGCGCCGTCCTGACCTGGAGATCTTCGCCGAGGAGCACGGCATCAAGCTTGGCACCATCGCCGACCTTATCGAGTACCGCAACCAGCACGAGACCACGGTCGAGAAGGTGGCCGAGTGCAAGCTGCCCACCGAATTTGGCGAGTTCGACCTCATCACCTTCCGCGACACCATCGATAATCAGGTTCACTTTGCCCTGAAAAAGGGTGAGGTGCAGGCCGACCAGCCGACCCTGGTGCGGGTGCACCTGCACGATGTGCTGAGCGATCTGCTGCTGACCGACCGCCACGCCGCCCGCAGCTGGCCGCTGCCCAAATCCATGGCCCGCATCGCCGACGAAGGCGGGGTGCTGGTGATTTTGGGGGCGGAATCCCATGGCGCCGAGCTGCTGGCCCGGGTCAAGGGTTTTGAAGCCGCCGACAAGGGGTTGGCGCCGGAAGGAGCCAAGTGGCAGGGCACCTCGCGCCGGGTTGGTGTGGGTTCCCAGATCCTCAAGGCCCTTGGTGTAAGCAAGATGCGCCTGCTGAGCTCGCCGAAGAAGTACCATGCCCTCGGCGGTTTCGGTCTGGAAGTGGTTGAGTACGTCGGCGAGTAACGTACTACCAGAGAAGTACCATCCCCTTCCGGGCGGTTTCGGTCTGGAAGTCGTGGAATTTACCGGCGAGCAAGTGCGCCGGACTGGTTACATCGCGATCATGGCCGTCTATTGCGGCCATGGTTTTTGTCGTGGGTCTGTTGTGCTAGAATGTGCGCACTTTTGACTCCGGCCCTTTTGATTGCACAGATACAGGATTTCCAATGAAGGTTATCGAAGGAAATATCGCCGCTCCTGAGGCGCGCGTTGCTATTGTTGTTGCCCGTTTCAACAGCTTCATCAACGACAGTCTGGTGAACGGCGCGGTGGACGTACTGAAGCGTCAAGGTCAAGTGCAGGACAGCAACCTGACACTGGTAAAAGTGCCGGGCGCGGTTGAAATGCCATTGGTCATCAAGAAGCTGGCCAAGAGTGGTCAATACGACGCCATCGTGGCGGTCGGTACTGTCATCCGTGGCGGCACCTACCACTTCGACCTGGTGGCAAACGAGAACAGCAAGGGCATGGCCCAGGTAATGATGGAATATGAAATTCCCGTTGCCTTCGGTGTGCTGACCACTGAAAACATTGAACAAGCCATCGAGCGTGCAGGTACCAAGGCGGGTAACAAGGGTGCAGAGGCTGCACTGGCAGCGCTCGAAATGATCAACGTCCTGAAAGAACTGGACGTGTAACGAGGAGAAGTACATTGAAACCGTCTGAGCGCCGTAAAGCCCGCCATTGCGCCACCCAGGCCATCTACCAGTGGCAGATGACCAAGGCTAACGTGGGTGACATCGAAGAGCAGTTCAAGATCGATCAGGACACCAAGGGTGTAGACCTGAACTATTTCCGCGATCTGCTGTTCGGGGTAGCCCTCCACTGCAGCGAGCTGGACAAGGTGTTTGCACCTTTCCTCTCCCGTCCGCTGGAAGAAGTGGACATGGTGGACAAGGCGATCCTGCGTCTGGCGACCTACGAGCTGACCCGTCGTGATGATGTACCGCCGCGCGTGGTCATCAACGAAGCGATCGAGCTGGCCAAAGCTTTTGCTGCCGATGACAGCCACAAGTTTGTCAACGGTGTACTGGACAAGGTGATCAAGTCGCTGAACAAGCGTTGATCCTGCTGTCCGTCAGCATCTAAGAGAGGAGCCAGCTTATTGCTGGCTTTTTACTGTATGGGTGAATTTGAGCTGATTGATAAGTACTTCAAGGTCCCCCACGCCCGCAAGGACGTGGTGATGGGCCCTGGAGATGACTGTGCCCTGCTGACCCTGCCCCCCGATACCCAGCTGGCGGTGAGCACCGACACTCTGGTGAGCGGCGTACACTTCTTTCCCGACATGGATCCGGTGGATCTCGGCTACAAGGCGCTGGCGGTCAATCTCTCCGATCTCGCCGCCATGGGGGCCGAGCCGCGCTGGGTGTCGCTGGCGCTGACCCTGCCTGCCATCAACGAAGGCTGGGTCGCCGGTTTTGCCGAAGGGTTTCTGGAGCTGGCCGAGTACTACAATGTGGCGCTGGTGGGTGGAGACATGACCCGCGGGCCGCTCTCCATCACCATCTCGGTGAAGGGATCGGTGCCTGCCGGTCGCGCCCTGATGCGCAGCGGTGCCAAAGCGGGTGACGGCATCTATGTCACCGGCACTCTGGGTGATGCCGCGCTGGCGCTTTCCCACCTGCTGGGCAAACGCACCCTCAACGAGAACCAGCTGGCAGCTGTGCTGCCACGGCTCGACCACCCCCATCCCCGCATTCTGGCCGGTCAGGCACTGCGAGGGCTGGCGGGCAGTGCGCTGGATCTCTCCGACGGGCTGGCATCGGATCTCGGCCATATCCTCAAGGCCTCCGGTATACGTGCTCAGATCGATCTCGATCTGCTACCGCTCTCGCCGGTGCTGCAGGATGCGGTGAGCGAGCAGGAGGCGTGGCAACTGGCGCTGGCCGGTGGCGATGACTACGAGCTCTGCTTTACCGTACCGGAGGAGCACCGCGGCGCGCTCGATACGGCGTTGGCCCACAGCGGGGTCAAGTTCAGCCGCATCGGCCGCATCGTGGCGGGCGAGCCGGGCATCGACTACCTGCGTGGCGACCAGGCGGTCGAGTTGCAACTGAAAGGGTGGGATCACTTCGCATGAGTTTGTTCAGGATAAAGCCCGAGCTGACACGACTGGATCTGAAAAATCCGCTTCATTTTTTGGCGGTGGGGTTTGGTTCCGGTCTCAGCCCCAAAGCGCCGGGCACCATGGGCACCCTGGCGGCCATTCCGCTCTATCTGCTGGTGAGCGGGCTGCCGACCCACTGGTTTATCGCCTTGCTGGCGGTGGGTTTTGTTGTGGGGATCCGTATCTGCCAGAGCGCCACCGATGCCATCGGCATGCCGGATCACGGCGCCATCGTCTGGGACGAGGTGATCGGTTTTGGTGTCACCATGATCGCCGCGCCAGCCGGTTGGGAGTGGGTGGTGGCGGGCTTCGCGCTGTTCCGGTTGTTTGACGTGCTCAAGCCCTGGCCCATCTCCTGGTTTGATCGCCGGATCCACGGTGGCCTGGGTATCATGCTGGACGATCTGATCGCTGGCCTGTTCGCCCTGTTTTGTATGCAATTACTGGTATTCTGGCTCGGTTGAGAGCCACCTTCCGGGGGATGACCGTTCTGGCATCCCCCGATTTATATCTGCTTAATTTTCATTCATCGGCATATGCTGCCGTTTATCATCCATTTCACATAAATATTCACTACTCATTCGGGGCTCGTGATTGTTTTGGAAATAGTGATAAATGCTGCTTGTTGCGTTGTTGTTGAAATTAAAGTAATGATACCAATAGATGTACGGACGCACTGGCCATTTTTGTGATGAAAATCATCATTTATCTCTGCCGAATTGATGGTTGTCTGCACAAAACATTGCGGAATTGTATAACTCAATCATTTACACCCGTGGTCAAACCGTCTAAGTTACTCGCGGGTTATTCCAAAAAAATGCAAAAAACCCGCCCGGATCGCTGGTTTCGCTGCCTCATGGATTGAGCAAATATTGCCCAAGGTAACAACCGGCATCTGCGGCTGATTTACGGACGAATTATTTGGGACGGATGTCCCCCGCAGAGGTAAACATGTCCTTGCTCGAAGTAAAGAACTTGCGGATCGAGTACCCCTCCCGCTACGGGGTACTGGCCGCGGTGAAGGATCTCTCTTTCTCTATCGAAAAGGGTGAGATTGTCGGGGTGGTCGGTGAATCCGGCGCCGGCAAGTCCACCATCGGCAACGCCGTTATCGATCTGCTGAGCCCGCCGGGTCGCATCGCCCGTGGCGATATCTATCTCAATGGCGAGCTCATCTCCGGCAAGAGCCAGAATGAGATGCGGGCCATGCGTGGCTCCCGTATCGGGTTCATCTTCCAGGACCCCATGACCTCCCTCAACCCGTTGTTCACCGTTGAGCATCAGCTGGTGGAGACCATTCTGGCCAATACCGACCTCTCTCGCGAAGCCGCTTTTGCCAAGGCATTGGAGCTGATGGGGGCGGTGGGGATTCCGCAGCCGGAGCTGCGCATCAAGCAGTATCCACACCAGTTCTCCGGTGGCATGCGTCAGCGGGTGGTTATCGCCATCGCGCTCTCCTGCGATCCAGAGCTGATCATCGCCGATGAGCCGACCACGGCGCTGGACGTTTCCATTCAGGATCAGATCCTCCAGCTTATCCGCGCCCTCTGCAAAGAGCGTCAGGTAGGCTGCATGCTGGTGACCCACGACATGGGGGTGGTCTCCAACGTTACCGACAAGGTGGCGGTGATGTATCGCGGCGATCTGGTGGAGTTCGGCCTGACCGAACAGGTGCTGGGCAGCCCCAATCACCCCTATACCCGCAGCCTCATCTCGGCGGTACCCCGCTCCGATGTGAAGCTGGTGCGTTTCCCGCTGGTCTCCTATATCGAGGATGCCAGTGCGCCGGATACCAATATCGACCTCAAGACCCACTGGCTCGGCCAGAGTCAGGACGAGCGTGCCTATGAAGGGGCGCTGTTGCGGGTGGAGAACGTCGATCTGAAGTTCGTCACCAAGGACTCCATCTTCCCGAGCCGCCGCCAGTATGTGCGCGCCTGCAACAACATCAGCTTCGAGATCTTCGAAGGGGAGACCTTCGGTCTGGTGGGGGAGTCGGGCTCCGGCAAATCGACCATTGCCCGCGCCATCACCGGTCTCTATCCGCCTGATACCGGCAAGATTTTCTTCGAGGGGATCGATCTGACCGCCCTCAAGAGCGAGCGCGAGCGTCGCCCGTTGCGTCGCCAGATGCAGATGGTGTTCCAGAACCCCTATTCGTCGATGAACCCGCGGATGAAGGTGCGCGACATCATTGCCGAGCCGATCCGCTTCCATCAGCTGGCGAGCAGCGAGAGCCAGATCGAGGGGATTGTCGGCGATCTGCTGGATCACGTGGGTCTCGGTCGTGGTGCCGGGGTCAAGTATCCCCACGAGTTCTCCGGCGGTCAGCGCCAACGCATCTCCATTGCCCGCGCCCTGGCCACTCGCCCGCGCTTCCTCATCTGTGACGAGCCGACCTCGGCGCTGGATGTGTCGGTGCAGGCCCAGATCCTCAACCTGCTCAAGGATCTGCAGCAGGAGCTCAAGCTCACCATGCTGTTTATCAGCCACGATCTGCCGGTGATCCGCCAGATGTGCGACCGCATCGGAGTGATGCAGCACGGTCATCTGGTGGAAGTGGCCGAGACCGAGAAACTCTTTACCAATGCCGAGCATGAGTACAGCCGCAAGCTGATCTCCCTCATGCCGGAGTTCAAGGGAATGTCCCGCGAGGGGCTGGAAATCGCAAGCTAGGAGAGCGCCGGTGCGCCGGTCTGCTTGTCAAAAAAAGTGTCATAAGAAAGCCAAAAGCATGGAGAACAAGATGAAGAAAGGATTGTCCAAGATTGCCCTGGCGCTGTTTGCCGCCGGTTTCGCCTTCAGTGTCTCAGCCGCTGATATCAAGGTGGGTGTCGCCTCTGACGCCACTTCGCTGGATCCGCAGGAGCAGCTCTCCGGTCAGACTCTGGAGATGTCGCACCTGGTATTCGATCCCCTGATGCGTTACACCCAGGACCTGCAGTTCGAGCCCCGTCTGGCCGAGAAGTTCGAGCGTGTCGATGACAAGACCGTCCGCTTCCACCTGCGCAAGGGGGTCAAGTTCCACTCCGGTAACGACTTCACCGCTGACGACGTGGTGTGGACCGTCAACCGCCTGAAATCCTCCGTCGACTTCAAGGCGATCTTCGATCCCATCAGCGAAGTGAAGAAGGTCGATGACTACACCGTGGATCTCGTCACCGCCAAGCCGTTCCCGCTGGTGCTGCAGACCGTCACCTACATCTTCCCGATGGACTCCAAGTTCTACACCGGCAAGACCGAAGCGGGCAAAGACAAGGCCGAGATCGTCAAAAACGGCGACTCCTATGCCTCTAGCCACGTCTCCGGTACTGGCCCGTTCACTGTCAAGTTCCGCGAGCAGGGTGTGAAGCTGGATTATGCCCGCAACGCCAACTACTGGGATAAAGCCTCCAAGGGTAACGTCGAGAACCTGACCGTGGTGCCCATCAAGGAAGATGCGACCCGTGTTGCAGCCCTGCTGGGTGGCGACGTGGACATGATCTATCCGGTTGCGCCGAACGATCTGGAGCGCGTGAAGAATGGCAAGGACTCCCAGCTGGTTACCCTGTCCGGTACCCGTGCCATCATCATCGAGCTGAACCAGAACACCAACCCGGCGCTGAAAGACAAGCGCGTGCGTCAGGCGATCAACTACGCCATCAACCAGGTGGGTATCGTCGAGAAGATCAACAAGGGCTTCGGTACCCCTGCTGGTCAGCTGAGCCCGAAAGGCTATGCCGGTCACAACGAGGCGCTGGTACCCCAGTATGATCTGGCCAAGGCCAAGGAGCTGATGAAAGAGGCCGGTTACGAGAAAGGCTTCAAGATGACCTTCATCTCCCCGGCAGCCCGCTACGTCAACGACGTCAAGATTGCCCAGGCTGTCTCCGCCATGCTGGCCAAGATCAACATCAAGGTGGATCTGAAGACCATGCCGGTGGCCCAGTACTGGCCCGAGTTTGACAAGTGCGCCGCGGACATGCAGCTGATCGGCTGGCACTCCGACACCGAAGATACCGCGAACTTCTTCGAGTTCCTGACCTTCACCAAGGACGCCAAGACCGGTATGGGTCAGTACAACTGCGCCGGTTATGCCAACGCCGAAGCTGACAAGCTGGTGATGGATGCCAACGCCGAGACCGATCCGGCCAAGCGTGCCGAGATGCTGAAGAAGGTCGAAGCCATGCTGATCGAAGATGCTGCCTACGTGCCGTTGCACTGGGAAGATCTGGCCTATGGCGCCAAGAAGAACGTCGATATCAAGCCGGTGGTCAACGTGATGAACTTCCCTTACCTGGGTGACCTGGTGGTCAGCAAGTAAGAGAACGTCGCAAGGAAGGACGGGGCGGGGTGGTCAGCTGGCCACTCCGCCCACTAACAGAAGCCTGTGCCACGACACAGGCCACGTAGAAGGACAAGCATGTTTACATTCCTGCTGAAACGGTTCTATCAGGCCGTGATAGTGATGTTCGTCATCAGCCTGGTCGCCTTCTCCATCCAGGACAACCTGGGTGACCCGTTGCGTGAGCTGGTGGGACAATCCGTCTCCGAAGCCCAGCGTCACGAGTTGCGCGAGAAGATGGGCCTCAACGATCCCTTCCTCATCAAATACAGCCGTTTTTTGAAAAATGCGGTGCATGGGGATTTGGGCACCTCCTATTTCTTCAAGCGACCCGCTCTCGAGGTGATCCTCGACAAGCTGGTGGCTACCCTTGAGCTGGTGTTTGCTGCCGCACTCATCATCGTGGTGGTCTCCATTCCACTCGGTGTCTATTCGGCGATCCGCCCGCGCAGCATTCCCACCAAGATCATCATGGCGGGGAGCAGCATCGGTATCTCGATCCCTGTGTTCCTGACCGCCATCATGCTGATGTACCTCTTCTCCATCCAGCTGGGCTGGCTGCCGGCCTATGGCCGTGGCGAGACCCGTAACCTGATGGGCTGGGAGTCGGGCTTCTTCACCTGGGACGGCATCAAGCACCTGATCCTGCCTGCGGTGTCACTCTCTTCCATCATGCTGCCGCTGTTTATCCGGCTGGTACGCTCCGAGATGCTGGAGCAGCTCTCCTCCGAGTACGTCAAATTCGCCCGCGCCAAAGGGCTGGACAACAACAAGGTCTACTATCAGCACGCCCTCAAAAACACCATGCTGCCGGTCATTACCGTCGGTGGGGTGCAGATCGGCACCATGGTGGCCTACACCATCCTGACCGAGAGCGTGTTCCAGTGGCCGGGGACCGGCTTCCTGTTCCTCGAAGCGATCCACCGGGTCGATACCCCGCTGATCACCGCCTACGTCATCTTCGTGGGCTTGATCTTCGTGGTGACCAACACCCTGGTCGACCTGCTCTACGGGTTGATCAACCCGACCGTTAACCTGACTGCCAAGGGGTAAGCGCATGACTAATGCTGTAACTGCAAGCCCAAGCCGTTGGGCACGTTTCAAGAACTCCGACATCGTCTACTACTTCCTGCGGGACAAGGTAGCCATGTTCAGCTTTGCGGTGTTCGTGGTGTTCGTGGTGGCCGCCTTGCTGGCCCCCTGGATCGCTCCGCACAACGTCTATGACCAGACCAGCTTCGACCTGATGGATGCCGAACTGCCTCCTTCATGGCTGGATGGCGGCGAGGAGCGCTTCTGGCTCGGCACCGACAACCAGGGGCGGGATATCTGGAGCACCATCCTCTATGGCGCCCGTATCTCCCTCACCATCGGCCTGTTTGCGGTGGCGCTGCAGCTGGTGCTCGGTATCGTCATCGGTCTGATTGCCGGTTATTTCGGTGGCCGTATCGACAACCTGCTGATGCGCTTTGCCGATGTGCAACTGTCGTTCTCCACCATGATGGTGGCGATCATCATCTCCGCCATCTTTCAGGCAACCTTTGGTTCCGAGTTCTACTCGAAGTTCGCCATCATGATGCTGGTGGTGATCATCGGTATCGCCGAGTGGCCGCAGTATGCCCGTACCGTGCGCGCCTCTGTGCTGGCGGAGAAGAAGAAGGAGTATGTGGAAGCGGCCAAGGTGATGGGGTTCCGCGCCCCGCGCATCATGTTCCGCCACATTCTGCCCAACTGTTTGTCGCCGATTCTGGTGATCTCCACCGTGCAGGTGGCCAACGCCATCATGAGTGAAGCGGCGCTCTCCTTCCTCGGTCTGGGGATGCCGGTTGATCAGCCCTCGCTCGGTTCGCTTATCAGCGTCGGCTTCAACTACATCTTCTCCGGCTCCTGGTGGATCACCGCCTTCCCGGGTATCTGTCTGGTGGTGCTGGTGCTGGTCATCAACCTGCTGGGTGACTGGCTGCGGGATGTGTTTAACCCCAAGATCTACAAAGGGTAATCCAAGTCAGAAACGCAAAATAAGAAGGGCGCCAGTGAGGCGCCCTTCTTTTGCTTGATAGCTTTAAGCGTTATGAGGCTTGCAGCCAGCTTTCGATGCTGCGCTGGATGCCTGCATCGTCCAGACCGAGCAGGGCATAGATCTCCTGCTGGGTACCCTGTTCCACGAAGCGATCCGGCAGGCCGAGGTTGAGCACCGACTTGCACTGTTTGCTGCGCATCAGCAGCTCGTTCACCGCCGAACCGGCGCCGCCCATGATGGCGTTGTCTTCGATGGTGACGAACTGATCGTGGCTGGCCGCCAGCGACAGCACCAGTGCCTCATCCATCGGTTTGACAAAGCGCATATCCACCAAGGTGGCATCCAGCACTTCGGCGGCCGCTTTGGCGTGGTGCAGCAGAGTACCAAAGGCCAGAATGGCAGTGCCCTTGCCCTCTCGCAGGATTCGTCCCTTGCCGAGCTCCAGTGCCTGCATTTCTGACGAGATGGGGGCGTCGCTCAGGCTGCTGCCGCGCGGGTAACGCACGGCGGCAGGGCCTTGATGGAGATAGCCGGTATAGAGCATCTGGCGGCACTCATTCTCATCAGATGGCGTCATCACCACCATGTTGGGCACGGTGCGCAGGAAGCTGATGTCGAACGCACCCTGATGGGTCGGGCCATCGGCGCCCACCAGACCGGCCCGGTCGATGGCGAACAGCACAGGCAGCTCTTGCAGCGCTACGTCGTGGATCACCTGATCGTAGGCGCGTTGCAGGAAGCTCGAATAGATGGCGACCACCGGCTTTTTGTCGGCGATGGCGAGACCGGCAGCAAAAGTGACCGCGTGCTGCTCGGCAATGGCCACATCGAAGTAGCGATCCGGATACTGCTGGCTGAATTTCACCAGCCCGGAGCCTTCACGCATGGCGGGGGTGATGCCGACCAGCTTCTCGTCTTTGGCCGCCATGTCACACAGCCACTGGCCGAAGATGGCCGAGAAGGTGGGCTTGGCACTACTCGCCTTGGGCAGGGCGCACTCGTCCGGATTGAACTTGGGCACGGCGTGATAACCGATGGGGTCTTTCTCCGCCGGCTCGTAGCCCTTGCCCTTCTTGGTCTTGACGTGCAGCAGCTGCGGGCCCTTGAGATTGCGCATGTTGCGCAGGGTCTCGACCAGCGCTTCTATATCGTGACCGTCGATGGGGCCGATGTAGTTGAAGCCAAACTCCTCGAACAGGGTGCCGGGCACCACCATCCCCTTGAGGTGCTCTTCGGCCCGCTTGGCCAGCTCCTTGACCGGCGGCAGACCGGCCAGCACCTTCTTGCCGCCTTCGCGGATGGTGGTGTAGAGCTTGCCGGACATGACCCGGGCCAGATGGTTGTTGAGCGCGCCGACATTCTCTGAGATGGACATCTCGTTGTCGTTGAGGATCACCAGCATGTCTTTATGGACGTCGCCGGCGTGGTTGAGTGCTTCAAAGGCCATCCCCGCCGTGATGGCGCCATCACCGATCACCGCCACGACCTTGCGGCCCAGCCCTTCACTCTCGGCGGCAACCGCCATACCGAGTGCGGCACCGATGGAGGTGCTGGAGTGGCCGACGGAGAGCACGTCGTACTCGCTCTCGCCGCGCCAGGGGAAGGGGTGCAGGCCATCCTTCTGCCGGATGGTATGGATCTGATCACGGCGCCCGGTCAGGATCTTGTGGGGATAGGCCTGATGGCCCACGTCCCAGATCAGCCGATCGAACGGGGTGTTGTAGACGTAGTGCAGGGCCACGGTCAGTTCGACCGTACCGAGACCGGAGGCAAAGTGTCCGCTGGAGCGGCTGACAGAGCGCAGCAGATATTCGCGCAGCTCGTTGCACAGCACCGGCAGCCGATCTTTGGGCAAGGAACGCAGCTCGACCGGAGTGTCCGCGAGGGCCAGGTTGGGGAAATTGCTAATATCAACGCTCATATTGTTACTGTTATCCAGCGTTTAGTGGGTTCGCTCGATGATGTAATCGGCAAACGCTTCCAGAATGTCGGTATTGTAGGGCAAGGATTGCAGGGCTGTTAAGGCTTTCCCATGCAGTTCGCGAGCCAGCTCACGGGCATTTTCGAGTCCGAGCAGGGCCGGATAGGTACTTTTCTCCAGCGCCAGGTCAGAACCTTGTGGCTTGCCCAGGGTGGCGGTATCACCTGTGATGTCGAGGATGTCATCCTGCACCTGAAAGGCGAGGCCTATCGCAGCGGCGTAGGTTTGCAGTGCTGCCAGTGTGGCGTCATCGACATCGGCTTTGCACAGGGCGCCGAGTGCCACGGCGCATTCAATCAGCGCACCGGTCTTGTGGCGGTGTACCTGCTCCAGTTCAGCAAGCGTGATCTGGCGCCCTTCGGCCTGCAGATCCAGCGCTTGACCGCCACACATACCGAGATAGCCGGAGGCGCGGGCGAGGGTACTCAGCATCCGCACCCGGTTGGCCATCAAGGTATCGGGCATGGGGTGATCGGCCAGAATGGAGAACGCCAGGGTCTGCAGCGCATCACCGGCCAGAATGGCGGTTCCTTCGTCAAACGCCTTGTGAACGGTTGGCTGACCACGACGCAGGTCGTCGTTATCCATGGCGGGCAGGTCATCGTGCAGCAGGGAGTAGGCGTGGATGCACTCCACGGCAGCCGCAGGGCCATCCAGCAGTTCGCTCTTGACGCCCAGCATCTCGCCGACCGCGTAGACCAGAAACGGGCGAACCCGCTTGCCGCCCAGCAGCAGGCCATAACTCATGGCATCGCGCAGACGCGGCGCCATGGCGGGCAAGGATTCAAGTTGTGCTGACAGACAGTCGTCAATACGCTGACGATGCAGACGGGAAAAATGGTCCAGCGCCACTCACTCCTCTCCTTGTTCTGGCTGGAAGGGGGCGAGCTGGTCACTGCCATCGGCTTGACTGAGCAGGATCTGGATCTTCTGTTCGGCTTGCTCCAGCTTCTGCTGACCGGCCCGTACCAGATGAACGCCCTGCTCGAACTGCTTGAGTGCCTCTTCCAGGGGTAGGGAACCTTGTTCCAACTGATGAACGATGGTTTCCAGCTCTTCCAGAGTGGCATCAAAACTCAGACGGTCGATTTTTTTACTGGCCATGTCCATCCTCGGGGATTGAAAAAAACGGCTTATATTAACATCGACCGTCCACAGGGGGGAGGCAGAAAAGCACTGGCTCCTCAAACT
Organism: Aeromonas sp. DNP9; assembly: GCF_001728955.1. NCBI lineage: Bacteria > Pseudomonadati > Pseudomonadota > Gammaproteobacteria > Aeromonadales > Aeromonadaceae > Aeromonas > Aeromonas sp. DNP9. The sequence goes on along the minus strand of NZ_LYSQ01000004.1, from coordinate 184,506 downwards.
CTCGCTAAACTGGCCGATAATGAGCCATCATTCTCAGTGGATGCATGCTTGCCGCTAGGGTCGCAATAGCAGAAAATTCAACAAACTATAATTAGGCATAAGAACCGGTGACAGGAGTAGGGACGTGGATCTAGGGAGCTTGTTAGGTATCGTTTTAGGATTTGGTGTCGTGATTTACGGCATGATCCTTGGTGGCTCGTTGAGCATGTTTATCGATATGCCATCGGTCTATATCACTATTCTTGGCTCAATCTTCATCGCCATGATGAAGTTCAATATCGGGCAGTTTTTTCTGGCTTTCAAGGTGGCGGGCAAAGCCTTTATGTACAAGGGCGACAAGCTCGACGACCTGATCGCCAAAGCCGTTGAACTGGCTGACGCGGCTCGCAAAGGTGGCTTTCTGGCGCTGGAGGCCGCAGAGATCCCCAATGCATTTATGAAAAAAGGGATCGACATGCTGGTGGATGGTCACGATGCCGAAGTGGTGCGCGCCGTGATGGAAAAGGATATCGACCTGACAGCCGAGCGCCATGTCATTGCCATCAAGGTCTTCCGTACCCTTGGGGATCTGGGCCCAGCGATGGGGATGATAGGTACGTTGGTGGGCCTGGTGGCAATGTTGTCAAATATGAGTGACCCCAAGTCGATCGGTCCGGCGATGGCGGTGGCCTTGCTTACCACCCTGTACGGTGCGATTGAGGCCAACATGATAGCGATTCCCATCGCTGACAAGCTGGAACTGCGCAGCGGGGAGGAGAAGCTCAGTCGTACCCTGATCCTTGATGCCATTATGGGGATTCAGGATGGCCAGAATCCGCGGGTGATCCAGTCCATGCTGCAGAACTATCTGAGCCAGTCCAAACGCAATACCGGCGCGGAGTAGGCACCATGTCTGATTGCAAATGTCCCCCCCCCGGTCTTCCTGCCTATATGGGCACCTTTGCCGACCTGATGTCGCTGCTGATGTGCTTCTTCGTGCTGCTGCTCTCCTTTGCCGAGATGGACGTACTCAAGTTCAAGCAGATCGCGGGCTCTATGAAGAATGCTTTCGGAGTGCAGAACATCCTTGAGGTGAAAGATATTCCCAAGGGAACCTCGGTGATTGCCCAGGAGTTCAGGCCCGGTCGCCCGGAACCCACGCCGATTGATACCGTGATGCAGCAGACCATCGATATGACTCAGACCGAACTGGAGTTTCTGCCCGGTGAGGCGGATCAGGCCGGTGGTCAGGACAAGAGTGATGGCAAGCAGACAGGGGGCGATACCGCGCAGGATGCGAAGAAGGCGCAAGAACAGTCCAATACGCTGGCCAAAGCACTCGCCGAGCAGATGAAAGATCAGATCCAGGATGGCGCCATCGAAATTGAAGCGTTGGGCCAGCAGATCATCATCCGGATCAGGGAAAAAGCATCTTTCCCGGCCGGTTCGGCATTTCTGCAGCCACAGTTCTGGCCAGTCATTCGCAAGGTAGCGACCCTGCTTAAGGATGTGCCGGGTGAAATCACCATCTCCGGTCACACCGACAACGTGGCGACCGAAGATGAGCTGTTCCAGTCCAACTGGGAGCTGTCGTCGCAACGGGCGGTGGCGGTGGCGCACCAGATGCTGAAGGTCCCCGGTTTTGATCAGGGGCGACTGGTGGTGCAAGGGATGGCGGACTCCCAACCACTGGTGCCCAATACCACCCCGGAAAATCGTCGGATGAACCGGCGGGTGGAGATCGCCATTATGCAGGGCAAACCGACTGTTTCGTCCCCCATTTCCGTACCGGAAGGGAAGTAAGCGAGGGGAATGTCGATGACGCAAGTGGGATCTGCATCAGGGGGCTGACGTGGATTTTGTGTTGGCTTCATATTAAGATGCCTCATCCGAACCGATTGCTGCGGCCTCCTTGCAGATGGCCGCAGTTTCTATTTTCAAGCAACCCAGGTTTCGACTATGAATCATACTCCGATGACTGTTCGCGGCGCTGAGAAGCTGCGCGAAGAGCTCGATTATCTCAAGACCGAGCTTCGTCCCCAGATTATCGAAGCGATTGCCGATGCCCGTGAGCACGGTGATCTGAAGGAAAACGCCGAATACCATGCCGCTCGCGAGCAGCAGGGGTTCTGTGAAGGCCGCATTCAGGAGATTGAAGCCAAGCTCTCCAATGCGCAGGTGATCGATGTCACCAAGATGACCAACAACGGCCGCGTTATTTTTGGCGCGACTGTGACTCTGCTCAAGAGCGAGACAGAGGAAGAGGTGGTCTACCGCATCGTGGGTGACGATGAGGCTGATATCAAACAGAACCTCATCTCTGTCAACTCCCCCATTGCCCGCGCCCTGATTGGCAAGGAAGTGGACGATGTTGCAATCGTCAAGACGCCGGGCGGTGATGTGGAATACGAAGTGCTGGAAGTCGCTTATATCTAAGCGAATGCTATAGACGATGAAACAGGGGGGCTGGCGCTCCCCTGTTTGTCTTTATCTATATGATTATTGATAAAAATCAGGACAGATACGCCTCGGTAAAGGCGTCCTGATGACGCTGAAACAACCAGTGGCGCAGCCGTTCGATGTTGCTCTCGCTCATTTGAAAGCTCAGCGCCCAGGTAGCATGGTCGGCATTGGCTTTAATGCGCCTAACCAGTCGTCCCTGCAGTGGAAGAGGGGCCTCTTGCTCGATGCAGAGCTCGCCGTTGATGGGGGTGTCGGCCACCATGTCGATTGGCAAATTTTCCACGATGAGGCCGTTGAGGGAGAGGCTGAGTACCTGAAACAGGCCCAGCTCGCTGCATAGCTTGGCTTTTTGGGTGAGACGCCAGGCGCGCGGTTGCGCAAATCCCAGCTCCCTGATGACCGGTGCAGATAACCGGGGCTCGACGAAGCCATCTTCCCCTTGGGTAAAGCTCAGGGGAAAACGCAGCTGATGGCCTGCGAAGCGGGCTTCGAGTACAAGGTGTTCGGCTTTTTGCAGCAAGCCAAGCATGGGGGCATCGAGGTAACCACTCAGAACATGGGTGTCCTGATTGCTCCCCAAGTCCCGCAGCATGGCCAGCTCATCGTCGGTCAGAATAGGATGGTGAGCCATAATGCGTGTCCGGAAGTATTCATCGCAGGTTAAGGGCTTTGCGACTACTTTGGCAAGCGACTCGGGAAGAAGTGGAATAAGGAAAGAGCGATGCTCTTTCCTTTTACTTGCGGGGCAGCTGGATTTTGGGTTCGTTGGCTTGACGATAAATGGTCAGCACATGACCCATGCTTTGCACCTTGATTGAACCGGTTTCACGGACGATAGCATCCATAACCAGTTGTTTCATTTCGCGATCTTCAGAGGCAACCTTAACCTTGATCAGCTCGTGATGGTTCAGTGCCAGATCGATCTCGGCCAGTACACCTTCGGTCAGACCATGCTGACCCAGCAGGACGACAGGCTTGAGGCTATGGGCAAGGCCCTTGAGGTACTGTTTCTGTTTATTGTTGAGAATCATCGCAATTTCTTCATAAGTCAGGGTTGAAAGGGGCGTATTCTACCCCCACTTAGCCCTTAATACTAATAACCCTTGTGGTTTTTTAAAGTCGATTATCATGACCCAGAAAAAACGTTCCCCCAGTTCAACTCGCTGGTTAAAAGAACATTTCGACGATCAATACGTCAAAAAAGCCCAGAAAATGGGCCTGCGTTCTCGTGCCGTTTTCAAGATTGACGAGATCCAGGGCAAGGATCGCTTGCTGAAACATGGCATGACCGTAGTGGATTTGGGTGCAGCCCCCGGTGGTTGGTCCCAGTTCGCGGTTGAACAGGTTGGTGATTCGGGTCGCGTCATCGCATGTGACATTTTGCCGATGGATCCCATTGCTGGTGTCGATTTCCTGCAAGGGGACTTTCGGGAGGAAACTGTACTCGGCGCCTTGCTGGAACGAGTGGGCCCCGACAAGGTCGATGTCGTGATGTCTGATATGGCGCCCAACATGAGCGGTACCCAGCAGGTGGATCAGGCTCGCGCTATGTATCTGGTCGAGCTGGCGCTGGACATGTGCAATCAGGTATTGCGTAGTGACGGCAGTTTCGTAGTGAAGGTGTTTCAGGGAGAGGGCTTTGATGCCTATCTCAATGAAATTCGTAAACTTTTCTCCGCTGTCAAAATTCGTAAACCAGACTCATCCCGCGCCAGATCACGGGAAGTCTACATTGTGGCTACCGGTTTTAAACTGTAGTACCCTAACCTTCATCGTTAACTGTCAGTCTGCGAGGTTACTGATTTGAGTGACATGGCGAAAAACTTAATCCTGTGGCTGGTCATCGCCGTCGTTTTGATGTCGGTGTTCAATAGCTTCAGCCCCAGCGATACCACCAGTCGCCAGCTGGACTATTCCAGCTTCGTTAAAGAGGTGACCCAAGAGCAGATCCGTGAAGTGCGGATGGACGGTAAGGTCATTAATGGCGTCAAGCGTACTGGTGAACGATTCACCACCATCATCCCTGCGCCGGATCCCCAGCTGCTCAACGACATGCTCAATCACAATGTCAAAGTGATGGGCGAGAAGCCGGAAGAGCCGTCTCTGTTGACCTCTATCTTCATCTCCTGGTTCCCGATGCTGTTGCTGATCGGTGTCTGGGTCTTCTTCATGCGCCAGATGCAGGGCGGCGGTGGCAAAGGTGCCATGTCGTTCGGCAAGAGCAAGGCTCGCCTGATGAGTGAAGATCAGATAAAGACCACCTTTGCTGACGTTGCAGGTTGCGATGAAGCCAAGGAAGAGGTGAAGGAGCTGGTCGACTATCTGCGCGACCCGAGCAAATTCCAGAAACTGGGTGGCAAGATCCCGACCGGTGTGCTGCTGGTTGGTCCTCCCGGTACCGGTAAGACCTTGCTGGCCAAGGCCATTGCGGGCGAGGCCAAGGTGCCGTTCTTCACCATCTCTGGTTCCGATTTCGTGGAGATGTTCGTCGGTGTTGGTGCCTCCCGGGTGCGTGACATGTTCGAACAGGCCAAGAAATCCTCCCCCTGCATCATCTTCATAGATGAAATTGATGCGGTCGGTCGCCAGCGTGGCGCCGGTCTGGGTGGTGGTCACGATGAACGTGAGCAGACTCTGAACCAGATGCTGGTCGAGATGGATGGTTTTGAAGGCAATGAAGGCATCATCGTCATCGCAGCCACCAACCGTCCTGACGTACTGGATCCGGCACTGCTGCGTCCGGGCCGTTTCGACCGTCAGGTTGTGGTCGGTCTGCCGGATGTCCGTGGCCGCGAGCAAATTCTGAAAGTGCACATGCGCAAAGTTCCGTTGGCGGATGACGTCAATCCGGCGCTGATCGCCCGTGGTACCCCCGGTTTCTCCGGTGCGGATTTGGCCAACCTGGTCAACGAAGCAGCCCTCTTCTCTGCCCGTGAGAGCCGCCGAGTGGTCTCCATGGCCGAGTTCGAGAAGGCCAAGGACAAGATCATGATGGGTGCGGAGCGTCGTTCCATGGTGATGAAAGAGTCCGAGAAAGAGATGACTGCATATCATGAAGCTGGCCACGCCATCATTGGTCGTCTGGTTCCGGATCATGACCCGGTTTACAAGGTCTCCATCATTCCGCGCGGTCGTGCGCTGGGTGTGACCATGTATCTGCCGGAGCAGGATCGCTGGAGCCACTCCAAGCAGCATCTGGAGTCAATGATCTCCAGTCTGTATGGCGGTCGTCTGGCAGAAGAGCTGATCTACGGTGCCGAGAAGGTATCGACTGGCGCGTCCAACGACATCGAGCGAGCGACCGAGATTGCACGCAAGATGGTGACCCAGTGGGGTATGTCCGAGCGTCTCGGCCCAATGCTCTATGCGGAAGAAGATGGCGAGGTGTTCCTCGGTCGCAGCATGGCCAAGGCCAAGCACATGTCCGACGATACCGCTCGCGTTATCGATGCAGAGGTCAAGCAGGTTATCGACCGCAACTACGCCCGTTCCAAGCAGATCCTGCTGGATAATATGGACGTGTTGCACAGCATGAAAGATGCGCTGATGAAGTACGAGACCATCGATGCCAAACAGATCGATGATCTGATGGCACGTCGCGAGGTACGTGCTCCGAGCAACTGGCATGACGAGCACGGTGATACCCCGCAAGGCGGTTCCTCCGTGGCTGCAGAGGCCAAGCCGGCCGATGAGGCTGCACCGGTGGCGGATGTCACTATCGACAAAGCCAACGACGCTCCGGCCAAATAATCGTGACTCTCCAAACCCCGGGCTTGCCCGGGGTTTTTCTTTATCAGATGGACGTGAAAATGCAGTTAACCAGCAAGGGGCTTAGCCTCTCTCTCGATCGTCCCCATGTGATGGGGATCCTCAATGTAACGCCCGACTCCTTCTCCGATGGTGGCAATTTCAACCAGTTTGAACGGGCCATGGCCCATGCGCGCCAGATGGTCTCTGACGGTGCGACCCTCATCGACATCGGTGGCGAGTCTACCCGCCCTGGTGCGCCCGATGTGAGCGAGCAGGAGGAGCTGGACAGGGTCATTCCTGTCGTGGAACAGATGGTCCGTGAGCTGGATGTGATGATCTCTCTCGATACTTCCAAAGCGGCGGTGATGCGGGAGGGTTGCCAGGCGGGTGCCCATCTGATCAACGATGTGCGGGCGCTGCAAGAGCCGGGAGCACTGCAGGCAGCGGCCGAGGCTGCTGTTCCAGTCTGTCTGATGCATATGCAGGGGCAGCCGCGAACCATGCAGGTCGAGCCCCACTATGACGATCTGGTCGGGGAGGTTCGCGCCTTTTTTGATGAACGCATTGCGGCTTGTCTGGCCGCCGGGATCCGTCGTGATGAGCTGTTGCTGGATCCGGGATATGGCTTTGGCAAGACCCTTGCACACAACTATCAGCTATTGGCGGCTCAAAAGGAACTGCTTGAATATGGCTTGCCGCTATTGGTGGGGATGTCGCGAAAGTCTATGATAGGCAACCTGCTGGGCCGTCCGGTGGATGAGCGTCTGGCGGGCAGTCTGGCATGCGCCCTTATCGGCATGCAGCATGGAGCCCGCATCATCAGGGTACACGATGTACGGGAGACCATGGACGCATTGCGCGTCGGTTGGCTGGCAATGACGGGACAAGATTTTATTTCCAGATAATAAAGAGAACAGACAATGGCAAGAAAGTATTTCGGTACCGATGGTGTGCGCGGCAAGGTTGGCGAATACCCGATCACCCCTGATTTCGTGATGAAATTGGGTTGGGCTGCCGGCAAAGTGCTCTCCAAGAAGGGCACCAAAAAGGTGCTGATTGGCAAAGATACCCGCATCTCTGGCTATATGCTGGAATCCGCGCTTGAAGCGGGGCTCTCTGCGGCAGGCCTCAAGGCCATTCTGATGGGGCCGATGCCCACGCCGGCGGTTGCCTACCTGACTCGCACTTTCCGTGCCGAAGCTGGCATCGTCATCAGCGCCTCACACAACCCCTTCTATGACAACGGCATCAAGTTCTTCTCCGCCGATGGCACCAAGCTGCCCGATGATGTCGAGCTGGCTATCGAAGCCGAGCTGGATCACGAGCTCAAGTGTGTCGAATCTGCTGAGCTTGGCAAAGCGGTCCGCATTGATGATGCCGCCGGTCGCTATATCGAATTTTGCAAAAGCACCTTCCCCTCCCACATGAATCTGGATGGGGTGAAAATGGTGGTCGACTGTGGCCACGGCGCCACTTACCACATTGCGCCGTCGGTTTTCCGCGAGCTGGGTGCTGAAGTGATCACCATGGGCTGTGCCCCGGATGGTCTCAACATCAACGATGGTGTCGGTTCGACTGCGCCTGACGCTCTGGTTGCCAAGGTACTGGAGTGCAAGGCTGATCTGGGGGTTGCCTTTGATGGTGATGGTGACCGTCTGATCATGGTTGACCATACCGGCTATCTCATCGACGGTGATGAAGTGCTCTATATCATCGCACGCGATGCTCTGCGCAATGGTCGCCTCAAAGGCGGTGTCGTCGGCACCCTGATGGCCAACATGGGTCTGGAGCTGGCGCTGCAAACCCTGGGCATTCCGTTTGCCCGTGCCAAGGTGGGTGACCGCTATGTGCTGGAGATGATGGAAGAGAAGGGCTGGCGCATCGGTGGCGAGAACTCCGGCCACATAATCTGTCTGGATCAAACCACTACGGGTGATGGCATCGTAGCCGCCTTGCAGGTGCTTACCGCCATGCGCAGTGCCGAGATGCCGCTGGCCAAGCTGCGCTCCGGCATGAGCAAGTTCCCGCAGGTGCTGGTGAATGTTCGCTTTGCCGAAGGCAAGGATCCGCTGGCCGCTGATGCTGTCATGGCTGAGGTTGCCAAGGTGGAACAGGAGTTGGCTGGCCGTGGTCGCGTACTGTTGCGCAAATCAGGTACCGAACCGCTGATCCGGGTCATGGTCGAAGGGGAGCATGAACAGCAGGTGCGTGACATGGCTCAGCGCATCGCCAAGCAGGTTGAATCGGCGTTTTAATGAACAACCAGGGCGGCTTTTTAGCCGCCCTGGTTGTATCTTGTTCAAACGATTCAAAAATTTAAAAATAGCACTTGTCAGCTGAGCATCCTCTGGATATTATCAGCCCCGCTTTCGCAAGGGAGTTGCCGATGGGACATCGCAAGCCGTTTGTAGCAGCCAACTGGAAGTTGCACGGTAGTAGGTCGCAGTTAGAGCAGTTTACGAGTCAGTGCCTAGACGGCGTTGACGGAAAAGTAGATGTAGTTCTCTGTCCTTCCCATGTGCATCTCGACTTTAGCGCTTCACTGCTCAACGAGCAGAAAGTAATAAAGTTGGGGGCTCAGAATGTGAGTCAGCACGCGACTGGCGCTTACACTGGAGAAATCTCGTGTCAGATGCTGGTTGAGGCAGGGTGTCGTTACGTATTGGTAGGGCACTCCGAGCGCAGGCGTCTCTTTGGTGAGACCAGTTTTATCGTCGCAGAGAAGTTTGCGGCAGCCAGACTGGCAGGCTTGATTCCCATCCTCTGTTTAGGTGAATCAGGTGCGGCGAGGCAGGCGAGAAGAGCCTTCGAGGTGATCGCTGAAGAGCTGGATATCGTCATAGAGAAAAATGGCGCGATGGCTTTCGATAATGCTATCATCGCCTACGAGCCGATTTGGGCTGTAGGTACAGGTAAATGCGCCACACCCGAGCAGGCACAAGAGGTTCATTCCTTTATACGTGGTCGCTTGGCGGAGGATACTCCGGTAATAGGTGAGAAAGTCAGAATCATCTATGGTGGGAGCGTAACGCCGAGCAACGCGAGAGATTTGTTTGCCCAGCCCGACATTGATGGCGGACTGATTGGCGGAGCAAGCCTCGATAGCGATGCGTTTTTAGGAATTGTTGAAGCGGCAAAGGGTGCAAGTTAAATGTACGAGATTCTTTTAGTCGTTTATCTGCTGGTTTCACTGGCTCTGATTGGTCTGGTGATGATTCAGCAAGGTAAAGGGGCTGATATGGGCGCCTCCTTCGGCGCAGGGGCATCGAACACAGTATTCGGCTCCGGTGGTTCAGGCAGTTTCCTGACCCGAACAACAGCAATTTTGGCTACTCTGTTTTTCGTTATCAGCCTGGTGCTCGGATCTATGTCCAGCAACAAGGTCAAGCAGGGTAGTGAGTGGGAAAATCTGCAACAAACCCAACAGGTTGAGCAGACCAAATCGCCAGTAAAGAAAGATACTGACGTTCCCGAGTAAGAGTTTTGCCGTGGTGGTGGAATTGGTAGACACGCTATCTTGAGGGGGTAGTGCTCTAGGGTGTGCGGGTTCGAGTCCCGCCCACGGCACCAATTAAGCAGTGAGCTCGGGAAACCGAGTGTATTATAGTCAGTCAGTCTTGTATCGAGAGAGTGAAGTGGCTATAATCTCGCACGATTTCGGACGCGGGGTGGAGCAGCATGGTAGCTCGTCGGGCTCATAACCCGAAGGTCGTCGGTTCAAATCCGGCCCCCGCAACCAAATTTCACGCATTTCCTACGCTCAGGAAGGCGGTCGCTGCGAGGCGACAATCAGGGTAAAGCGCCAAGCCCCGATTTGACATCGGGGCTTTTTGTTATGTGCAATTTACTCTGAATCGATATCTATCTGGGCTTTATGCCCTTTTTTTGTTTTTCGGAGGGTGACTTTGGCTACGTTGGAACAACGTTTGACCGATCTGCTCGAGGCTCCGGTCGTTGCCTTGGGTTTTGAACTTTGGGGTATTGAGTTTATCCGTGCGGGTAAACACTCCACCTTGCGTGTCTATATCGACGGCGAGCAGGGTGTGACTGTCGAGAACTGTGCTGAGGTCAGCCATCAGGTTGGCGCCATCATGGACGTCGAAGATCCCATCACCGAGGAGTATTACCTCGAGGTATCCTCCCCCGGCCTGGATCGTCCCCTGTTCAAGGTTGCCCATTTCGAAAAATACGTTGGCCAAGAGGCGGCGGTAACGCTTCGGATGGCAACAAACAACCGCCGCAAGTTCAAAGGCGTAATCAAAGCTGTGCAAGGCGACATGATCACCCTGACAGTAGATGGTAAGGACGACGTGTTGGCTTTCACCAATATCCAAAAAGCGAACATAGTGCCGAACTTTGGTTAACGAGGCTATCGGATATGAATAAAGAGATTTTGCTGGTCGTTGACGCAGTATCCAACGAGAAAGCGGTACCCCGCGAGAAGATCTTCCAGGCTCTGGAAACCGCGCTGGCGACTGCGACCAAGAAGAAATATGAAGGCGAGATTGAAGTTCGGGTCGAAATCGATCGCAAGACCGGTGACTACGACACTTATCGCCGCTGGGTAGTCATTGCGGATCAAGCCGCGATGGAGAACCCCTATGCTGAAATCACCCTGGAAGCGGCACAAATTGATCAGCCGGAGATCCAGATCGGTGAGTATGTTGAAGACCAGATCGACTCTGTAACCTTCGACCGTATCACTACCCAGACCGCCAAGCAGGTTATCGTGCAGAAAGTGCGTGAAGCCGAGCGTTCACAAGTAGTTGATCAGTTTAAAGATAAAGAAGGCACCATCATCAGTGGTGTGGTCAAGAAGAGTAACCGCGACAACGTCATCCTGGATCTGGGCAGCAATGCTGAAGCCGTGATCTTCCGTGATGACATGCTGCCGCGTGAAACCTTCCGCCCGGGCGACCGTGTCCGTGGCCTGCTCTACGCAGTACGCCCGGAAGCCCGTGGTTCCCAGCTGTTTGTCAGCCGTTCCAGCCCGGACTTCCTGAAAGAGCTGTTCCGTATCGAAGTACCGGAGATCGGTGAAGAGATGATCGAAATCATGGGCGCCGCCCGTGATCCGGGTTCCCGCGCCAAGATCGCGGTGAAGACCAACGATCGTCGTATCGACCCGATCGGTGCCTGTATCGGTATGCGTGGTGCCCGTGTGCAAGCTGTCTCCGCCGAGCTGAGCGGTGAGCGTGCCGATATCGTGCTGTACGATGACAACCCAGCCCAGTACGTGATCAATGCCATGGCACCTGCCGATGTGGCTTCCATCATCGTTGATGAAGACAACCACACCATGGATATCGCCGTGGAAGCTGCCAACCTGGCTCAGGCCATCGGTCGCAATGGTCAGAACGTGCGTCTGGCCTCCCAGCTGACCGGTTGGGAGCTGAACGTGATGACCGTTGAGGACATGCGTGCCAAGCACCAGGCCGAAAACGACCGCATCATGAACCTGTTCACCAGCACCCTGGACATCGACGACGATTTCGCCGGTCTGCTGATGGAAGAGGGCTTCTCTACCCTGGAAGAGATCGCCTTTGTACCGGTCAACGAGCTGCTGGCTATCGACGGTCTGGATGAAGACATGGTCGAAGAGCTGCGCAAGCGCGCGAAAGATGCCCTGACTACCAAGGCACTGGCCAAAGAAGAGTCTTTCGATGGCGTTGAGCCGTCCGAAGAGCTGCTCAATCTGAACGGTCTGAGCCGCGAACTGGCTTACGCTCTGGCGGGCCGTGGTGTGGGCACCCTGGAAGATTTGGCTGAGCAAGGTATCGATGACCTTGCTGATATTGAAGGGCTGACTGCCGAGAAGGCAGGTGAGCTCATTATGGCTGCTCGCAATATCTGTTGGTTCGGAGAAGAGCAGTCCGAGTAAGATCAAACGGAGGAAAATGAATGGCAGAAGTATCAGTCAAACAACTTGCCACTGACATCGACACACCGGTTGATCGTCTTCTCCAGCAGTTTGTCGATGCCGGTATCAGCAAGAGCAAGGCCGACGACATGGTCAGCGAGTCTGAGAAACAGGCTCTGCTGGCACACCTGAAGAAACAGCATGGAGGTGACGAGGTCGCCGCTCCTGCCCGCATGACCTTGCAGCGCAAGACCAAGAGCACCATCAGTGTTCAGGGGACTGGCGGTAAGAACAAGGAAGTGCAGGTAGAAGTGCGCAAGTCTCGCACCTATGTAAGACGCTCGGCGCTGGAAGATGAACAGCGTCAGGCGGAAGCCGAGGAAACAGCGCGTTTGGAAGCAGAAGAAAAAGCTCGTCGCGAGGCCGAAGAGAAGGCTCGCCTCGAAGCTGAAGAGAAGGCTCGCCGTGAGGCTGAGCAAGCTCGTCGTGAAGCTGAGGAAAAGGCGCGGATCGAGGCACAATCAAAGGCTCGACAGGCTTCACAGCCCGCCAAAGCAGCCAGTAGCACAGCTCAGCAAGAGGCAGAAAAGATGGCCAAGCGCGAAGCAGAAGAACTGAAGCGCCAACAGGAACAAACAGCTTTGAAAAAAGCTGAAGAACTCGCCGCGAAGAAAGCCGAAGAGGCTCGTCTCATGGCGGAACAGAACGCAGCCCGCTGGGCTGAAGAAGAGGCCGCTCGCGCCAAAGAGAGCAGCGACTACCATCTGACCACCAACAAGCATGCGCAAGCCGCAGAAGACGAGTTGGATCGGAAAGAAGAGACCAGCCGCCGCACTGCCGCAGCTGCCAAGGCACCGAAGAAAGCCGGTCGTCGTGAAGATGATCGCGACTCTCGCAACCCGCGTGCCCGTAAAGGCAAGCGCGGCAAGGTTGCCATGCCGAACGCCATGAAGCACGGCTTCAACAAGCCGGCTGCCGTGGTGAACCGCGACGTCGTCATCGGTGAGACCATCACTGTGGCCGAGCTGGCCAACAAGATGGCCGTCAAGGGCGTTGAAGTCATCAAGGTGATGATGAAGATGGGTGCCATGGCCACCATCAACCAGGTGATCGACCAGGAGACCGCTCAGCTGGTCGCCGAGGAGATGGGTCACAAGGTTGTGCTGCGTCGTGAGAACGAGCTGGAAGAGGCGGTGCTGTCCGATCGTGACGAGACCTCCGAAGCCAAGCCGCGCGCACCGGTCGTTACCATCATGGGTCACGTTGACCACGGTAAGACCTCGCTGCTCGACTACATTCGTAAAGCCAAGGTTGCTGCTGGCGAAGCCGGTGGTATTACCCAGCATATCGGTGCTTACCACGTCCAGACTGACAGTGGCATGATCACCTTCCTGGATACTCCGGGTCACGCGGCGTTTACCTCCATGCGTGCTCGTGGTGCCAAGGCGACCGATATCGTTGTTCTGGTTGTTGCAGCTGACGACGGCGTAATGCCGCAAACCATCGAAGCTATCCAGCACGCCAAGGCGGCCGGTGTACCGCTGGTTGTTGCAGTCAACAAGATCGACAAGCCGGAAGCGGATCCGGATCGCGTCAAGACCGAACTGGCCCGTTACAACGTCATGTCCGAAGATTGGGGTGGAGACTGCCAATTCGTGCACGTATCCGCCAAGTCTGGCGAAGGCATCGACGACCTGCTGGAAGCCATCCTGATCCAGGCTGAAGTACTGGAGCTGAAAGCGGTGGTTGACGGCATGGCCAACGGCGTCGTGATCGAATCCTTCCTGGATAAAGGTCGTGGTCCGGTTGCGACCGTACTGGTACAAGAAGGTACTCTGCGTCAGGGCGACATCGTTCTGTGTGGTCTCGAGTACGGCCGTGTTCGCGCCATGCGTGACGAACTGGGTCGCGAGATCAAGGAGGCGGGTCCGTCCCTGCCGGTGGAAATTCTGGGTCTGTCCGGCGTTCCCTCTGCCGGTGACGAAGCCACCGTTGTCCGTGACGAGAAGAAAGCCCGTGAAGTGGCGCTCTATCGTCAGGGCAAGTTCCGCGAAGTCAAGCTGGCTCGCCAGCAGAAGGCCAAGCTGGAAAACATGTTCGCCAACATGACCGAGGGCGAAGTGTCCGAAGTGAACGTGGTGATCAAGGCCGACGTACAAGGTTCTGTGGAAGCGATCTGCGATGCGCTGGTCAAACTCTCCACCGACGAAGTGAAGGTGAAGATCGTGGGTTCCGGCGTAGGTGGTATCACCGAAACCGACGCGACCCTGGCTGCTGCTTCCAGCGCCATCCTGGTTGGTTTCAACGTCCGTGCCGACGCATCTGCGCGCAAGGTCATCGAATCCGAGAGCCTGGATCTGCGTTACTACTCCGTCATCTATGACCTGATCGACGAAGTGAAGCAGGCCATGAGCGGCAAGCTGGCCCCTGAGTATCGTCAGGAGATCATCGGTCTGGCTGAAGTGCGTAGCGTCTTCAAGTCTCCGAAGTTCGGCGCAGTTGCCGGCTGTATGGTTACCGAAGGTGTGGTCAAGCGTTCCAACCGTATCCGTGTTCTGCGTGACAACGTGGTTATCTATGAAGGCGAGCTGGAATCCCTGCGCCGCTTCAAGGATGACGTCAACGAAGTTCGCAACGGCTACGAGTGTGGTATCGCGGTCAAGAACTACAACGACGTGCGCGAAGGCGACCAGATCGAAGTTTACGAGACTGTTGAAATCCAACGGACTCTGTAAGCCGAGAGTTAGACAAAATAGGGGGCCGCGGCCCCCTTTTATCGCAGGATAGAATATGGCCAGAGAATTCAGCCGGACCCGTCGGGTCGGACAGCAGATCCAGCGTGAAATCGCGCTGATCCTGCAGCGCGAGGTGAAAGACCCGCGCATCGGCATGGTGACCGTTTCCGATGTGGAAGTGTCCCGTGACCTCAACTATGCCAAGATTTATGTCACCTTCTTGCAGCTGGAAAATGATGCCGAGCGCATCAAGGAAGGCTTGCAGGGTCTGACCGAAGCAGCCGGATATATCCGTAGTCTGCTGGGCAGTGCCATGCGTCTGCGCGTGGTGCCCGAGCTGCGTTTCTACTACGACCAGACCCTGGTCGAGGGGATGCGTCTCTCCAACCTGGTGACCAACACTGTGCGTGAAGACAAGCGTCGCATGGCCGAATCCGGCCGTGACGAAGAAGCTGAATCTGCACCGGATGACACGACTGAGGATAAAGCCTGAGATGACCCGAAGACGTCGTTTCAAGGGCCGTGATGTGCACGGCATTCTGCTGCTGGACAAGCCGACCGGCCTGACCTCCAACGATGTGTTGCAGAAGGTCAAGCGTATCTACAACGCCGCCAAGGCCGGTCACACCGGCGCACTGGATCCGCTGGCGACCGGCATGCTGCCGATCTGCCTCGGCGAGGCCACCAAGTTCTCCCAGTATCTGCTGGAAGCGGACAAACGCTATGAGGTGACCGCCAAACTGGGCGAGCGCACCAACACCAGCGACTCCGATGGTGAGGTGGTCTCCACCCGTCCGGTGAACGTGGCTGTCGGTACCCTGATCGAGGCGCTGGACCAGTTCCGCGGCCCCATCATGCAGGTGCCGTCCATGTACTCCGCGCTCAAGCACAACGGCCGTCCGCTCTACGAATATGCCCGCGAAGGCATCGAGATCGAGCGTGAAGCCCGTCCCATCACCGTATTCGAGCTCAAACTGCTGAGCTTTGAAGGTGATGAAGTGCGCCTTGAAGTGCACTGCAGCAAAGGCACCTACATCCGCTCTCTGGTGGATGATCTGGGTGAAGTGCTGGGCTGTGGCGCCCACGTGACCCAGTTGCGCCGTACCCAAGTGGCCAGCTATCCGTACGAGCGGATGCTGACTCTGGAGCAGCTCGAGTGCATCTTCGAGCAGGCCAAGGCCGAGAGTATCCCGCCGCGCGAGCAGCTGGATCCGCTGTTGCTGCCGATGGACACCGCCGTAGCAAGCTTGCCCGAGGTGAACATGCTGGCTGTTGTGGCTGCCTATGTGAATCAGGGCCAGGCCGTGCAGGTGGCAGGTGCGCCGCAAAGCGGTCAGGTTCGCATGACGGTCGGCCCGGAGCGCGAGTTCATCGGGGTTGGCGAGATTGATGATGATGGCCGCGTCGCTCCCAAGCGACTGGTGCGTTATCACGACGAGGAGTGATCCTCAGGCGGTATTAGCGCGTCTTTCCTGTTTCGCCTCTTTATCGTTGCGAAAAGGGGCGGGGACGATTATGATACCGCCCTCATTTCACGGCTGAATTAGAGATTGGCTGTGAACCTTTAAACACTCTACTGGAGTATTACCATGTCTCTAAATGCTGAGATCAAAGCTCAAATCGTTGCTGACAACGCTCGTTGCGCCAACGACACCGGTTCCCCCGAAGTGCAAGTTGCCCTGCTGACTGCCCAGATCAACCATCTGCAAGGTCACTTCAAAGAGCACTCCAAGGACCACCACGGTCGTCGCGGTCTGCTGCGCATGGTTTCCCAGCGTCGTAAGCTGCTGGACTACCTGAAGCGTAAAGATTCCGAGCGTTATGCTGCTCTGATCGCCAAGCTGGGTCTGCGTCGTTAATCGACCATCAGATTTCGCGAAAAAGGGGAACCGTCAGGTTCCCCTTTTTTATTGCTCTTCAAGCCGTTGCCTGCCTCACAGAATTCGCGTCGCCGCTTACCTTTTGCATCGAATCAAGTATACTTGTGCGCGAATTTAAAGAGCCAAATTGTAAAAAGGAAATTCACGTGAATCCTATTGTAAAGTCATTCCAGTACGGTCAACACACCGTCACTCTGGAAACCGGTGTTATGGCCCGTCAAGCCACTGCGGCCGTTATGGTCAGCATGGACGATACCTGCGTATTTGTGACCGTAGTCGGCAAGAAAGAGGCCGATCACGGCCGTGATTTCTTCCCGCTGACCGTCAACTACCAGGAGCGTACCTATGCTGCTGGTCGTATCCCGGGTGGTTTCTTCCGTCGTGAAGGCCGTCCGAGCGAAGGCGAGACCCTCATCTCCCGTCTGATCGACCGTCCTATTCGTCCGCTGTTCCCGGAAGGCTTCCTCAATGAGGTTCAGGTCGTTGCGACCGTAATGTCTGTGAATCCGGCCGTATCCCCCGACATCGTTGCCATGATCGGTGCCTCTGCTGCACTGGCCATCTCCGGTATCCCGTTTGGCGGCCCGATCGGTGCTGCTCGCGTGGGTTACATGAACGGTCAGTATGTGCTGAACCCAACCACCACCGAACTGCCGCAGAGCGACCTGGATCTGGTGGTTGCCGGTACTGCCAACGCGGTACTGATGGTTGAGTCCGAAGCGGCCATCCTCTCCGAAGAAGTCATGCTGGGCGCCGTGGTATATGGTCACGAGCAGATGCAGACCGTGATCAATGCGATCAATGAGTTTGCCGCTGCCGTCGGCACCAAGCCGTGGGACTGGACTCCGCCTGCCGTCAACGAAGCGCTGAAAGCCAAGGTTGCCGAGCTGGCGAGCGCCGAGCTGGGTGAAGCCTACCGCATCACCGAGAAGGCTGTTCGTTACGAAACCATCGCTGCCATCAAGGGCCGTGTGGTTGAGCAAGTTATCGCTTCCGGCGTGGAAGAAGATGCCAAGAAGATCGGCGAAGAGTTCCACAGCCTGGAAAGCCGCATTGTTCGTGGCCGCGTAGTACGTGGTGAGCCGCGTATCGATGGTCGCGATCCGGAAATGATCCGCGCCCTGAGCGTAGGTACCGGTATTCTGCCCCGTGCCCACGGTTCTGCCCTGTTCACCCGTGGTGAAACTCAGGCCATCGTGGTCGCCACTCTGGGTACCGAGCGTGACGCCCAGAACATCGACGAGCTGACCGGCAACCGTGCCGATCGCTTCATGCTGCACTACAACTTCCCGCCATACTGCGTCGGTGAGACCGGCATGATGGGTAGCCCGAAGCGTCGTGAAATCGGTCACGGCCGTCTGGCCAAGCGCGGCGTTGCTGCCGTGATGCCGAGCGCCGCCGAGTTCCCGTACGTGGTGCGCGTGGTCTCTGAAATTACCGAATCCAACGGTTCCTCCTCCATGGCCTCTGTCTGTGGTTCCTCTCTGGCGCTGATGGATGCCGGTGTGCCGATCAAGGCCTCCGTTGCCGGTATCGCCATGGGTCTGGTGAAGGAAGAAGAAGGTTTCGTCGTGCTGTCCGACATTCTGGGTGACGAAGATCACCTGGGTGACATGGACTTCAAAGTAGCCGGTACCACCGAAGGTGTGACCGCGCTGCAGATGGACATCAAGATCGAAGGCATCACCAAAGAGATCATGGAGATTGCGCTGAAGCAAGCTCGTGGTGCTCGTCTGCACATCCTGAAAGTGATGGATGAAGCTATCCAGGCTCCGCGTGCCCAGATTTCCGATTTCGCACCGCGTATCCACACCATCAAGATCAATCCTGAGAAGATCAAGGACGTGATCGGTAAGGGTGGTTCCGTGATCCGTGCGCTGACCGAAGAGACCGGCACCAACATCGAGCTGGATGATGACGGTACTGTACGTATCTCCGCCGTGGCCAACGAAGCCGCCATGGAAGCGATCCGTCGCATCGAGGCCATCACCGCCGAGATCGAAGTGAACCGCATCTATGAAGGTAAAGTTGTTCGTCTGGCCGATTTCGGTGCATTCGTCAACATTCTGCCGGGCAAAGATGGTCTGGTACACATCTCCCAGATCACCGACGCTCGCGTGCAGAACGTGGCTGACCACCTGACCATCGGTGACGTGGTCAAGGTGAAGGTACTGGAAGTGGACCGTCAGGGCCGCGTACGTCTCTCCATCAAGGAAGCGAACGCCCCGACCGAAGCAGCTGCACCTGCTGCTGACGCCGCTCCGGCCGCTGAAGAAGCGCCTGCTGCAGAGTAATCTGCTCGCCTGATACCGGATTGGTTCCGGTTGATGTAAAAAGTCCGGCTCCCCAATGGGAGCCGGACTTTTTTATGGTCAAAACGCGCGATAAGGGATTACTTGCCGAGGATGGCGTATTGCATCTCTTGCAAGGGGAGCACATGACGGGCAGCTCCCAGCTTGATCGCCTCCTTGGGCATGCCGAAGACCACGCAGGAGGCCTCATCCTGGGCATAGGTATTGGCACCCGCATCCAGCATCTCGCGCAATCCCCGGGCACCATCATCCCCCATGCCGGTCATGATGATGCCGGTGGCATTCTTGCCGGCATATTTGGCGACGGAGCGAAACAGCACATCCACCGAGGGGCGATGGCGGTTGATAAGCGGCCCGTCGACTACCTCGACATGATAGTAGGCACCGCTGCGTTTGAGCAGCATATGCTTGCCTCCGGGGGCTATCAGCGCCAGCCCCGGGATCACCCGGTCATTGTTCCTCGCCTCCCGCACTTCTATCTGGCAGACCCCGTTCAGCCGCTCGGCAAACATGGCGGTAAATTTCTCTGGCATGTGCTGCACGATGACAATGCCGGGGCTGACCCGGGGCAAGGCTGTCAGCACGGCTTCCAGTGCTTGTGTGCCGCCGGTCGAGGTGCCGATGGCGATGAGCCGCTCGGTGGTTTGTGCCATGGCGTGCTGGTTGGGCGCCAGCATGGCATCTGCGTTGAGTTTGGTGCTGACCGGCACAGAAGAGGGCTTGCCCACGCGCTTGAGATTGGCCTGGGCCGCAGCACGTACCGCCATGGCTAGGTCGTGGGCAGATTCTTGCAGAAAGCTTTTTATCCCCATGGTCGGTTTGGTGATGATGTCCACCGCGCCGGCAGCCATTGCCTGCAAGGTTGTCTCGGCCCCTTTTTCGGTGAGGGAGGAGCAGATCACCACCGGGGTTGGATGCTCTGCCATGATCTTGGTGAGAAAGGTGATGCCATCCATACGGGGCATCTCCACATCGAGCACGATGACGTCAGGCCACTCTTTCTTCAGTTTTTCCTGTGCAAACAGGGGGTCCGATGCTGTGGCTATCACCCGGATATCGGGTTCCTGCTCCAGCACCGCTTGCAATACCTGTCTGACCACGGCGGAATCATCCACCAGCATGACCCGGATCTGCTTCATTCTCGCGACTCCCGTTGATGTGGCAGACGATGATGGCGGAGCCAGACACTGCCGTTGCTGAGCTCAAAGAGCAAGCTTCGGTGGCCGCTATGGCCAAGATGATGAGCCTTGATATCAAGGCCAAGGTGTCGGGTCAGCTGCCAGGCTGCCTGAATATTTTTGGTGGCGACATTGTTGTCGCTCTGTGCGTATTGAGGCTCGGTAAACATGTTGCCACCCCCGAACAACTTGGCCTCATATTCATGGATGGGGGCGGGATAGCGACTGGCCGCTTGCAGCAGCAAGGCGAGGGCTTCATCGGCATAGCGCCCATCCAGCTTGGCAGAGGGATTGCGCCGACTTGGCAGCATGTAGTGACACATTCCCCCCTGCTTTTGCTCCGGATGCCACAAGGTAATGGCAATACAGGAGCCCAGTACGGTTCTGACCACCACATCCTCCTTGCCAAAAAAGAGCTCTCCCGGTTGCAGGATCACCTCCCGAGTCATGACTTATCTCTTCTGATAGATGGAAGGAGAGACAAGCTGCAGGCCGTGGTGCAGGCCATGCAGGCTCTCGGCGTGGCTCACCAGCAGGTAGCCACCGGGTTTGAGTCTGGGTACCAGCCGCTGCAATACTTGCCCTTTGGTCTCCTTGTTGAAGTAGATCATCACGTTTCTGATGAAGATGACATCAAACATGCCGATGTCCGGCAGATCCTGATTGAGGTTGATCTGCATGAACTGCACCTTGTCCCGCAACTTGCGATCGATGATGAAGATGCCCTCCTGCAGGCCCACACCCTTGAGGCAATATTTCATCAAAAAGGGCAGTGGAATATTTTGCGCCCGCTCGATGGGGTAGCGACCGCTCATCGCCTGTTCCAGCACCCGGGACGAGATATCGGAGGCCAGGATCTCCCAATTGAAGGTGCTGCGTTTTTCCGCGAGGGTCATGGCCAGACTGTAGGGCTCCTCGCCGGATGAGCTGGCAGCGCTCCAGACCCGCAGCGATTGCTCGGGCGGGAGCGCTGAGACTATCTCCCGCGTCAGAAACTCGAAGTGTTTGGGCTCCCTGAAAAAGTAGGTTTCGTTGGTGGTCAGCAGATCGAGCGCCAACTGCAGTTCGCTGCTGCGATCGTTCATGATGAGCTGGAAGTAGTCGTCATAACTATCGAGCTCATAGTGGCAGAGTCGCTTCGCCAAGCGGCTGGCCACCAGCGCCTTCTTGGCCGGAGACAGCTCTATCCCCGCCGTTTGATGAAGCCAGCGTTGGAAACGGGAGAACTCATCATCATGCAGCTGGGTTTGATACAAAAAACTGTCCCTCTACCTGTGTTGTCGGAGATGGGAGAGGCAACGCCTCTCCCATGACTAGAACCGGACAAAATCGCCATCGCCCGTGGGGCGTTGGACTGTGGCGGCTCGTTCCCGACTGTTGGCATTGCTCTCGTTCATGAAGCGACCTCGGGTATTGGGGTGAAGATGCGAGGTGGCTGCTTTACCTTCTTTGGCGTGGACCTCCAGGGTAAAGAACTCCATGGCCAGTTGCAGCTGTTCAGCCTGGCTGCTCATCTCTTCTGCTGTGGCAGCCAGCTCTTCGCTGCAAGAAGCGTTCTGCTGGGTAACCTGACTCAGCTGGTTCATGGCCTGATTGATCTGGCTGACACCGGTGGATTGCTCAACCGAAGCGGCACTGATCTCCTGAACCAGATCCGAGGTCTTGTTGATGGAGGGCACCATTTGATCGAGCAAACGACCTGCTTTTTCCGCCATCTCGACACTGCTGGAGGCCAGCTCGCCAATCTCCTGTGCTGCCACCTGGCTGCGTTCAGCCAGTTTGCGCACCTCCGCCGCCACTACGGCAAAGCCTTTGCCGTGATCGCCTGCCCG
Organism: Aeromonas sp. DNP9; assembly: GCF_001728955.1. NCBI lineage: Bacteria > Pseudomonadati > Pseudomonadota > Gammaproteobacteria > Aeromonadales > Aeromonadaceae > Aeromonas > Aeromonas sp. DNP9. The sequence continues at coordinate 162,517 of NZ_LYSQ01000004.1, read as the reverse complement.
CGCCGCTTCGATGGCTGCGTTGAGTGCCAGCAGATTGGTCTGGTAGGCTATGTCATCGATGATGCCAATCCGTCTGGCGATCTGTTTCATGGCATCCACAGTCAGTTTGACCGCTTCTCCTCCCTCTACGGCCTCTTTGGCTGCCTTGCTGGCCATGCCATCGGTGACCTGGGCATTGTCGGTATTCTGGTTGATGCTGGCGCTCATCTGCTCGATGGAGGCGCTGGTCTCCTCCATGCTGGAGGCCTGTTCACTGCTGGATTGGCTGATCGACTGGGCGGTCGCGCTTACCTGCTCGGCGGCACTGGAGAGGTTGTCAGAGGCGCCGCGTACTTCGGTGACGATGTTGGTGAGCGAAGCGATGGTCTTGTTGAGCGCATCCTTGGTGGTGCCAAACACACCGGGGTAGTCCGCCTCAATCTGTTGAGTCAGATCACCTTTTGCCAGACATTGCACGACCCGGATGACGTCGTTGAGGGTGCTGTCGATCACTTCGGCAATCTGGTTGATCCCTTCTCCCATCGCCTGAAAGAAGCCGCTCTTGCCAGCAAGTTCCATCCTGCGGTGCAGCTCGCCATTAATCACGGCCTGCACAATGTCGGACATCTCTTTCTCTATCATTACCTCCTTGGTTCTGTCGGCCCATTCGACCACGGATCCCAACCGTTCACCGGTATCGTTGAAGACCGGATTGGCGATCAGGGAGAAGGTGCGCCCCCCCAGCTGGATCTGGGTGCGGTAGGTGCTGTTGAGTTTGGCCAGCATGGCGCGCTGATGGCCGGGATTTTTATGAAAGCTGTCGATGTTGGCGCCCATCAGCTGATTGGCGTTGAAGCTGTAGAGCTCTTTCTTGATGTCGGTCTCAGCCTGATTGAGCATGCCGGTCACAGCCTCGTTCATATAGATAATGTCGAGGTTGGTATCGGCAATCATCACGTTGGTGCTGGCGCAGTCGAGGGCTTTGCGAACCAGCTGGTTCTCATGGAGCAACATCTGGTTCTTTTTAATGTCGTTGCGGCTCTGTTCCAGCTTGTCACTGAGCAAGGTGACCACCTCGTTGATGGCATGTCCTACTTCACGCAAGGGGCTATCCATACCGGAAAGATCGAGTGGTGCTGGAACCTGCTCTGCCAGGACTGCGTGTTGCAGTTGGCCGATTGCGTCGAGTAACAGGGTCCGCTGCCTCACTTCGGTGGCATTGTCTCCGAAGAGTTTTCCTAAGAGTGATTGGGTCATGAGCGTTTCCTTATGCTGCATGTCGTGGAGTATGGAGGCCTGTTCAGGAGGGTTGCAGGTTGCCTTGTGGCAATCTTGCCTGTGGCTGGGCCAGTTCGTTGAGTTGAGCCATCTCATCGAGTGACAACACTTTCCCGGTATCGATGAGGATGACGAATTTGCCGTTGACCTTGCCCATGCCGCTGATGAAATCGGCCCGGATGCGGGCACCAAAACTGGGTGGGGGCTCGATATCTGCTTGTGGGATACCCAGTACTTCCGATACGGAATCCACCACAACGCCAATATCCTGACCTACAGGTTCATCGCCCTGCGGGGCCATCCCCTCAATAATGACGATGCAACTGCGGCGAGTGATGACCGAAGGTGCATTGCCAAAGCGGGCATTCAAGTCTACGACTGACACTACCGCTCCTCTGAGGTTGATTACGCCACGAATAAAACCCGGCATCATCGGAACCGGAGTGATATTGCCGTATTCGATGATCTCTTTGACCCCCAGAATATTGATGGCGAACATCTCGTTGTTGATCAGAAATGTCAGGTACTGGGCATCGCCACTGTTCTCGTTAGCGGCCGCTGATGGCACCGTGATATCGGTGGATGTATGCATGGTCGCCTCCGGTTAAAAACGGACAAAATCCGCGTCATCAATGGAATGGGATGATGGTTGATTGGGCTGGCTGGCCCGTTGTGGGGGGGCGATGAAACTGCCTCTGGGGGGAATGCCCTTGTGGCCGGTTTCATGGGGCCTGGTGTTGAGCTGCGCACTTTTTTCCAGAGCAAAAAAGGCCATGGTTTGCTGCAGTTCGCTGGCTTGTGAGCTCATCTCTTCGGCCGTGGCCGCCAGCTCCTCGCTGCTGGCCGCATTTTGCTGCGTCACCTGGTTAAGCTGGTTCATGGCCAGACTGATCTGGTTGGCTGCGCTGGCCTGTTCACCTGAGGCGGCATTGATCTCTTGTACCAGGTCAGAGGTCTTGCGAATGGAGGGGACGATCCTCTCCAGCAGGTTGCCAGCCCGCTCTGCCTTGCTGACGCTGTCGGAGGAGAGCTCGCCAATCTCCTGCGCAGCGATCTGGCTGCGCTCTGCCAGCTTTCTCACCTCGGCAGCAACCACCGCGAAGCCTTTGCCATGCTCTCCGGCGCGAGCCGCCTCAATGGCGGCGTTGAGGGCAAGCAGGTTGGTCTGGTAGGCAATGTCGTCGATGATGCTGACTTTCTTGGCGATTTGCTGCATAGCGGTCACCGTCTGTTGAACGGATTGCCCCCCATCTGTGGCCTCCAGCACCGAGTTGCTGGCCATGCTGTCGGTGATCTTGGCGTTCTCGGTGTTCTGATTGATGCTTGCGCTCATCTGCTCGATAGAGGCACTGGTCTGTTCAACGCTGGCTGCTTGCTCGCTGGTAGCCTGACTCAATGCCTGCGCTGTATTGCTCACTTGATTGGAGGCATTGGTCAGGTTGTCGGCGGCGTTGCGTACCTCTTCGATGATATTAGTCAGCGCTGTGATGGTCTGGTTGAGGCCATCTTTGGTCTGGCCAAAAATACCGGGGTAGGGTTCATCGATCCGCTGGGTCAGATCCCCCTTGGAGAGTGCGGTGGCGATGCGCATCACATCTTCCAGGCTGGTATCTGTCACATGGGAGAGGCGATTCAACAGCTCGGATACCCGCTTGATATATCCCTGACGATCCTCCAGTGCAATCTTGTGGCTGAAGTCGCCCTGCTCGACGGCGGCAGTGACCAGCGTCTCGATATCCGTGATCAAGGCCCCCAGTTTCTTGACCATGTTATCCATCGCCATCAAGAGCTGACCCGCTTCATCGTAGGAGTCTATCTGGATCGATACATCCAGATTGCCATCGGCCAGACTATTGGCCACGCGCAGAGCTTGTTCGATGGGGGTGATGATGCTTTTGATCAGCAGGGTGCCAAACCAGGCTGCGAGTGCAATGCCGACCGCGATAACTACCGCCATGGTTATCAGCATCACGTCATACCAGGATTGCGCTGCGGTATATTCCGACTTGGCCACATTGAGCTGCAGGTTCACCAGCTCGGTGATTTTGTTGCCTATCGGGTCGATGGAGCCATAGAGAGAACCATCAAAATTGTTCAGCATGCCAGTAATCATGCCGTGCTGGGTGGCGAGGTATTTCTCCAGCTTGCCAATATCGGTATCGGCCGCGTTGAACAGGGTCGTCGCCTCGGCTGACAAGCGCTGTTCTTCCGGTGTGAGGGTGGTGGACTGGTAGTGATGCCACTCGTTTTTGATGGTCTGCTGGGCCTGTTGTATCTGCTTTAAAGCCTCTTCTGCCGGGATCAGCCCCGCATTGGCCTTGTTGAGGTTGTCGATGATCGAGACGGCATAGCTGTCGGAGATGGTCTTCAGCTGCTTGAGAGGAACCACCCTGTCGTTGTAAACGCGCTGCAACCCGGTATTGCTGCTCTGCATGTTGTATAACCCAAGGCTGCCAACGGCCAGCAGCAGCAGGCAGAGCATGCAGAGCAGTACAATAAGGCGCAATTTGATGGTGGAATTTTTTAACATGATGGTCCCCTCAGTTGATGCTGGATTGAGGCAGGTTGCGCGACACTGTCAACCTGTTGAGCTGACAGGATTCCTGAGTGATTGCGTGCTGGATCAGCGAAGGAATGTCGAGGATCAGGGCAACCTCTCCCCCCCCCAGAATGGTTGAGCCACTGATGCCCTGCAGGCGCTGGAACAATTTCCCCAACGGTTTGATGACGGTCTGGAATTCTCCCAGCAGTTCATCCACCACCAGTCCGGATTTTTTGCCTGCATGGCTGACCACGACAATGTTCTCGCGCCTCCCTTTGCTGCCATTGGTATCGAAGTAGTGTTGCAGGCGGATAAAGGGCAGCACCTCGCCACGCAAATTGATGTAATTGCGACCCTGGGTATCGGACAGTGCACTCTGGGTCAATTCAACGCACTCGATCACCATATCGAGGGGAATGACGTAGTGGGTGTCGCAGACTCGCACCAGGAAGCCGTCGATGATGGCAAGGGTAAGCGGCAGGCGGATCTGCACACGGGTGCCTTTTCCCGGGATGCTGTCCAGATCGACCGTGCCGCGCAGGGCAGTGATGTTGCGTTTGACGACATCCATGCCCACCCCGCGACCGGAGAGGTTGGTTATCGCCTCGGCGGTAGAGAACCCCGGCTCGAAGATCAGGTTGTATATCTCCTGATCCGTCAGCGTGGTGGTTGGGCTGATCAGACCGCGTTCGATGGCTTTTTGCTGGATCCTGGCTTTGTTGAGACCTGCGCCGTCATCCCGAATTTCGATGACGATACTGTTGGAGTCGTGATAGGCATTGAGATTCAGGGTGCCACGGGGGGGTTTGCCTGCCAGTAGCCGTTGCTCTGCCGATTCGATGCCGTGATCCATCGAGTTTCTGACCAGATGCATCAGCGGATCGCCGATCTTCTCTACCACCGACTTGTCCAGTTCGGTCTCGGCTCCGGAGATCACCAGAGTGATGTCCTTGTTCAGTTCTTGACTGACATCGCGCACCACCCGCTGGAAGCGGTTGAAGGTATCTCCGATAGGCACCATGCGCAGGCGCAGTGCACTGTCGCGGATCTCTTCCACCAGCATGGCAATGACCGAGGTGGCTTCCTGTAGCTGGCTTTCGCGGGTGCGTTGGGCCAGTAAATTGGCTCCTGAACTGGCGACTACCAACTCCCCGACCAGATTGATTAGATCGTCCAGCTTGTCGGCATGTACTCTGACGTAACGGCCCTCTTTGCTCTTGCTCTCCTTGGTCTGGTTCTGTTTTTTCAGGGCTGCATCGACGACGGCTTCGTTGACGGCACCCTGCGCAATCAGGATTTCTCCGAGTTTGGGCGCTTGTTCTGCCGGGGTCGCTTGTTGTGTCTGTAGACCGCTTGCTAACTCCTCTGCGGTCAGGGCGCCGGTGTTGACCAGCAACTGCCCCAGCATGGTGTTATCTTCCGGCAGCGACTCGATCAGGTTGATGAACTCGGCGATCTTGCTGTGGGGTGGCAAGATTGTGATCTGGCAGTCATCTCTGACAAATTCAAAAACATCGCTGATGGCAGCCTTATCTGCCTGCGAGTCGAAGTCTATCTCGTAGCCGAGGTAGCAATTCTCCGGATCGAACTGTTCCCAATCCGGTAGCGCCTGATGGATGGTCTCCACTGAACATATGGTTCCGAGGGTGCCGAGATAGCGCAGAAATGCGGCCGGATCCAGGCCATTGCGCAGCACATCGGGGCCAAAACGCAGGGAGATATGCCACAGGGAGGCGGAGCTGGTAATTCCTCCCTCTTTTTCGATCTTGGGTTCCGGCGTATGCACAGTATCTGGCAGCGTGGCATGGGGGACGCACTGATGTCGGGTGAGGGTGAGCCTCAGCCGTTCATCTTGGTTGGCATCGCCATCGCTTAAGGTGTTGCCCTGTTCTGCAACGACACTGATGAGCGTCTGGATGTGGTCACAGCTCTCCAGCAGATCCTTGATCAGAGGAGAGGTGACGGTGAGCTGCTGATTGCGGATCTGGTCGAGCAGATCCTCGACGATATGGGTAAACCCGACGATTGGTTGCAGACCAAACAGGCCAGCCGACCCCTTGATGGTATGAGCAGCACGGAAGATGGCACCAATCAGCTCGCTATTGTCAGGGTCAGATTCCAGTGATAAAAGGGCTGACTCCATCTCTTCAAGCAACTCGCGTGCCTCGGCGATATAGGTTTGTAAAGCCTGATCAAGATCGATGCTCACGGTGACTCCTTGTCATGGTGGCTCAGGGCCGTTCGCCATGGGTGATGAGGGTGGGGTCGCCAAAAAAGGCCGAGAGCTGGCACAGCTCCAGCAGTTCAAGCACAACATGGCTGTGCCAGACCAGCGCCAGGGAGGAGCCTTGCTGCAGAGCGGTTTTCTTCGCTGCCAGCAGTAATTGCAGCCCGGCGCTGTCTATCTCGGATACCGCCGCCAGATTCAGCTCCAGTTCGTTCCCCTGATGCAATAAGGGTGAGAGAGCATCTTTCAGCTCGCTGACGGTATAAATGGTTATCTCGTCCGGCATGGTCACCACTACCTTGTTGTCGAGTAGCTCACTCTGTAGTTGCATGATGAGCTCCTGAATCACGGCATGATGAGCTTGGCGACTGCGGCCAGCATCTGTTCGGGCTGGAAAGGTTTGACTACCCAGGCTTTGGCTCCTGCGGCTTGTCCCTCCTGCTTCTTGCTGTCCTGAGACTCGGTGGTCAGCATGATGACAGGGGTAAATTTGTAGTTGGCCAGCTTTTTGGCCTCTTTGACGAAGGTGATGCCATCCATGTTCGGCATGTTGACGTCACTGATGATCAGGTTGATCTTCTTGCCATCTAGTTTGTTGAGCGCATCTTTGCCGTCAGAGGCTTCCATGACCTCATAACCAGCGCCCTTGAGGGTCATACCCACGACTTGGCGAATAGTTGCCGAGTCATCCACGATCAGGATCGTTTTGCCCATATCTCTCTCCTAGAAAAATGTGATGTCGGCGCTGCTTGGTTGCGCGTTGACAGAACGGGTGGTGCGACCATGGTGAATATTGCGCTGTTCGTCGGTGGCGTATGAGAGCTCCATCTCTGCCAGCCAGCGATTGGCATCGATCTGGATTGGCCCTGTCGCATTGCTGCTCTGCTCCGAAGCAACCAGATGGCTGGAGAGGCTCTCCATGTTTTGTCTGACATGGCTGAGGATCTGGCTGACCCTGTCTTGAAATTGCAGCGAGACAATGACGCTGGAGATTTCTCGATGGATATCGGTGCTCTCGTTTTGCAGCAGGGAGGCGGATTCCGCCAGGCTGTCAGTGGCATGGCTAAAACGGGCCAGCACCTGTTCGATTGTCTGCTCCGAATTGAGCGCCGAGGCGTGATCCCGTGCGGCAGCATTTTCGGCAATCTGGAAGGCGCGGCCGATAGCTGTATTGATGGTATCAACCTTGTCGGTCATCTTCTGGGCGGTTTCGCTGGAGAGGCGGGAGAGGTTGCGCACTTCATCAGCGACCACAGCGAAGCCACGGCCTGCTTCCCCTGCACGAGCCGCTTCAATGGCGGCGTTGAGGGCCAGCAGGTTGGTCTGGGAGGCGATTTTGGCCACATCCATGGCCATGGTGTTGAGCTCTATGGTGTAGGTGGTCAGGCTTTTTATCTCACCCAGCATGGCGTCCCGATTGGCCTGGGCGGAGTGCAGGATGGCCACTACCTCATTGAGTTGCTGCTGGCTCTCGCTCAAGACTCCAGCCATGCCACGGGAATTGGCATCACCCAGTTCTCCGGCTGCCAGATGAGAAGCATTGACTGCTTCTTCCAGCTTGTTGGCCAAGCCGCTGAAGCGTTGAGTCAGTTCAATCATCGCGGCTTCGGTTTGTTGACGAGAGCTTTCAATTTGCTGGGACCAGATGGGGAGTGCCTTCTCGCACACCTGTTCGAGCCCGATGATGGAGTGGGCGAGAGGATCGGTTGCGACGGTTTGTTCCTGTTCGGCACGATGTCGGTGTGTGTGCTGGTGGAAGTGACTCGATGTCCAGAGAGCAGCGGCAATGGCAACCAGCACATTAAGCAGCAGATAGAGAGGTGACAGCGCATCGGCGAGCTGCAGCAACAGGCAGCTCAGCAGAGCAAGCCCGATGCAGCAAATCCAGCAAACCGGTTCCCAAAGCGGTGTGTTCACGCCACTTTTGTGTTGTGCCATACGTAGCTTATCCCTGTGCAATTATTTGGTAAGAGGTGAAGGCGCGGGACCGAAACAGTCATGGTGCCCCTTGACGCTCTTTTCTTTATTTATAGTTGGCACAATAAGGTTAGCGGAAAAAAATTAATTGGCTGCAAATCGGAGTTGTTTGTATCAGCGATTACCGTATCAAGCGGCTTGCGAAGTAGGGGGGCAGAGCTAGGTGAGGATGAAAAGGAGAGAAGGAGCCTGAGGATTCAGGCTCCTGATGAGGATCAGGCCTCGTTGGTGTGGGCCTTCTGGCAACCTTCCACGGCGTGAGCAATCAGCTCCAGCGCGCTCTTGTCGCAGGGTGGCAGTTCAGCCTCGCACTTGTTGATAGGGGTAACACGATCGCCCCACTTGATGATGGCGGCACCCCAGGTCAGGCCGGCACCGAAAGCGGCGGTCAGCAGATAAGAGTTCGGCTTGACGCGGCCCTGCTCCAGCGCTTCGCACAGGGCGATGGGCACAGTGGCTGCGGAGGTGTTGCCGTAGTTTTCGATGTTTACCATCACCTTCTCCATCGGCGCATTCATCCGCTTGGCGAGGGTCTCGATTATGCGGATATTGGCTTGGTGCGGCACGATCAGGTCGACCTGCTCCGGCGCAATACCGGCCTGCGCCAGCACAGTGCTGGTGGCTTCACCCATGCCGCGCACGGCGCGTTTGAAGATCTCCGGACCTTCGAAGTTGAAGGTGAACAGCCCATCGATATCGGCAAAACGCACCCGATCGGTACCGAAGTTCGGTACATGCAGGATCTCCCGCGCTTCGCTGTCGCAACCCAGCTTGTTGGCGATCAGGCCACACTCCTGCTCACTTGCCTCGATCACCACGGCACCGGCACCGTCGCCAAACAGTACCGCGGTATCGCGACGGGCCCAGTCCAGCAGATAGGTGAGGCGCTCGGCGCCGATCACCAGCACCTTCTTCATCATGCCGGTCTGTACCAGCGAGGTAGCGACCGAGAGGGAGTAGACGAAACCGGTGCAGGCGGCGTTGAGGTCGAACACGGCAGCGTTGACGGCGCCCAGCTTCTTCTGCACAGCAGACGCGGCGCTTGGCAGCAGGTTGTCCGGAGTGGCGGTAGCCAGGATGATGCCATCTAGGTCGCTCGCTTCCAGACCGGCGCAGGCCAGTGCGCGGCGACCGGCCAGGGTGGCGAGATCCGAGGTGCTGACATGGGAGATCCGGCGGGCCTTGATGCCGGTGCGCGGATAGATCCACTCGTCTGACGTATCCATGATGGTGCTGAGGTCATCGTTGGTCAGCACGGAGGGAGGCAGGCATTTGCCCCAGCCGGTGATATTGGCGTATTTCATCTTGTTACCGCTTCTCAAAGTGGAGTGCCCCGCGGGCGGAAAATCGTGCAATTATGCCGCACGAGACAACCACTGTCATCTTGTGGTCATGGTTATGTGCTGGGTAAGTGGCTGCGCCATCTAGCCGCAAAGGGTCGCAACGTGCTGAACATGGCAGGAAATTTTGCTTAAAACACGGGACTCGTCTGCCCTAAGATAGGCGTTTCGCCACTGATGAGGGTATCTCTTTGCTCAGAGCCAATCTCAATCTGCTGCCCACCCTCAAGGTGCTGCTGGAGACCCGCAATATCAGCCGCGCCGCCGAGTTGCTGCACCTGAGCCAGCCCTCCATCAGCAAGCAGCTTGCCCAGTTGCGCAGCGAGTTTGACGACGAGTTGCTGGTGCGGGAGGGGCAACGCTGGCTGCTGACGCCACGGGCCGAACTGTTGTCCGCCCAGCTGGCGGATTCTCTCGGTGTGCTGGAGCGGCTCTATGAGGCGCCCGGGTTTGACCCGAGTCGCTGTGAGCGGGTATTTCGGCTCGCCTCTTCTGATTATGTGGCCCAGCATATCCTGCCCGATATCTGCGCCGCGCTCGCCAAAGAGGCGCCGTTGGCGGCGCTGGAGTACAGTCTGTGGGACAAACGTCAGCTACCGCAGTTGTGGCAGTCCGAACTGGATCTGGTCTCTACCATCACCGAGCAGGTACCGGATCAGATCCGCGGTCTGCATCAGGGGGAAGATCGGCTGGCGGTGCTGATGGGACGTCACCATCCGCTGGCAGGCAAGGCGCTGAGTCTCGATGACTATCTCGCCTGGCCTCACCTGCAGGTGAGCGGGGGAGGGGACAAGGACAGCCCGGTTGAACAGGTGTTGGCACCGCAGGGACTGAGTCGGCGCTGGTTTGCCCGAGTCCCCTTCTTTCAGGCCGCGGTGGAGGTGTTGCTGCGCACCGATTGCCTGATGACCACCCCGGCTCATATCGCCTGGCAGCTCTCCTGCGGCCATGAGCTCACCTTTGTCGATCTGCCATTTGCTACCCGCGACCAGCAGTATCATCTGCTGTGGCATCAGCGCCACCATCAGGATCCGGCTCACCGCTGGTTTCGCGAGCTGGCCTACCCATTCCTGCGGGATCACCTGCAACGTACCGTCGGCGAGAGTCGCAAGCTGCTCGAGCTCGGCGGTTAGCCGCAGTCAGTTGTGTGGTGCCATAGCCATTGGTTATGGAATCTATTCATAACTTTCACTACTGGCATAATGGCTCAGCCCGTACCCTGAATGCAGGGCATCATATCGAGCATATAAAGAGGAAAAGCATGGAACTGACGAGTTGGCTGGCACTGGCCGCAATCTGCGTGATGGGCGCCATCAGCCCGGGGCCGAGTCTGGCGCTGATCATCCGCAACACGGTGCAGGGCGGGCAGGGGCATGGCGTCGCCACTGCGCTTGGCCACGGCCTCGGGGTTGGTATCTATGCGCTGGTAACCGCGCTTGGCCTCTCGATCCTGATCACCCAGACCCCTATCCTGTTTGATCTGATCCGCTACGGCGGTGCAGCGTTTCTTGCCTGGCTCGGGGTGAAAGCCCTGCTGGCAAAACCAGCCAGTGGTGAAGCGAGTGAAGAGGCGCACCAGCTGCGTGGTCGGCAAGGGGCCTTTGAAGGTTTTATGGTGGCCTTCCTCAATCCCCAGCTGGCGGTCTTCTTCATTGCCCTGTTCAGCCAGTTTGTGCGGGCCGATACCGGCTGGAGCGAAGGGGGAATCATGATGCTCACCGCGGGCGGGATCGATGCCGTCTGGTACGTGCTGGTGGCGCTGGTGCTCTCGCGCGGGCCGGTGCTGGCGTGGCTTAAAGCCAAATCCTTTGTCATCGACAAGGTGAGCGGGCTGGTGCTGCTCGGGCTGGCACTCAAGGTGGTTATGTAATCCTGTATTTCGCAGATACCTTAAGCGGGATCAAGGCATGTGGGTGGTGAATGGGCTAGAGTAGCGCCCATTTGCTGTCCGCCCTGATCCCGAGACCATGCACCAGAACAAGCACCCGTTAAGCCACAACAACCGGTTGGAGCTTCTGGCTCCGGCCAAGAACCTCGCCTACGGCATCGAAGCCATCAACCATGGCGCCGATGCCGTCTACATGGGCGGCCCTGCCTTTGGCGCCCGCAGCGCGGCGGGCAACACCATCGAAGATATCGAAGCGCTGGCGCGCCACGCCCATCGCTTCGGTGCCCAGGTCTTTGTCGCCTTCAACACCCTGCTGCACGATCACGAGCTGGAGCAGGCCCGGCGCCTGACCCACCAAATTTATGAAGCCGGTGCCGATGCGCTCATCGTCCAGGACATGGGGCTGCTGGCGCTCGATCTGCCACCCATCGCGCTTCATGCCAGTACCCAGACTGACAACCGCACGCCGGAGAAGGTGAAATTTCTGCAGGATGTGGGCTTCTCTCAGGTGGTGCTGGCGCGCGAACTGTCACTGGCGCAGATCCGCGAGATCAGTGCGGCGACCAATGTGCAGCTGGAGTTTTTTATCCATGGTGCGCTCTGCGTTTCCTACAGCGGCCAGTGCAACATCAGCCATGCCCGTACCGGTCGCAGTGCCAACCGCGGCGAGTGTGCCCAGCTCTGTCGCTTGCCCTGTTCGCTGCAAAAGCCGGACGGTGAAGTGCTGGTGGCCAACAGCCACCTGCTGTCACTCAAGGATATGGATCAGACCGACAACCTGGAGGCGTTGATCGAGGCGGGGATCCGCTCCTTCAAGATCGAGGGGCGACTCAAGGGGCTCGACTACGTCAAGAATGTCACCGCCTGGTATCGGCAGAAGCTGGACGCCATTCTCGATAGTCGCTCCGATCTGGTGGCCGCTTCGGCCGGCCGTTGCAGCTACAGCTTCACGCCTGACCCCAAGAAGAGCTTCAACCGCGGCAGTACCGATTACTTCCTCCATGGCCGCCAGCAGGGGATCGACTCCACCAAGAGCCCGAAATATGTGGGCGAACCGCTGGGGCGGGTCACCAAGGTGACCCGTGACGGCATAGAGCTCGATGGCAAACAGGTCACCCTCAACAACGGCGACGGTTTAGGCTTCTTCAAGCCGAATAACGAGCTGGTGGGTATGCGCCTCAACAAGGTCGAAGGTAAGCAGTTACTCCTGTCAGAACGCATGCCGGGGCTGAAGGTGGGGACAGAAATCTACCGCAACCACGATCAGGCGTTCAGCAAGATGCTGGAGAAGGCGAGCGCGGATCGCCGTATCCGGGTCGATATGGTGCTGGCAGAGTGCGATGAGGGCGTGAGCCTCACGCTCACCGACGAGCAGGGCATCAGCGCCATGGTGACGCTGTCTTGCGATAAACAGCCTGCCGACAATCCGGAGCGGGCGCTGCAACAGGCGCGGGATCAACTTGGCAAGCTCGGCAATACCCTGTTTGTGGCGCGCAAAATTGAGTTGGGATTCACTCACCCGCTATTTATCGCCGCCTCACAGCTCAACGGCTTGCGCCGGGATGGCATCGCTGCGCTGGAGGCCGCACGCGTGGCGAGCTACCAGCGCCCCGAGCGACGCATCGCCCTGCGGGATATCAACTATCCCCAGCACCGTCTCTCCTACCTTGGCAATGTGCTGAACAGCGCGGCCGAGCAGTTCTTCCGCGAACACGGGGTGGAGCGGATTGCTCCCGCCTATGAGGCGAACAAGGAGGAGCGGGAAGTGGTGCTGATGATCACCAAGCATTGCATCCGCTATAGCCAGAACCTCTGCCCGAACGAGGTGCCAGGTCTCAAGGCCGAGCCGCTGGAACTCAAGATGGGTAAAGACACCTTCCGCCTGCGTTTTGACTGCAACCGCTGCGAAATGCATGTGATGGGCAGCCTGAAACGCTGATCAATGAGCCCCTTTCTCCATCCGGAAAGGGGCAATTTTTTATCTCAGGCTCTCTGCCTACCCTCCTTTAATTGCCACTCTCCAGTGCCAGCAGCGCTTTTTTAATCTCCAATCCCCCCGCATAGCCGGTCAAGCTGCCGTTTTGGCCGATCACCCGATGGCAGGGGACGATGATCGAGAGCGGATTGCGGCCGTTCGCCGCGCCCACTGCCCGCACCGCATCGGGTTTGCCGATGGTGCGAGCGATATCGCTGTAGCTGCGGGTCTCGCCGTAGGGGATGTCGCACAGCGCTTGCCATACCGCCTGCTGAAAGGCGGTGCCACGGGCGGCAAGGGGCAGGGAGAAGCGCTGCAAGCGACCGGCAAAATAGGCGTCAAATTCGGCGAGGAAGAGGGCCAGTGCTACGGAGTCTTGCTGCCAGCCACTCATATCGGGCAGCGCCCGCAGGCCCGCCACAAAGTCCACGTGTACCAGACCATGCTCGTTGATGGCAACCAGCAGATCGCCGCAGCAGGTCGGCAGAATATCGTAGCGGATCATGGGGTTATCTCCTGTTGTTGGTTATCCGGCTGGTTTTCGTTGCTAGTGGCATGGATCAGAAAATCGGGAGCTTCACACATGGCGTGCCACAGCCAGCTGGCCGCATAGCTGCGCCACGGCTGCCATGCTGCGCTTTGCGCCAACACCTCCTTCACCGGCAGCTTGGCACCACCTCCGAGAGCCTTTTGCAGCACCAGATCGGAGGCGGGGAAAGCATCGGTATCCAGCCCGCAGCGCAGACGCCAGTAAGCGACCGTCCAGGGACCTATGCCCGGTAGCGCCAACAACTGTTCATCACTGGCTGTCGTGAGGGTCAGCTCACCGCTGGCCAGTGCCTTCGCCACTCCCCGCAGGGTGCGAATACGGCTGCCGGGCATGCCGATACCGTCGAGATCGAGTTCGCACAACTGGGCGGGGGTCGGTAGTTGCGCCACCCCGAATTGCGCCTCGGTACGGGCTACCAGTCGCCCGAGTATGGTGATGGCTCCCTTGACCGACACCTGCTGGCCGACGATGGCGCGCAGCATCACCTCGTATTCGTCCCAGCCACCCGGCAGTCGCACGCCGGGCCAGCGTGCCTGCAAGCGGGCGAGCAGCGGGTCCTGACCGAGCAGGTTACCGATCCGCTGCATATCGGCATCGAGATCCCACATCCTGCGCACCCGATAGAGCAGATCGGGCAGCGCCGCGAGCGGCAGATCATGGACGGTAAGCTGCAGGCTATGCCCCTTGCCCTGCGCGATGCGCACCAGCGCGACCTGATCACCGACCCGGTAGCGCCGCTCATACACCTCGCCATCCACCTGCTCCAGCCCGGGGATCGCCCGCAGCCGGTAGAACGCCAGCATGGCCGCCACATCATATGGGGGGCGGTAGGGCAGTTGCAGTGTCAGGGTTGCGCCGCGCGGCTGCGCGCTCATGTGCTCTGGCACGTCACCGTGTTGCTCCTGATGGCGCAGGGAGCGCGGGGCCAGTCCGTAGGCGTTCAGCCAGGCATCATTGAAGCGGCGGATGCTGGCAAATCCGGCGGCAAACGCGATGTCGGTAATGGGCAGCCCGGTTTCGGTCAGCAGCCTTTTTGCGAGCAGCAGGCGGCGCGTCTGCTCCACCTGTTTTGGCGAGGCGCCGAGGTGCTGCTCGAACTGGCGGCGCAGGGTGCGTTCGCTGATCCCGGCCTCAGCGGCTAATTCGGCGAGCGTGCCCTCTGCCAGCTCGCCGCGATCGATGCGCGCCAGCAGACGTGCCAGTTCAACCGGCAGATCGCCACGGGCTGCGGGGGCCAGCTCGGGGCGGCAGCGCAGGCAGGGTCGCAGCCCATACTGTTCGGCGGCCGCTGCGCTTTGGAAGTAGCGCACATTATGCTCGTGGGGTGGCCGTGCCGGGCAGACTGGCCGGCAGTAGATGCCGGTCGAGAGCACGCCGGTAAAGAAGCGGCCATCAAAGCGAGCGTCGCGGGCGAGCCGTGCGGTGTGACACTGTTCGCGGTTGAGGGTGTTGATCACCTCATCCGGTGAGGACTCTGGGCTGGGCTTTGCATTCATGGTGTTGGCGGCTTTGCTGGAATAGATGGCAAGAGAGTAAGGGGGCTCGGGGGCCGTGACTAGCCAGAAACGGACAGGGATAGCAAAAATTGGCCAAAGGTTTTTTTGCTCTTTTATTGCACGGCCGGGTTTCACTCTTAGTCACGCTGTTATTCATGTATCGCGGCTCGGCAGAAGGGGGCATAACGGACGGGTCGGAGGCACGATTGGCTTAGCTTTATTTGCTTAGCGAGATTAGTGGCGGCGAAAATTGCTTAAAAATTAATAACAGATCACATAACTATCTTTTTTACATTGAGTGTGGCGATTTTGTGTTGTTCAATCGAGTTAGTTAATTTTTGATGATTATTAAGTCATCGCATTTGCGGCCCAGGGCCGACCAATAATAACAACACTTGCCAAGGATGATAAGTGAACGACTGTAAGGCATGGCCCCATTGCCGGGGGTTTAGTCTGATCGAGTTGTTGATCACCATGACGGTTGTCAGCATTCTCGCGGCCATCGCGTTGCCAGCGTATCAGGGTTATCTGCAACAGGGACGTCGTTACGAAGCGCAGCAGCAATTGCTGGAGCAGGCGCTCGCCCTCGAACGTATCTATACCCAACAGGGCCGTTATCCAGATACGTTTGCTACCCCTTCCAGCACGGATTTCTACCAGTTCAGCTACAGCCAGCAAGATGCTGGCGACTACCTGCTTAAAGCCATTCCAACGACGCGACAACAGGATGAGTGCGGCACTCTGACCCTCGATCAGACCGGTTATCGCGCGGCCAATCGCCATGACTGCTGGGGATCATAAGATGAATGTGCGCGGATTTACTCTGATTGAGTTGATGATCACGGTCGGCATCGCCGCCATCTTGCTATTGGTCGGGTTGCCCTCCATGAGTCAGCGCCTCGCGGCCGAACGGCTCGATCGCAGTGCGACCGAACTCGCGTCAGCCTACCGCTTTGCCCGCAGCGAAGCGGTCAAGCTGACCCTGCCGGTGGTACTGCAGGGCACCGAGAACGGTGGCTGGGAGGTGATGGCTGACAGCAAGTTGCTGCGTCAGGCGGCAGCACCTGCAGGCGGAGTGGTGATCAAGCCGTTTGACCCCATCCAGATCGCGCCAACCGGCAGCAGCAGCCACGCCGAGATCATTCTGGCCAATCGCCTCGGTGAGCAGCGGGTGCTCTGCGTGGCCCCGAGCGGCCAGCTGCTGCAGGGGAGCTGCTCATGAGATACGCCGCACTTGCCCGCCAGCAAGGCTTCAATCTGGTGGAGATCATGGTCTCCATGGTGTTGGCGGTGATGGTGTTTCTCGGTCTCGCCAAGGGGCAGGTGGTCTCGTTGCAGCAGGCGCATTACAGCTTGCAGAGCACGCTGGCCACGATCGAGGCGAGCAACAGCGTGGAGCAGATCTGGAGTTCGCTGTGTGAAGTGCAGCGCAAGCCCGAGCGGTTCACCCAAGCCGATTTTCTTGCCCGCTTCACCCTGCAGGATGGCCACCGGCTGGTGCTACCGAACCGTTATAGCGACAACTTTGTGGTCGCTATCGAGTGGCAGGATGAGCGGGTCTCCGGCGCCAAGCGGGTGGAGCTGAACGCAGGATTTCCGCCTTTATGCTGAGCGTCCCCTCCCGGCAACGAGGTGTCAGTCTTGTCGAGCTGATGATCTCCATGGTGCTCGGTCTGATGCTGATGCTGGCGATTTTTGCCGGTTACGCCCCGATCAAGAGCACGGTCGAGCAGAGCAAGGCGCTGGAGCAGGCGAACGAAGTGCTGCGCTTTGCCACTCTCACCTTTACCAACAGCATCAAGCAGGCGGATCAGCTGATAGCCGTGACCCCTGATCGCCTGACGCTGGCCTTCAAGGTAGAGGGGGGCAGTCAGGTGCTCTCCTGCCTTGGCAACCAGAAAACCGCCGATTTTACCGAGCAGTACCGCTTCACACCGCCGGTGCTCAGTTGCGATGACGGAGATGGTCCGCGCCTGTTGCTGGCCCATCTTCAGGATCTTGAATTCGGCCAGCAGGGTGCACTGGTCAATATCCGCATCTTGCCCGAAGGGCTGCCGAGCTATCTGGCACCGGGAGTAGAGGTGCAGGTGGCCCGCCGCAAGGCGGTCTGGGCGGAAGCGCTGGCCACATCCGGAGCCAACGCCACAGCAGGGGGAGCGGGATGAACAAAGGATTGCAGGGGCAGCGGGGAGCCGTACTGCTGGTGGTGCTGGTGGTGAGCCTGCTGTCGAGCCTGCTGGTGTTTACCAGCATTCAGGAGAACCAGTTGCAGGCTCGCCTGAGCGGCAATTTTCACAAGAAGATCAATGCGCAGCTCAGTGCCGAGCAGGGGATGAACGAGAGTTATCGTGCACTGCATCAGGCGCTTGGCGCCGAACCGCGGATAGAGTGGGAGCAACTGGTGCAGAAGGTGCCAAGCAATGGCGAAGGAGCCATGGCGGGCAGCCGCTTCAGTATCGATCAGCTGGATGCCTCCGCCGGCAGCAAGCTGGCGTTGCAGAGCCATGGCCGTTATCTGGAGGGCAATGCCAGTCTCAACGCGCTGTTTGCCCTTAAGCGCGAGCCCGGCAATCTCATCTTTCAGGATTCGGTAGTGGCATGCGAAGGGCTAAGCCTCTCCGGTAGCGGTTTTATCGACAGCTATGACTCGCGCAAGGGCAAATATGGCGGCACCAACATTAACCAGAATGCCAAGGTGGCGACCGTTAGCGACAAGGCCAATGTAGTGCTCGACGGCAATTCGCCAATTTGGGGCGATGTACGGGCGACCGGCTCAGTGACCCTGAACGGATCTTCTCCCATCTCCGGCAACGTGAATGCCGGGAGCGACGTCATTATCTCCCCCTCTTCGGACAAGATTGTCCGGGTCTCCGGCAATGTGAAAGGGGGCGGCAGTTTGACCCTGAAAGGGGGGCGCATCGGTGGTCAGGTTGCGGTCAACGGTAATGTCTCCATGGATTGGGGCACTAGCATCGACAGCGGCAAACTCAGTTATGGCGGTGCGGGCAGTTTTAACGATCAGGCGAACCAGAAGTATCTGGATCCCCAATACCGCACTCATCCCAAACTACCGCCTGTTGCCGGGCAGGTGTGTGACCCGCTCAATGTGGCCGCGCTGCCCAAATCGTTTCCCCCTGCCACACTGCCCATCAATGGGCCGCTGACGCTGGGCGCCACCCAGCAGATGGTGCTGACCACGGATCCCGCCACTGGCTCGGTAACCAGCAGCAACCAGCACAAGCCCGGGCTGCCGCTACCCGGCAAGGGGGAGCTGTTTGGCAAGGATCAGACCATTTATCAGCTCGACAGTCTCAATATGGGGGCCGATGCCACACTCACCATCAAGGGGGATGTGGTGCTGCTGATCGACAAGGATTTCACCATGACTGGCAGCAACAAGTTGACGGTGAGCGAGGGGAGCAGCCTGACCCTGATCGTCAGCGGCAAGGTTGATCTCGGGGCCGGTGCCGAGGTGACGGCAGCCAAGCAGGGGTTGACTGCTGGCGGTACGCCCGCTATATCCATCTATTCCGCGTATAGCGGCAAGGATGGGATCAAGCTGTCGGGCAATACCCCGCTCTATGCCGCCCTCTATGCCCCGCTAACCGAGATGAAGATCAGCGGAAGTGGCGGTCTGTACGGGGCTGTGCGGGCAAAACACTTGACCGAGAGTGGCGCGGGTGGTGTGCACTACGACGAGGCGCTGGGCATGGCAGATCTGGGGGACGATCAGGGGCCGCCTCCGACGTTGGCACTGCGGCAGTGGCACTTTGTGCAGTGAGGCTGGTGAGCCGCTAAAAAGAATCGAACGAGGCGCGCAACTGTGAGAAGGTGGAGATCTGTCCACCCAGCAGTTCACTATTGAGGAGTGCTCCATGCCAGGCCCCGCTCGCGCCGGTGCCCTGATCTATGCCAAGGATCCGGGCCTGCTGACCCACTTTTACCGTACATTGCTGCAGATGGTGGTCTGTAGTCAGGATGAGCAGTTGGTGGTACTGGAAAACAGCGATATCCAGCTGCTGATCCACGCCATTCCCGAGCCTTATGCCGGGCAAATTGTTATCAAGCGGCCGCCGGAATTGCGGGAAGAGGGGGCCATCAAGCTGTTCTTCACCGTCTCCAGCCTCGCCTGGGCAGAAGCGAAGGCGGCGGATCTCGGCGGCGGTTTGCTGCCACAACAGTGGACGGGGCCCGGCTTTGTGGTGCGCAACGCCTTCGACCCGGAGGGCAATATCCTGCAACTGCGCGAGTTGCTGGGTTCCCCGGACCTCCTCTGAACTCCCTATTTTTACAGCATTGTCGTGACGGCGTGCTGTGCCATGCACCGCCATAAAAATGAACCGCCATAAAAACGGGGCCCTGTAGTGGTTAACTAAAAAGGGCCCCGTTCTGCTGTTAGCTTACTGCGCTCATTACTTCAGGTAGCGCTGTTCCAGATGCCGGCGCAGCCAGTGCGGGTTGAGCGCTTCACCGGTGGCGCGGCGCACCAGCTCGTCGGTGCTGTGCAGGCTCCCCTGTGACCAGATGTGGCGCCCGAGCCAGCCGAAGATCTCCGGCAGACGGCCCGCTGCGATCACCTCACCCATGCAGCCCAGCTCTTTCTCGAGTGCAAAGCGCAGCTGGGCGGCATACATGGCACCCAGGGTGTAACTCGGGAAGTAGCCGAACGAGCCGTCGGTCCAGTGAATATCCTGCATGCAGCCATTGCGGTAGTTGCCCTTGGTGGAGAGCCCCAGCCACTGCTGCATCTTGGCATCCCACAGCTCGGGGATGTCGGCCACCTCGATCTTTCCTTCCACCAGATCGCGCTCCAGCTCGTAGCGCAGAATAACGTGGGCCGGATAGGTCACCTCGTCCGCATCGACCCGGATAAAGCCCGGCTCGACCCGGCTGTAGAGCTTGGCCAGATTGTCCGGCGCAAACGCCGCCTGCTCGCCGAAGTGGTGACGAATGCGTGGTGCCAGCAGCGCGAGGAAGGCCGGATGATGCCCCAGCTGCATCTCGCAAAACAGGCTCTGGCTCTCGTGGATCGCCATGGAGCGCGCTTCGGCTACGGGCTGACCCAGCAGATGACGCGGCAGCCCCTGCTCGTAACGGGCGTGACCGGTTTCGTGCACTATGCCCATCAGGCTGGAGACAAACTCCTGCTCGTTATAGCGGGTGGTGATCCGCACGTCGGTCGGCACGCCGCCACAGAAGGGGTGACTGCTCACATCGAGGCGGCCGTGGGCGAAATCAAAGCCGAGCAGCCCCATTACCTCCTGACCGAGCGCCTGTTGGGTCGGGATGGGGAAGGGGCCTTGCGGCAGCAGCAGGGCATCGCCCTTCTGCTGTTCGCTCACCATCTGAATAAGGTTCGGCAGCCAGCTGGCGAGATCGCCGAAGATCTGATCGAGCCGTGCGCTGGTCATGCCCGGCTCATAGAGCGCCAGCATGGCGTCGTAGGGGCGTACGCCAAGCGCATCGGCCCGCAACTGCGCCACTTCACGGGAGAGTTTCACCACCTCCTCGAGATTGGGGGCAAAACCGGCCCAGTCGTTGTTCTTGCGCTGGCTGCGCCAGGCGTGCTCGCACTTGCTGCCGGCCAGAGACAGCGCTTCGACCAGCTCACCGGGCAGCAGGCTGGCATCTTGCCACTGGCGCTTGATCTCGCCGAGGTTGGCCCGTTGCACCTCATCCAGCGGCTCGCTCTCGGCCCTGGCAATCCAGTCGCCCAGCTCGGGAGCGGTGCGCTTCTGGTGGATCAGCAGACCGAGTTCGGCCATCGCTTCGGCGCGGGCATCGTTGCCCCCTTCCGGCATCATGGCCGCCTGATCCCAGCCGCAGATGGCGGCGAGGTGGCTAAAGCGGTGGATCTGCTGCTGATGTTGTTCAAGCTTTTGATATGACATGGGATTGTCCTTGTTATCGTCCCTGATGGTATGCCGCCCCGTACCTGGCATGCTCGGGGCCGTTCGATGCTAACACCGCCGCAGCATCGTTGACCACCATCATGCAGGCGGGCCAAATGTGTGGTGGCGAGAGGCGGATTAGCCGAGCCGCTTCTGGTGCCGTTCGCGGTTTTCCGCTTTTTTGCGTTCGCTTTTGCGCAGCAGCACATAGAGCGCACCGCTGCCGCCGTGGCGACGCTCGGCGCTGTGGATCGCCATGACGGCGGGCAGTTGCGGCAACCAGGCGCTCACATAGCTTTTCAGCAGGGCACGCGGGGTGCTGCGCTCCCCCTTGCCGTGCAGGATCAGCAGGCAGCGGATATCCCGGACTTCACAATCCGCAATGAACTGCACCAGCGTCTGGCGCGCTTCGTTGAGGGTTTTCTGGTGCAAGTCCAGGCTGGCCTGCAGCTCGTATTTGCCGAGCCGCAGCTTCTTGTAGACCCCCTCCTGCACCCCATCACGCTTGAAGCCGACGATTTCGTGCGGATCTAGCATCTCGATGGCCTCCATGGTGAGGTGGTCGAGGGCGAGTTGTTCGGCAGTGGCAGCCTGGCGGCGAGCGAGCTGCGCCTCGGTCGGGGCGGATTTGGCCGCATGGGGATGGATGTTGTCGCTGCGAATGGGCCGCACGTCGGCCACTTCATTCATGAATAGCGAGAGTTCGTCGTTATGAGACACGGCAGGCTCCCCATAAGAAAAAGTGGGGGTCATTATAACGGTCGCAACCGGCACAGAAAACGGGGAAAGGGGCAGGGGATAAGGGAGGCCCAGCATGGATACCAGTGCAGCTTGGCCCGGGAATCACAGTCGCGAACCATAAAACAGCACAGGCGGTCAGTGTGAACTGCCGCCTGTGGTCAGAGGATTATTTGCCCTCTTTGGGTTGTTGAGAATGGGGTTGCTGTGAATGAGGCGGTTGCGAGTGCATCACCTTGTAGATGAAGTAGGCCGCGTAAGAGCTGATGAGCAAGAAGGTGCCGATAATCACCAGCATCGACATCAATCCCACGCTGTTGCCAAACATCAGGTCCAGCCAAAAGTCCATTTTATTGCTCCTGTCACCCGGTTGATGACAGGCATGATAAATACCTCTTTGCCCTGTCCGGGATGATCCCGATCAACTCCCTTGCAGGTTGTTTAATAACCAGTGTGATCTGTGATCGTTCTCACTGGACTCCTTGCGACCGAGCCTGCACAGGGCCCAGTGTGGTGAGCGGGGTAATGCGCCACCCTTGCTGCTCCAGCAACGCCAGCAACCCCTGTTCGCCGTAAAGGTGCAGGGCGCCTACCACGATAAAGCTCTCGTTGGGCAGGGTGTACCATTTTTTCAGCCAGTTGTGGTTGCGCTCGGCCAGCAGGGTCTGCTCCATCCAGCTTTGTAGTGCGGGCGGGGCCATCTCCTCCTTGAGCAGATTGATCAGCGTCGCCTCATCCCCCTGCTGCCACGCCTTCATCACGGCGGCGAAACCACTCTCCAGCATCGGTAGCTCATCCAGGGTGCTGGCGAGCATCAGGGTCTGGTTGTCACCCACGCTGGCCAGATAACCGAGCTGCTCCAGCAGGGTTTCAAAGCCCACTACCGGCTTGCCCTCTTTGGCGGCCCGGGTGGCAAAGTGCTGGTCTATCCCGAGTTCACTCTTGAAGTCGGAGCGGGCCATGGCGGCCTGGGTCAGGGTAATGGCGGCAAACCAGGGGCGCAGGGTGGCGAGGGTAGCCTCGTCGATGCCATAGCGGGCACCTGCCATCAGGGTGCGTTGATAGAGCTGGGCAGGCAGATGATCCTTGAGCGGCTTGCCATCCACCAGTCGGGTGAGGGAGCCGGTCTGTTGCCACTGATCCGGCGTGATGCTGTTCATGTCCACCTCCATCACCAGTGCGTGACTCTGCAGCCAGGCACGCTCCACTGGCTCGGGCAGAGGATAGAGGGCTGGTTTGCCCGCATGGATGGAGCCCAGCAGCCAGTGTTGCTGGTTGCCCTTGCTCACCCGATAGAAGGCGGGATCGGCAAAGGCGTGCAGCGGTAGCAGCAGGCAGAGCAGGAAGGCAAAGAGGGTGCGATGAAATCTCATGGGGATCCTTAATATGCGCCGGGTGACTTCTCTTGCTGACAATAACTCCTATGATAAGTCCTCATTTCAGATAACCAAGAGGTTTGCCATGCCCCATCTTCGTTTTCGCGCCGTGACGCTCGATACCCTGCAACAGTTGAGCGGCCCGCTGCTGGCCGAGCTTTGCGAGCTGACCGGCGGCAAGCCGGAGTTTGTCACCATGGAGCGGATTGATAGCTGCTGGATACGCAATGGCGAGCCAGAGGCGGGTTATCCGTTTGTCGAACTGCACTGGTTCGAGCGGCCGCAGGAGATGCAGGACGCCGCCGCGCGCCTTATCACGCGCCATTTGAAACGGATGCTGGGGGAGCAGACCTATGTGGTGGTGCAGGTGATCCCTCTGGTCAAGAGCGCCTACTACAGCAACGGTGAGCACTACTGAAGAGGGGGACAAACCAGGTTGGCGGGTCGGGTGACGCCGCTACCCGGCTAACGCCACTTGGGCGGCAGGATGCTTGTCGCCCATCACGGGATCAGGCCGATTTGGCCAGCAGTTTATCGAGCCAGCGAGTGGGCAATACCCGTCGCAGGAAGGCAAACAGCCGGGTTGGAGTGGTCACCGGATAGCGCGCCTTGGGATGGGCGTGGGTCAGCGCATGGAGCAGCGGAGGGATGCAGGCTTCGCTCGGGAGGGTAAAGCTGCTGGTGGCCCCCTCTTTTTCCAGTCGTGTCAGGGTCTGGCGGTAGGCCGACTGATGACGGCTCTGGGCCGGATCGATGTGGCGCAAGAAGGCGCTGCGGGCATTGGCACGAAAACGGGTATCGATGGGGCCCGGTTCAATCAGGCTGATATGTACCCCGCTGCCTGCCAGTTCGAGGCGCAGGGTATCGCTATATCCTTCCAGCGCAAATTTGCTGGCGTTGTAGGCGCCGCGATACTTCATGGCAACCAGCCCCAGTACCGAGCTGTTCTGCACTATCCGCCCCTCTTTGGCCTCCAGCATCGGCGGCAGCACCTGACGAATCAGATGGTGCCAGCCAAACAGGTTGGTATTGAACTGCTCCCTGAGCGCCTCGGTGGGCAGATCTTCCAGCGCCCCGGGTTGGCCATAAGCGCCATTGTTGAACAGGCCATAGAGGCGCCCGCCTGCCAGATGGAGCGCCGCACTGGCCCCCAGTTCGATGGATGCAGGGTCCGCCAGATCCAGCTGTACCGCCAGCAATCCCTGTTGCTGCAGACGGGCCACATCTTCCGCCTTGCGCGCCGAGGCGATCACGGTAAAACCGTGCTGCCCGAGCGCTTGCGCGGCGGCGAGGCCAATACCGCTGGAACAACCGGTGATCAGAACAAAACGGGGCATGATGGTGTCCTTGTGACTGCTGATTGAAGCATGCGGGCTGGTGAGCGGATAAAACCCTTATCCGGTTCGCATGTTAGCCTGCCAACCGGCAAAAAGAAAACCGGGCCAAGTGGCCCGGTTTGCTGACATCGTATTGCCTGATTACATGAAGGTAAGCGGCATGATGATGTGGAACTTGACGTCGTGCTCGGAGGCGAAGATGTTGGGGTAATCGGTCCAACCGCCGCCCTGGCTGATGTCGTTGTTGTAGTCGGTGTAGTGCAGTTTGAACAGGGTGCCTTTCAGCTTGCCATCCTGCACGGTATAGGTGACATCGAAGTTGGCTGCCCATTCGGTATCTTCACCGTTGGCCGCTTTCTTGCCTTGACCGGTTTCGATATCCCAACCGTAAGCACCGGATACACCGACGGACCAGCCAGGCGCACCAACCAGGTCATCCAGAGAACGGGTCACGCCGAAGAACAGTGCTTTCTCGTTGTTTGCGTTCCAGTCAGAGCGGGAGTCCCACCAAATTTCGTTGGCACCCTGGGAGTTGGCGTAGCCACGGGTCAGACGGGGCAGGTAGTTGCCTTCCGCACCTTCAGCCTTGGTCCACAGACCTTCCAGACGGAAGCCGTACGGGCCCATGCCCCAGGCAGCTGTCAGAGCTTGTTGCCATGCCAGACCGTCATAAGTCTCGATCTGGGAAGCGCCCTTGGTGTAGGTCTCGGTCTCGGAACCGTAGAACTGGTAGCTGGTGGAGAGGCCGCCCAGTACGTCAAACTTGTGAGCCAGTTTGAAGTGGTAGCTGTCCATGTAGCCTTCGGACTGACCGAAAGAGCCGGTCACAGCAGTGCCATTTTCGAAGGTGTAACGGGCTGCAATACCGTGGATGTAGTCGATGACGTTTTCATCAGCGAACGGATCCATCCACGCTTTGGCACGGGAGAAGACCTGAGTCTCTTTGTACCAGGGGGCCTTGTACTCGTCAGCGATGGCGTAGGTCAGGTAGAGGCCACCGAAGTTACCTTCAACTTGACCACCACGATAGGTACCCGGCTGATAAGACCAGTTAACACCGATTTGGCCAGGGACATACAGCTGGGTATAACCACCCTTGGCAGTGATGCCGCCGTCCAGGAATTTCAGCTTCATCGCTGCGTTGGAGAGGCTGAAACCACCTTCAGGGGAGCCATCTTTGGCGTTGTTGCCCCAAGAGCGGCCAGCGAAGGAGAATTCGTTTTCCTGGTTGACCGGGTGATTTTCGGTAACGGCCAGGTCATAGGCACCGAAGCCGCCCAGATCCAGACCTACTGTGTCCCAGGCATAACCGGAGTTGAAGTTAAGAGCGGCTTGAACGGTGGAATGGCTCAGGTTGGACTGGTATTTGCCTTCTTTCTTGGCTGCAGTCGGGTCACCATCGATGCGCTGACGATCACGCTGGAAGTAGAACAGACCGCCGGTCAGTTTGGAGTCTTTCACGAAGGTTTCATAGGACTGGCCGTATTCCGGGCTCATCATGTCCTGAGCTGCCAACGCCATACCGGGGGCGACCAGAGCGGCTACCACAGCGGCACTCAAAGCGGCGCGCTTGAAGATCACTTTTTCCATTTTTATTGCTCCTGATTTTATGGACTTAGCTTTTTTTTCCGGCAGTTGGCATCGGGCCTACCGCTCGGTATTGGCATTGCAATCAAAACCCCGAAGGGCAAAAAATCTTGTCTTGGCTACCTGCAAACCCGGATGTCTTGGCACATCTGTAGTTGGCAGTCCTGATCATCACATGTTGTTTTTTTATGTTCCGATTCTTGGCTATCGGACAACCCCAAGAGTACGTTCGCGGTGCGAAATATCAATGAAAAGTTCCCTCAACGTTTCAAAAGTATGACCGAGTGCAAATAATCATGGGCAAGGTCGTAAACAGCCTCATGGCAGGTATCACGGTGATGAGAGCGTTTTCTTGAGGCCGCGGCCAGCGCCAGTGCGGGTTTTCATCCGGTACGGGGGAAGAGGTGTCAGTTAACCTGCCGATAACAGATAATTTTGTGCTACAAAAAAACTTTCCCTCTGGTCGAGGGAAAGTGATCTGGTGAGGATACGGGGCGAATAGGGGTCAGCCTTGCTGGCCGAGGATGCGGGGGATCTGCTGCGCCTGATGGTGGATATGGGAGGAGACCTGCACCGAGAGCTGACTCACCTGACGGGCATGCTGATGGATACGGGTGATCAGATCGGCAAAACTGGCCAGCTTGTGTTCCTGACTTTTGGCGTTGTCGGCCCCCTGCAGGGCGATCACTGCGGTGTTGCGGGCGATCTCCCGCACTGCCTGGGTGGTCTGGCGCAGTTGTTCCGCCTGCGCCCGCTGGCGGCTTGATTCGCTGGTGATTCGGTTCAGTACAGTGCCAAGCTGATCACCGGATTGGGTCAGACGTCCCAGAATATCGGTGATCTGGTTGAGGGATTGCTGGGTATTGGCCGAGAGGTGACGCACTTCATCGGCAACCACGGCAAAGCCTCGTCCCTGTTCCCCTGCGCGGGCCGCTTCGATGGCGGCGTTGAGGGCCAGCAAGTTGGTTTGCTGAGCGATATGACCGATCACATCGACAATGGCCGTCACATCGGCAACCGAGCGGGTGAGGGCTTGCAGCGCCTCATCGCTCTCGTCAATCGCCAGTCCGGTCTGATGAGTGGCGTGTAGCATGCTCCCCACCAGATCTTCGCTCTGGCTCATCGCCTGTTCGTTATGGTGGGCATGCTGGGCGATGTCGGCGGCGACCTGATGGACCTCTCCGGCCAGCTGGTTCAGCTCATCCATCATCTGACCGCTCTCGTCGACCACCTGTTCGGTGGTGCGGGTGCTGTGGTGGATCTCGTCAACCTGACTGACCATCCCTTGCAGACTGAGGGATACCGCAGACAGCTGCCCCTCTTTCTGTTGTTGATCCTGCTGCAAGCGACCGATCAGCCGGTTGTAGCTGGCAACGATATCGGCCAGCTCGTTGCGATCGCGCCCGGTAGGCAACGGCTCGGCCTGCCCCGTCTGATCGAGTTGCATAAAAGCTCCACGCAGTCGCAACAAGGGGGTGAGCAGCCAACGTCGTTGCACCAGCGCAAACAGCAGGGCGACTATCACTAGACAGAGCGCCAGCGTGCCGAGGATGGTGGCCAGCTCCTGATTGACGGCTTGCCGTTCGCGGGCAAGTTGTTCCCCCATCTGTCTGGTCGCTTGCAACATCGCCATGATGTCTTGCTGCACGGTCTGGCGGCCAGCCTGTTGCTGTTGCAGCGCCGCACGGCTGTTGGCCAGCTCCTGTGGATAGCGGCCCAGCAGCGAGCGTAATTCGCTGCGCGGTTGATCTCCCAGCTCCTTTCGCACTGGCTCCCCTAGCGTGAACTCATCGGCGGGCGCCTCTTCATACAGGCCGAGCAGCGGCAAGGCTTGCAGCGCTTGCGCCTGTTTTTGTAGAGCCTCCAGCTCGAAGCTGATCCCTTCGAGCAGCTTCTCATTGCCCTGTTCCATATAGCTTTGGCGCAAATGGGCGAGGCGCGGCAGGCCCGCCAGGATTTCGGTTGCACCGCGGCGATATTGCTGTGCTGCGGCAGATTGTTCCGTGCTGGCGCCTTGCTCCCCATAGCGGATCAGTGCCATGGCCTGGCTGCCCAGCTCACTCTCCGCATTTTGCAGCAGCAGTTGGCTGTTGCCCGAGAGCTTGCCTGCGGCCTGATAGTCGTGTGCGATGCGCTGCGCCATCAGTTCGAGTTGCTGCCTGAGCGGGGCCGCCACGGCATCATCCTGAGTGGCCAGCGAGGAGAGCGCTTGCTTGCGGATCTTCTCCGCAGCTGTCAGTTGTTGCGGATCGCCGCTGTTGAGGTAGTCACGCAGGCTGTTTTGCAGGGTCACTGTCACCAGTTGTTGCAGCGTCTCGTGCTGATGCTGTGCCTGATTGGTATGGGCAAGCTGTTGCCAGCCGTGGTAGAGGGCCAGCGCCTGTCCTCCCGCAACCAGTAACAAAACAAGGGAGGATAGGGTGGCGTAATGGGCGATTTTCACGGGGTAATTCCTGTCAGCACAGACCATGGGGGAGCGTGGCCCGAGCCTAAACAGGGATGATGGCGTTTTTATGACAGCATGGTCAGGTGGCCCTATTTTACCGACTTAACTGGCTGGGGATGCCAGTGCTCTGTTGCGTTGGCCCAGCATACCGAGCAGGGCGCCTCCCATAATAAGTGCACCGGCCAGCAGATGGCGCGAGGTCAGCGTTTCTCCATTGAGCAACACCAGCAGCAAGGTACTCAGCAGTGGTGTCAGGTAGGCAAGGGCACCGATCCGGCGTGGGTCCCCATCGCGCAGCGCCAGATACCAGGTCACAAAGGCCGCCCCCATAGGGCCCAGCGCCAGCCCGATGATGAGACTCCAGTCACTGGTGGGGATCTGTGCGAGCGGCAGGGGCCCCTCCAGCAGACGGGCAAGCAGCAGCGCCAGCAAACCTGCGGGCAGGCAGGCTGCCGCAGTGACCACGGCAGGGGCTGGTGGCAGACGGCGTGATAGCACCGAATAGGCCCCCCAGATGATGGCGGCACCCAGCGCCAGCATATAGCCGGGCAAATATGCTTGCTGCAGTTGCAGCTCGCCGTTGACCATCACCAGCATGGAGCCCGCCAGACCAAAGGCGCCAGCCAGCAGATGACGGGCATGGAGTGGATGGCCGGGTAACAACAGCGGGGTGAACAGAATGATGCAGAGCGGCCAGAGGTAGTTGATGAGGTTAGCCTCCAGCACCGGGGCATGGCGAAAACTCATAAAGAGCAGCAGATGGTAGAGCAGCAATGCCGTAACCGTTACCAGCCAGGTAATGGGGCGAGCACGCCACTGGCGCCAGAACGGCAAGGCCCCGACCCCGCAGAAAAACAGCACCAGCCCGACCAGCACCAGTGGTGACACGCTGGTGACCCGTGACGTCAGCGCCGCCAGTGAAGCCCACAGCACAATGGTCAGCAAGGCAAAACCGGTGGATCTATCCCACCAGGAACATCCGGACATCCAACACTCCTTTGCAAGATGAAACAGGGCTTGGCCTCAAAGACAAGCCGAAGAGAAGCAGTCTATCAGAGAGCGCATGCTCTGAACGCAGAAAGGAGAGGGTCATTACGGTTGGATGGTCGGATTCATTGTCGCCAAAAACGACCAAGGGGTTGGCATCGTGATGATGCCAACCCCTTGTTTTGTATGGCGCTCCCGACTGGAGTCGAACCAGTGGCCTGTCCCTTAGGAGCCAAGGTCGGCAGTGTTTCAGAAGGTTTTATAAGGTTGATGGAATGATTGTAACGTATTGTTTTTAATGTTTATTTTTCTCGTTGTGGGTTTCAGCTAGTTTCATGAAGTCTCACCCTATATCATGTTTGCTGTGGTACCCCAAGTGGTACCCCAAACAGGGGGGAGAGAATGCTATGGCAAGAAAACCGGTAACTCAGGATCGAGAGATCCCCTCATTGATTTTGCAAGGGGAGGCCTCGATTACCCGCTATGCGGTGAAATCTCCTCATGGCGGTGGATTAGCCATTGAAGTTAGGGCTGGGAAGAGCAAGCGATTTGTCTATCGTTATCGGATTGCTGGTACTCAGGCGACAGTTGTTCTGGGTAATTACCCGGCGCTGTCATTGGCACGAGCCAGGCTTGAGCATGCAGAGCTGGCTGCCTTAGTAAAGAAAGGGATAGATCCACGCAAGCATGTTGCTAGTGAAAAGGCTAAAAATGAAACCGCCCTGACGATGGATGAGTTACTTGGGCGATGGCTTGAAGCACAGCGTGTTGCCCAGGCCGTCAAACCAAAGACTCTCCAATGCCATCAGGAGCGTTGGAATCGTCATCTTAAGAAGACCCTCGGCAATATTCGTTTAATCGATCTGACTCGTGCACACCTAGCACAAGCATTAGAGATAACCCGACGAGCAACAAAAGACGAAACCCGTAAGGGGTTGGGAACGCTGAACCAGATGTTGGATTATGCGGTGGTTCACTGCCTGATCGAAGCCAACCCTGCGAGACTGTTGCGACCCAAGGATTTTGGTGCCAGTGCCGGTTCGCCAAGAGAGAGATGGCTGACAGTCCCCGAATTGCGCAGGTTATGGAAGGCGATTGACGAGGATCTTGGAAGTGGTGGTAGCTTAGCGGCTGGAGGGCGTGGTGTTTCTCGCCATGCCACTATTTCTCTGCCCGCAGCGAATGCGATTAAGCTATTGATATTGACCGGATGTCGTAGAGGCGAAGTCGCTAATATGCGTTTTTCACAGATCAAGGATGATATATGGACCATACCTGAAACCAAAAATGGTAGAGCTCATACTGTCTTTATTTCTCCTCAAGCGAGATCAGTAATTGAGGAACAGGGGCAGTATGCCAATGGTGATTTCGTATTCGAATCTGATCGTCCAAAAAATGATGAAATAGAGCCAATTTTAGTCGACTCAATTACACGAGCGCTAAGACGATTCATTGCAAGATGTTTAGCTGATATGGAACCATTTACTGTCCATGATTTACGGCGTAGTGCGGCTACTAACTGGGCGGAAAGACTAGATATTGAGGAAAGAGTGATTGAGCTTTGCTTGAATCACACTCCTATTAATAAACTGATTAGAACTTACCATCGTTCACGCCATACTGAGAAAACCCGTCTTGTATGGATTCAGTGGGGGAGGCTAGTGGCAGATGAGGTTATGCAAGACCCAGCGTCAAATATGGTATCTCACAATGTGATAAAAATGAAATTTGGTCGAAAGTAACCATATGTACTCTCGGGTTTATATGCAGCTAGGGTTGAATATAACCTGGCTGCATTAAGCGATGCTACTAAGTAATATATATCATCTTGGTAGTTTGTTATACTCAGCTCTGATAAGTGCCTCAACAATCGCATTCTTATTTTCATTTCTAGCCAAGCTAAGCTTGTCCAGGATATCGCCGATGTCATGGCTCATATTGATGCTGTATTGTTTTTTTGTTTTATTTCTCTCCCTGTACGTTCTCTGATTCCAAGCCCTTTTAATATTAATGACCATCCACTTATATCTGTCCTCATTGAGTATGTATAGCATATCGAAGAATGATATTAGGTCGTTCATTCTGCTAACAGAACTAGGCATTGTTAACTGGGTATAGCCAGATTGATTCGACGTTAGATATTCACTGAGCCACTCCGTTTTTAGCTTTTTATCATTGGCAAACCAACTTGTCATCTCTTTATGTTTTAATGCCTCATTGGAGGTGCTTCTGATATATTCAACAAATATGTTCTTTTCGCTTTTGTCGCTGTTAAGCCTGTTGATGAAATGGATTATATCTAGCTTTGATACAGTGTGGTTATCAATATGCTGCATGCCAACATGATATTTTACACTCCTTTCATCAAAATTGATTGGGATAGAGTGGTTCAGAATATGTTCGTTTGAGTTATTACTCCTATCTTCCTCCCAAGTTAGATGGCTTAGTAGTCGCCATATATAGCAAACTTGTCTTTTATTTTCCTCAAGCCACTGGAAGTCATTTCGCTGAAAACAGTTTCGTTTAAATTCGATAGTGATAGTATCAATCCATCGCTGAATATTTAAATCTGATTTATTCCTTACATCAGTTTCTTGCATGTGTTTCTTAGCAAGATCTGTAAAGGCTAGGTATTGAAGTTTTTTGTTTAATTCATATCTTTCAGGTGTCTTGATTATAGGGTGGTTGTTAACCTGGCAGGTTCTATACCAAAGATAATCGATGAATATATCGTCTCTGGGGATGATATTGCGACTTATACCATTTACAGCCATGCCATTACCTCAAAGTATAAAAACAATATGAATACTACAATGTAGTGTTCAATGTGTACTTTAATGTTGGTTTTTGTGATGGTTTTCACGGGTTTTCAGGTAGTGACAATCTCTCTTAATTCCAGCCATTATCGCTATCATAGCCTTCTAGTGCCCTAGTATGAATAGATTGCACTAGAAGGGGTTAGCGCAAGGCCATCAAGCAGGCTACTTGGCGCTGTAACTCTGCTCCATACGTAAACTATTACGGTGTCGCTCCAGCTATGAACCAATAGCGGGAGAGCAAGCCATGAGACTCATTAAACTGAAAGACGTTACCGAAATGACAACGTTATCCAAAGCCACAATTTATCGCTTGATAAAGCAAGGTGCATTCCCTCCTCAAATTTCTTTGGGGCCAAGAGCTGTGGCGTGGCGGTTAAGTGATGTAGTCGCTTGGATTGAACAAAGGTCCTTGAGTAGCTTCGTGTCGATGTAATAACTCAAGAGTATGTTATCGTCTATGAAAGAAGGTATTTACGTAGCATTTAAGTTAAAAGTGCTGAAGATGCTGAGAGTTTTGAACCTCTCTCTATTCGGTATATGTAATATACTTATCAACATAACACTCTGTGTTACATACCCATCAATACGTTCTTCTATACCAGCCGCCCTACACGGGAACATTAGCCACACTAAGTGGCTGTACAGTCTACGCATCATTATTCAGGTCAGACTCAATGGGTATGTCCGCTAGGGCTACATACCCTCTGCACTGATGTCCTACTGTAATAAATTACATCATCCACTTAATGGATGAGTGGACTTGCACGGCCACTCCTGACCACCCACAAAATCTACATGCATTAAATCGGCATGGGACTAACCATGCCTGCCGAAAGGAGGCGAAATGAATTCATCGTTGGGCTACCAGCTTAGCCAAGGGGAACTCCATAACCTGCTTGCTGCAGCTGAGCAGCGTTATGGGAGTATTTTACCCTATTACTTAACCAAGTTGTCACAGGTCATTGCAAACTGCTTGGATATATATCCCCGTGTGTTTGCCGTGCGTGTGGACTTGCGTTTACCACAAGCTAATTGGCCGGAGGAGCCTGATATACCACTGTGTTTTCCTCGGCAGGACTCAGCGGTAATTACACGTTTCTTTGGTGCACTTAAAAGCCAATTAGTGGCGGACCACTACCGTAAAGGCAGACGAGGACCGACAGCCTTCCCTGCGTATATTTGGGTGCGTGAGCAGGACTCTAGTGCGAGCCCACATTACCACGTGGTGCTGCTCTTTAATAAAGACGTCTATGCGTACTTGGGGGCCTACCGCAACGCTGTTACCGACAACATGTCCCTTAGAATACAGCGTGCTTGGTGTAGTGCCCTTGGGCTTGCCTACCCGGACTATGCGTCTTTAGTGCATTTTCCGAAGAACCCTGCGTACGTATTTGACCGACGTGCTGCGACGGTACATTCCCCAGCGTATCGCGAGTTTTTATTGCGAGCAGCGTATCTAGCTAAGACCAGAACAAAGGTTCCCGGTCAGCGTAATTTTGGTAGTAGTCAACCTTTTTCACACTAAGGAGAGTAAGATGACGGAAATTAACAAGAGTGAAGTAGTAGGAGAAAAGGTACAGCCAGAGTTTGAGCAGTATATCCATATGCCTACTGTATGCGGCGGTTTAGCGCATTATGATCTAAAGCCAGTCCTGACGAAGGATATTCTGCAGCTATTGTGGTGGGAGGCAACTGACCCAGTATCGACGCGTTATGCTTTTAGTTTGGAAATCTATTTCGGTGCCCGGCATTTTAATGATGTTTGCACTGCGACAGAGTGGATGTCCACTTGGTTGGTGTGTGACTCCAAAACTCAAGTTTTATTTAATGACTTGGAGTGTGTTGTCTGCCGTGTGAGTCGCTCTCACGACATGACGTTGGTGCGCATGGTCTTCTTATTCAGTGACTGTAAGCAAGCGACAAGGCCTGAGTGGTTTGCCTATCGAGTGGCAGAATACTGGCGTGAGTGTATCTTGCGGCGCTTTCGTTTCTGCAAAGAAGTAGAACGGCTTCCTATGGAGCCAGGTTTGGGGCGTGTGGCGTACCACTGCATCGACCAAGAGGACACTGCCTTAACTGTATTTGAATGGCTAATGAGTGGCCACCGGCTATACGGTGATAACGCTGCACAGGCGGAGTATTTCTGCGGTCGTCACATCAAAAAGCAGGAGGCGGGCTATTTTTAAGTCCTTGTTGCAGGAGGGAGCCAAGGCTCCCTCATTCATTCACGTTTTTATTTGGACATCATAAAGCCCTTAACTCTCGCGCAAATCCGGGCTTCGGAGCTTGAATATGCAGCCCTTGGCTACCAACTCGTCCCGGTTTGCCAGCACCAGCGGGTAGAGCAGCGGATGCTGTTCATGATCGCCGTTATAGCTCACTTGCATGCGCTCCAGCGCGTAATGCATCAAAGGGATGCGCTGGTTGAGCAGCAGTTTGCCATCTGGCATGGCATAGTCACTGGCAATGATGGCCTGTTGTCCTGCGCTGAGGGTTGGATTGGGTATGACCACCGCAGTGACTTGAGTGTTCCACTCAAGATCCTGATCTCGGCCGTGAGGAGAGGGATCAAGTAGCTCAGGTTCCCCACGAAACCGGCTCATCACAAAATCCAGATACACCCTTTTCTTCTCGCAGTAAGCGCGCACGTGCCAGCGGATCCCGTCATAGACCAGGGTGTGGGGCACGATATTGCGGCCGCTCTGCTCTTCTGAGCTGAGGGATACGTAATCGACATCGACCCGCAACTGACCGCGAGCTGCTTGCACCAGACCCCGCACAATCTTGGGGTCGATATGACGGTTGGGTACATCCAAGATCTCGATATGGCCGTAGCGCAAATCCATCAGCGGCAGGGTCAACAGCCCTGCTTCATGTTGGCGTTGGTGCTGTTTTTCACGATGTAACAGCATCAGGTACTCATCTACTTTTCCTTCACTAAATCGCGGCATAAATTGCTCGGTGGGCTTGTATCCCTTCAGGCTTCGGTCATAGATCAACCCTTCTGGTGAGTAGTAGGTCAGGTAGTGATTGATATCCCGTGATGCTTGCTGGCGGCCGATATTGAAGGCTGTCATTAGGTGATTGGTGGTCAGTCGTCCTTCCCATTGCAACACGATCTCTAGCAGGCGAAAGCGCAGGGTCTGATCCCAAGTGAGCTCTTTGGGGGTCATATGTGCTCCAAAATGCGACATGTGTATGTAACCAGTATCGGCATGAGTATACAGGCGACATATACTGAGTTAATCACAGTGTGGTGAAGAGGGGAGGTCGGTGTACCAGTATGCGCTGCAACGGAGGTGCATCTAACAGGTCGTCGATGCTCTGTTGGCCTTCGTTAACCTGATGAAGCCATTTTATACGGCACTAAACAAATCGGAGGCATTCCCCCCATTTTTTGATGCTGACTAACAAGTTATTAAATGATTAATTTTATTGATTGTTATCAGGACCAAATGCGCCCTAAAACATTATCATCTTAATCAATAGCTGAGAGATACTCACTCTTTTCGCATAAACATGCAGTCTTGGTCGCTGGTGGTAAAGATATATGGATAGATGTATTCCCTTAGAGGTAGGCGCTCTTGTTAGCTCGCCTCATGGTGTTGGTAGGCTAATTCGAGTTGATCATGATTATGCGCATATTCAGTATTTTGACTCCCCAGTAAGTTATGCGGGTATAGAACTGACTGTCGAAAAAGAACATCTTGAAAATGCAAAACTCTATGCGGAAAGCCTGGTTTACCGCTATGACTATGGACTTGCTCATTGGCAGATCGCTCGTGTTATTGGTGCTGTCCCTGATGGTGTACGTCTGCATTTTCCTAATAACCGACAGGAGGACGTCAGCTTAAATGACATCTTTGTTCGCTGGGATTGTCCCATCAGTGATGCAGCCGCCCTATTAGCTGAGCGCATTACCTATACCCCAATATGGCAGGATGCCCGCCTAGCTTTTCAGCATCACATGCTGAAACAACGTAACGCCTGTGCCGGGCTCTCCTCTGCGCTGTCGTCAAGTATTGAACTTGAACCTTACCAGTTGGCTGTGGCACGTAGGGTATTATCTGATCCTATCCAGCGCTATCTGCTTGCGGATGAAGTCGGTCTCGGGAAAACCATCGAAGCGGGATTGATCTTACGCCAACACGTCATGGAGAATCAGTTCACCCACTGTGTGGTAATAGTGGCGCCAAAGGCTCTACACCGGCAGTGGCAGCAGGAGCTTTCAGAGCGTTTTCACCTGAAAGAACTATTAAATAAGTCTATCCATGTTATTGATGCTGCTACCTTCAGTGCGGATACTCCACTACAGTTCCGCCCCGATATGCTGGTGATTGATGAAGCTCACCAAGTCGGTGCCTGGGCATGGGATGCAGAGCATGAGTCACAGTACGCCAGCGTGAACCAACTGGCGCAGCAAAGTGAAAAACTGCTTTTACTGTCGGCGACGCCCGTGACCGGCAATGAAAAAAATTTTCTCGCCATGTTGCATTTGTTGGATGCAAAAAATTACCCGCTGACTGACGCTGGCTTGCAGAAATTTCAGTTGCGTATCCAGCAGCGTGAAGAGATAGGCTCACTGTTCTATGCGTTCAGTTGTGATAACGACGATCTGACGCTGGAAGATAACCTGGAAGCGTTGACCAGGTTGTTTCCTGAGGATGAGATACTTAGTGGATTGGCTACGCAGTTGCTTCCTCATTTAGTCAAAATGCAACAGGAGCGGACTGAAACGCGAGATTTGCTGATCAATAAAATTCGGCACTACATTGGTAACCGTTACCGTCTACACCATCGACTATTGCGAAACCGCCGCAGCAACCCTGGTATCCGCGTCTTGATGCCTGGTTTGTCTGGCCTGTCGCTAAAAAAATACACTACGGTGAATGCCAGCAACGACATGATGATCGCTTGGCGTGAATCGGCAGTAATGATGCACCCACAGGATTCGACGCTGGCCGCAATTTATCAGTTACTTTTTAACGCCGCTATTGCTACGCCAGAACTGCTGGCCCGACTCGCGACCTGTCGCTTACAGCAGCAACCGCTAAGTTCTGTGCAGGGTTTCCTCTACAGCGAATCACAACTCGCGCTTTTGCAGCATCCACTTTTTGATGGCGAGGAGGATATCCTGCTTGAATTAATAGACCGCTGCAAAATTGAGCGTGACAGTAAGCGCCAGCGCTTAATTGAAGTATTGAAAACACTTCTGGAAAGTAACGCTAAAGAACGTCCCTATATTGTGGTGTTCTGTGACCAACCATGGGTAGCCGATCAAGTATTTACCGACTTGATGATGCCGTTTATTGGCAAAGTCCAGCGTCATAACCCCGATCAAGAAGTGCGTTTTGGGAGAGGCGAATGCCAGATCCTGGTGTGTGATCGTCGGGCTGAAGAAGGTGTCAATCTTCACGGTGGACGCAAAATTGCGCTGCATTACGACTTGTTACTGTCTCCTAACCGTATGGAACAGCGCCTTGGACGATTGAATCGTTACTGTGCGAATGAGAATGCGACCCCTATTCTCAGCATGGCACTGGTGAGTGAAGCCGAAGATCTGCAAAACCAGTGGCTTAACATCCTTAACGAGGTTTTCGACATTTTTGAGGAATCGATAGCCAGCCTGCAATACTTGGTTGATGAGGAGTTACAGTGGCTTAGCGCAAATCTTTACCCGCTGGGTGAAGAGAGCATGTTGCAACTCAGCACGCGTCTGGCAGGTAAAGATGGTCGCTTGGCTGTGGAGAAACAGCGAATCGAAATGCAAGAAATCCTGTTGCAAATCGATAGCGATATCATCGAGGCTAGAGAGTACGCCGATGCGGTAGCGGAAGTTGATGAGCATGAAGTGGAATTCCGCCACTGTGCGCGAAATCTTATACGTAACGTGTTGCGCTTCGATTTTATCCCCGATGAAGAAATCCCGGAGGCATTCCGCTATCGCTTCAACCCCGGAGACCGTGCTACCGGCACCTTAGTCAGTTCGCAACGGTTACTAAAACACTGTCTGCTGGGCTTTGATCTCAACAAATCCGGCGGAACCTCGCCTATGACTTGGCCACTGAGTTACAACCGTTCAGATACAACTCGGGGAACAGTTCGTCCAGCGCGCCTTGGCGAACCTTTCCATGATGCCATTTTGCGGTTGCTGGCATTTGAAGAGCGCGGTATTGCCAGTGCAGTTCTGCGCATCACTCCCGGCATGGGCGATGAGCAGAAAATATTTTTCCGCTACGATTTTCTGATTGAGGCCAACGTCAACACCCCGGCGCAGCAACGCCTGGCTGACCATCTGATGCCGCCTGAAACCATATCCCTCTGGCTGAACCAGGCCGGTAAGCAGATCACTGACGCCGATGTGTTGGCGATATTGAATGAGCCCTATTCGCCAAAAAAGCACGGCGGACGTCACCTTAACCTGAATGAGCAGCGCTGGGCGCAGATTTCCCACTGTTTCAGCGCCAAAGAGTGGCGCACATGGTGTAACGATAGCTACAGCATTGCCCAGCGACTTGCGATGGAACAGTTTGCTACGCAACAGGCTCTCAGTTTGAGTCGTCTGGAACAGTATTTGAGTAGCGCAGCATTGAACCGAGCAGACCAGGAGGAGACCGGGCAGATTTTACGCCAGGGTATAGATCAGTCGAAAATGACCTGCCTAGCGACACGCGCGTTAATTGTTGCGTCGGAAGACATATTGCACAAGGCTCTGTCACACGAATGAATGTAAATCAAATTGTTGATATTCCAGGTTTTTCAGTGGCAATAAAAGAGTTTTTACTGTCTGAAACTACCAAAGGTAGACTTGACCGCCGGGCGCTGATCCGTGATTGGTTATGTCGGGAAAAATATGCCCACCACCGAGAATATGAACTAATCGTCCCGGATGAAAGCCACCTTGGTTGGCCAGGCCAAGAGGAGTGGGAAGCAAGTGGTATTCACTGTCGGCGGTTGAACCATACTTTTTTGCTCAGGGCTGGTCCTATCTGGTGTCCGCAGTGGTTGGGACTTAGTAGCACTCCTTTTCTCTCCAGCGACCAACAGCGACTATGCCGTCAGGATATGCGAGTACCAATGGATCATATCCTACGCCCGCTGTTCAGACTTGATTACTACCAGACTCCGGGCCAGCGCGATGCGGTACGCCAGGCTCTATACGCCCCGCCGGGCAGTACGTTATTAGTGAGTTTGCCCACAGGCACAGGAAAAACTCTGGTAGCGCAGGCACTGACCATGAAGGCTCCCCCACAGGGGGCACTGTGCCTATTGATTGCACCGACTACGGCGTTGGTGATGGAACTGGCCAACCGCTTTAGCAAGTTGCTGACTGAAACTGGTGGCAGAGCAGAATCGGTTACCGCTTGGTACAGTGGGTTAACTGCGCAGGACAAATATGATACGTACCTACGTATCCGAGGGGGTGAGCAGCGGTTGATCGTTACCTCTCCTGAAGCGGCCTGTAGTTCATTGCAGTTCGCCTTGTTTGAAGCAGCGAAGCAGGGGGGATTACGCCATATAATCGTCGACGAGGCGCATATTGTTGCCAGTTGGGGAAATGACTTTCGCCCGCACTTTCAGCAACTCGGTGGGTTGATTCGTGGTCTGAAACGCATCAGCAGTGCAGCGCGTCACCCACCGTGCTCCACGCTGTTAATGAGCGCCACCATCACCGAGGCCAGTCGTAAAATTCTGCGCGACACCTTCGACCAACAATTGATTGAGATTTATTCAAATCATCTTCGTCCGGAGCCGTCCTATTGGTGCTACCGGGCTGCGGACCTCAGCGACAAGCGTGATAAGGTGCTGCAGTCGCTGGCCCATGCGCCGCGTCCATTGATCCTCTATGTGACACGGCCGGAAGAAGCAGAGGCGTGGGCACAAGATCTGAGAGCACAGGGATATCAGCGTTTGGCAACATTTACCGGCAATACACCGGAAAACGAACGTCAGAGCTTGCTGAAAAAATGGGTTGAAAATCAACTGGATATAATGATTGCCACCTCTGCATTCGGTGTGGGTATGGACAAAAACGACGTACGTACAGTGATCCACGCCACCGTCCCTGAAAATATGGACCGCTTTTACCAGGAAGTTGGACGTGGTGGGCGCGATGGTTATGCCTGCACCTCACTGCTGATTTATGAACCTCAGGACGTTAGCCAGGCAAAACAGTTGTCCGCACAAAGTCTCATTAACCTTGGGTTGGGTTTGAAACGCTGGAAAAAGCTGTGGGAACGGGCCGAGCCTTTGGGTGGTAACCTGTATCGTATTGATATTGATAGGATTCATGACCGTCTTAATTTTCGCAGTAAAAAAAATAGGCTGTGGAACCTGCGCACAGTACTGATGATGGTGCGTGCAGGAGTACTGGAATTGGATGCCGATCTGCAAAACCCACCTGACAAAAACGATTATGCAGATGTTAACCAATACGAAGCTGCAAAAGAGCAAATCATCCTACAGAACTCGAACTCACTGGTTGTGCGCATACTGATCGGTAACCACACAGGGGAAGAACTTTGGAAAACTCGCATTATCCCCTCCCGTAAAGAGACTCTGGAGGCGGCAAGGGCTAACCATAATGCGTTGATCAACTGGCTGAACGCACCGCTGTGCAAACCGCTGTGCGAGACGCTGGTAGAACTCTACTCTTTGGCTGAATTTATTCCTGGTCACGCCTGTGGCGGTTGCCCTTCATGTCGCAATAATCAGTCGTTTAGTAGTGGCTACCTGATTCCGCCTCCGCTATTGCTGAACCCGCCAGCGTCGGTGGCACAACATGCGTTAGGCCGCTGGCAGTCGCTCAGCGGCCTACCCTACTCCAGTTGCTTTATCACCTACCGGCCGGTTAACAACGACGAGTGGGCTCGTGATGACTGGTATCAACGCGTCGCGACATTGCTGGTACAGTTGCATAGAGCCGGGATTGTACAGCGCGTCTGGGCGGAAAGTGAGTTGTTGCATAGCGTGTTCAATGCCATTCCTCGTGGTGAACGCCTACTCCTTTTGAGCGATGAATTGTCAGCACGTGACGAGCACGCACTGGATAACGATGTGATGGGAGAACTGGCTGAATTGGTACTTCCTACTCAAGAATCTTGCGCCCGTGGCTATCTGCCGTCGTTTAGCACAGCACTGCTGCAACTGACGATTATCCCGCATGATATGCCCGATCCCTACCATCCCAGCGGGGCGCACTATGTTCACCTCGATCATCACAATTGGATCACCATCGAACAACTTGAAAGGAAACTAGAGCGTGTCAATTATCAATAATGCTCACGGCGGTAGCCAGTATGCCGTACTGGTCGCGTTTTATCAGGTGTTAAAAGGGAGCTCAAAAAATACGCTTCAGCGTGATAAACTGATGGCGCTCTGTGCACCGACTACGTTGCAAACAGGCGATTCAGAGAATGCACGCGGTAAAGCTGAGCAGGAATTAAAAGCGTGGCTGGATTTGGGGTTATTGACGGAAGAAAAAGTAGACGATAAAACTCAAATCCGCCTCAATGTGGACTATTTTAGCACTCAAAATATGCCGCTGCGCCAAGCAGCCCGTCGCTGCTTACTGGCTGCAGAGAATAACCGAGACCTGAGTTCACGCAATGAACGCGCAGTTGACCTCACACTTTTAGCGACACTGCTGCTGGCACTGGATGTTTACAATAATGCCAATATTAGCACCCGCAATCTGGAAGTGCTGGTAAATGAGTTTCTACCTGATTTCCGACTCAATAAAACTAACGAAGTTCCAATTGTTTCCGGCTATCTAAGTTGGCTGGGTTATGCCCAGCAAATCACCCGTGACAGTTATACTATCGACCCCACCAATGCTATACGTGAAGAACTACCGTTCTTGATGCATCCCGATGAACAATTGTCTATCCGTGAAGCGCTTCATCGCCTGAATCATGCTCTGCCGGTGTTGGACGGAGGCAGTTATCGTCAGCAAATCGAGAAGCGCATCAGCCAGTATGGTTGGCAACCGCTCAACGCTAACCGCCTTTCCACTTCCCTATCTCGCGCACTTTTGCGGCTCCAGCTTTCCGGAATAATCAACATGAAAGCAGAGTCTGACGCCAGCGGCGCAATGCAGTTAACCGGCAGGAACGGCAGCGTGCTGCGTACCGTGACTCATCTGACTTTAACTAATGCGGGAACTCACTGATGCCACAACTACAGAGTTACTGGCCCAGCGAAGAAAATGTCAACGCTTGCATCCTAACCGAAGCCGAATCGCTGGCCGATAGCCACCTTCTTGCTGTGCATGAGCCCATGCGCCTCGACCGAGTAGAGTTTCACAGCGGTCAGGCAACACAGGTAGGTGAAGGTGATCTGCTGGACTTTCTACTTAAGCACAATCGACCACTGCCGCTGATAGGTGCCTCCGGCGTGGGGAAGTCCCATTTGGTGCGCTGGGTGCATGCGCAACTCAAACGCCGCGGGGATCACGCTCAATACCACATCATCCGCATCCCGAAAAATGCGTCGCTGCCGCGCGTGCTGACTACCATTTTGGAAGACCTCCGTGGTGAGCAGTACCAGAGTATCCGAGAGCAGGTAAATGGGGTCGGGCAACAGTTAATCCCCCAAAATGTGGCCGAACATATTGCACTCAAACTGCGCCAGGCACTGGTCGCAGCTTGCAATGTTGCTAGAGAAGAATTGCAGCAGGCGCAGATGGGCCAAATTCAACTGGACGAAAGCAGAATAAAGCAACTGAGAGAGATCCAAAAACACGCAGCACCAACCCGACTGCCAGCACTTTTTTTTGAACACGCGATGACTCCGTATTTCACCGCGCCTGGTGCTTGTTTGCACAATATCGCGCTGCGCTTCTGCCATGGGGCTGACGATGACAGCATTGCCAACTTGCGCTATGAGATGTCAGCGAGGGACTTCACCTTCAACGGACTGCAATTAGCGCAGATTGCCCCTGTAGTGGGCAACTATCTTGTTCAGCAGCAGTTGCTTACCAATATTGAGAATCAGCAAGCGGCGGCTAGAGTGGTCAACGAAGTTATCAATACCGCGTTGGCAGACACTTTCGGCGAACTGTTCAGCTTTAACCGGGCTAGTTTCCAGGAGCTGATGCGTATGATCCGCCAACAATTGCTGTTAGAGGGCCGAAGCCTGATCCTGTTAGTGGAGGATTTAGCCGCCACCTCGGCAATAGAAGACGTGCTGATCGACTGCCTGCTGGAAGAGGAGGATTACGAGGGCCAAAAGGTGCTTTGTACCCTGCACTCTATTATTGCCGTGACCGAGGGGCACGATAGTTTTAAGCGTCACCGTAATACGCTGGGTACACGTGCCCGCTATGAATGGGTGATCCCGCAGCAGCACGCGAGTGAAAGCGATGCCGCGCTGAAAAAACGCATTGTCGACTTCTGCGGCCGCTATCTCAACGCCGCCCGCCACGGTGCAGTTGCGCTGGAAAATTATCACCGGCAGCAGTACGCGCAACGCGATCAGAAGATCCCGGTATGGCAGGATCAGGAAGTGCTGGAAAGCGAGACTGCCGCGCCTGCGTTGGCTAGTTTCGGCTACAGCACCTCCGGCCACCCGCTGTTTCCCTTTAGCCCGACATCTATTGGGCAATTGGTAGAACGTCACTGTAATACCAAAGAACATGGGTTAGTTTTTGTCCCGCGCAATATTTTGAACGCTATCCTGCGGGAACCGCTGAAAACGTATCGTCAGAGCTATTTAGACGGGCAGTTCCCTCCGCCAGGATATGAAGGGATTATCTGCAGTCAGGAACTGCAGCAGCGGGTACTTCTTGCCGGTATTAACCAGCCCGAACGGGTCAAATCATTGTTGGCTGTCTGGGGTGGTAATAGTGCCAACCTGGCTGGTCTGGCACCCGCCATCAGTGAGGAGTTTGGTCTGCCACAGGCGACTGAACTTCTTGGCACTCTGTCGTCGCCACAGACTGGTAGTGTACCAACGCCACGGCCACAGTCAGGTGGTGTACCAACGCCACAGCCACAGTCAGGTGGTGTGCTAACACCACCACTGCTGGAATCTAGTGAATCGCCTGCGATTCAGGAATGGAAAGCCGTGCTGGAAAAATGGAACCAAGGTTACAAGCTCGAGCAAGACAAGGCGCGTGAGATTCGTAAATGGCTTCTTGAAGCATTGATTGCGAGAATTGACTGGTCGAGCGAACTAATACAG
This sequence comes from Aeromonas sp. DNP9, assembly GCF_001728955.1. NCBI lineage: Bacteria > Pseudomonadati > Pseudomonadota > Gammaproteobacteria > Aeromonadales > Aeromonadaceae > Aeromonas > Aeromonas sp. DNP9. Next base: position 117,901 of record NZ_LYSQ01000004.1, on the reverse strand, counting down.
GTCTCACTTAAGGCTGACACAAGAACTCAGGGAAGGATCCACTTACCAGGCGTGCTGGTGGGTAACCAAAGTAATCCATTGGTCACGCTCGAAGCCACACCTGAACTGTACAGCGCATGTCTGGCGATGGCACGCTTCAATCACTACAAGGGTTGGGACTTCGATGGTAGTGAGATCGACTACGCCGCCCTCCACAGTTTTATGGATCGCATTGAGCCGGAAGTAAAAGGGAAGGTGTTGCAGGAAGAGCGCGATGAACTTCCCCATATTGTCAAAGACCTGCAGTTGAGTGGTGCATTCCTTGGGCTGGCTGGATTATCGTCCCCAATCTCGACCACGCTGGTACAGGCACTGTTAACGGATCCTCAGGCCGAAGACAATAGTCATCCGCTACTTGATGGGTACTTAACCCAAGCGCGAGACATCGTGATTGATGAACACCTAAAATTGCGTGAGCGCTTGATCACGCTTACCGCGGCGAAAAAATTGGGTGCCCAACCATATGCCATTAACGGATTAATGCTGCTGGAGGCAGTCAAAGAACAGTCACTTAACTCTGGAGCACAGCCGAGCAAAATCCATGAAGTCAAAAATAGGCTGCCTAGTTACCGCAACATGTTGCTGAAAATCCAGACTGGTATCACTGAACGTCTAAGCGATGACAACAGCACCAGTTTGGCTACAGTGAACTACTGCGACACGATGAAAGAAATCGTTGAACTGGCTAATAGCGCAGATGTAGCCCGCCCGGTGGGTGAAACTGTACCTGAACTGTTGAAGTTGTTGCATTGCTGGAAAGATCAGGAGTTGAAAAGCTTGATCAGGCAATTAGCTAAATTGACGTTACCTGCTGATAACCCACAACTGCTGATGAAAGAACTCCTCGGGATCAATGGTAAGCAGTACGAGGCATTTCAAGAGTTACTGGAGGCATGGAGCAAGTTTGAAGACGCAACAGATAAGTATGTGCGGCAGCGTATCAGTGACAAGGGAGGTGACCTAATTGAGGAAGCAGAAGCACAGATTGAACTCACCTTAGCAAACCTGACTGAACAATTAACGCTGTTGGAGAAGGACTTATCATGAGTGAAGTTGTCATTAATGACGAGGTTATCCCTGTGACCTCCGACTCCAGCGCACAGGAAGAAAGCAGCGTTTTTGTGCAACGAAGCAGTTCTTTTAAAGCGCGTCTTGAGCGTCATCAGCAATTGGAAAAAGCTCAGGATATACGCGATAGCCTACTGAAAATTGCTCAAAAAATTGATGGCCCGACTAAAAAACTAGCGCAGATCCTCACTAGCTACCTGCTGCTGCGGCAGGTCCGTGATAGTGCAAGTGGTGAACCTATTGTTGGTCTGTTTGACCGCGTAACATTCGGTTGTCCTCAGGCTTTGCTGGCGGCTTTTCGCCAGCAGTATGCGACGTATAAACACGATGTTGCTCAAGTCAAAGAGACTGCTCTTCTTGCCATGGAAATTGAACACTTAGCCGGCAAACTAGATGAGCACACCAGCACTGCGTGGCAAAACTATATCCGTATGTTAAGAGCTCAGTGGGAAGTGGACCAGAAGCTTTTCAGCAACCTAGCACATCAGGAAGGACAGCAAAGAGAACAACAGCGCTACAGTGACCTTGTCGTTCGGTTCACGAGCACTAGCCGTCGACTGCCAAAAACCACTGACGAATTTGAAGCGGTGGTCGAGTTGCATGAGCAACTCTGCGAACAGCGGGAATTGCTCAAACTAGACCTGCCGGAAGAGGTCAATCTTTTTCTCAGAGCAGTTGCTGGACAAGGTGCCACGCTCGATCTGCTTACGCCTAATGTGCTCACCTGGTTGGCTAACGAAGACGACCCGACACGCTATCGTATTAAACGATTGTAAGGACCTGTTGTTAAATGGAACAGATTATTCGAGCCACGCTTGATGAGCTAGAAACTCGGGAGTCCGTGCTGCTGACCTGGGGTAACACCCAGGGATTTTTCATTCAGACCGAGGTCAGCGAAATAATCACTTCGGTGCTGCAAAATCACACTAATGTAGTTAGTGGTCTGACGAGTTTTAATGTAATGAAATCCATGGTGGCTCGCGGATTGCTGCTACGCTACCAGCAGAATGGCGTCTCTGTTTTCCGTACCCGGATGGCCGAGTCTGTAAGACTTTATAGCCAACTACGCCAGATGTTTCCTAAGCATGGCCAAGGAGATAACTGGCGTTTGGCTCCACCGCTTGTATCAGACTATCGTTTCATGCGCCGCCAGCGTAAATACCCGCGCCGCAACTGTCAGGCCCATGATGTTCTGTTGCAACTAGATGAGATCGCTGGTTTTACGCCAACTCATCGCCAATTACTGTCAGCACTGCTTAGTCATTCGAGCGGAATGTATAGTTTGGCTCACTTTCAGCAAAATGCCTGCAAAAATGTGCTGCGCGGGGTTCATCAGAGTCAGTACAGGTCGACCGCCACCATTGTTTGCGCTGGGACAGGGACCGGTAAAACGCTTGCCTTTTATCTACCTGCGCTGACCTATATCGGTAGTGAGTTAGTCGCTAAAAGAAAAGACTCAGTTAAAGCTCTGGCTATATATCCGCGTAACGAACTATTAAAGGATCAGTTTATCGAAACGTTGCGCCAGACTCGCAAACTAAACGGTGAACTGGCAAAGAATGGTGTACGTAAGGTACGAATAGCCGCGCTATTCGGTATGGTACCGCTGGATAAAGATGCGATTTATCGTGACTACATGATAACAGCCTGGAGTCGTCATCGTGATGGCATGGCCTGCCAATATATTTCCTGCCCGGCAGATAGTTGTCACGGGAAAATGGTCTGGCGCACGGTCGATCTTGAAAACAGCATTGAGCGCCTGCATTGCGATAGTTGTGATGAGACTATAGAACCTGATGAAGTAATTCTGACTCGTAAGCGTATGAGGATTGAATTTCCTGATATTTTGTTCACCAGTACCGAAATGCTAAATAAGCATATGGGTAACCCGTTTTTGGCTCCACTGTTTGGCATTGGCAATAACATTACCCCGCCGTCAATGATGCTGCTCGATGAGGTCCACACTTATTCCGGTGTTAGCGGTGCACAGAACGGTATGTTGATTCGCCGCTGGAGACATCTATCTGGCGCTACGCCGCACTTTGTAGGGCTATCTGCAACACTGGAACAAGCTACGCGCTTTATGGCATCGCTGACAGGGTTGGAAGAACGCCTCGTGCTAGAGGTCAGTCCGGCCGAAGATGATATGGAGGCGGAAGGTGCAGAGTATATGCTGGCGCTACGTAGCGACCCGGCATCACGCTCCAGCCTGCTGTCTACCACCATTCAGACAGCCATGCTTACTAGGCGTATGCTTGATCACATTGTTGAGCCAGTCAGCAAGGGTATGTATGGGACACGCAGTTTTGTCTTTACCGATGATATGGATGTTATTAACCGCCTCTACTTTCAACTATTGGATGCTGAGGGGCGTTACTCAAACGGAAATATCAATGCTAATAAAGAACCGCTGGCGATGCTGCGTGGTGATGTGCCTAATGAAGAGAAATTTATCAGTGGCCAGCAGTGGCCACTGGCTAAAATCATCGGCCATACGCTTGACTCCTCTGATCGTAGCAACGTTAAGCGAACGTCTTCACAGGATGCAGGTGTGGACCACTCAGCAGACCTGATTGTCGCAACAGCATCACTGGAGGTCGGCTTTAACGACCCGAACGTCGGTGCCGTTATCCAGCATAAAGCGCCACGTGATAATGCCCAGTTCCTACAGCGTAAAGGGCGGGCTGGACGACAGCGCATCATGCGCCCATGGACTGTGGTTGTATTGTCCGACTATGGTCGTGACCGTATGGCATTTCAATGCTATGAAAGCCTGTTCGAACCAGTGCTAAAGGCACGACAACTACCGGTCGGCAACAGTTACGTACTACGAATGCAGGCGGCTTTCGCTACTATGGACTGGCTCTCCACTCGCAAAGAGTATCTTAGTCAAAAGAATCGTGGTATTTGGGATGATTTATCAGTTCCGCAGGATAAAGGTAAGGCATCCGAAGCCCAGTTAACCCTGATTAACCTGATTGAAGATTTGCTGAATAACCAGAAAACTCAGCATGGGTTTAACGTATGGCTGACTGAGGCTTTGGGTATTAAGAACAATAACCAGTTACTGTCATTGCTGTGGCAACCACCGCGCGCGATTATGACTGCGTTCCTTCCTACTGTGCTTAGAAGACTAAGATCCAACTGGTCACGCCTTGGTGTTGAGTTGGCTGATAACTGCCATAAAAGTACACCGATGCCGGACTTTATTCCGTCCGCTTTGTTTAACGATCTCTGCCTGCCTGAGGTGCAGATTAAGTTTCCGAGTGAGGCTGGTCAGGAGTCGGAACGATGCAGCATGCCGATTTTGCAGGGTATGAAAGATTTTGCCCCGGGCCGTATCAGCAAGCGTTTTGCAACTAAAAGTATTCGTGAACGCCACTGGGTGGTGCCGACAAAACTCGATCTGAAAGACGGAACGCAACTATTTCCTATTGACGACTACTGCCCGCCAGACAAACGCGAGCCTATGCCAGATAGCTATATAACTACCCGCAGCGGTACGCGGGCTATCCCGTGCTTCCGAGCCTGGGAAGTGGAGGTCAGTACGCCGCCTGATGACCTTAAACTGAGTGAAACTTCAAACTCGTTTCTGACCTGGCATAGCGAGATCCGTCCGCCTCAGTGCGGCATCCTGGAGGAAGTACCGTCCAGCAATGTTTGGGAAAATATTTTCCAAATGGTGGAATTTTACAGCCATCAGCAGCACTGCCCGATCGAAGTTGTACGCTTCGCCACCGGTTCACGCGCCAATATTAAATTCAGCGATAAGCGTGCAGACTTGCAGATTGATTTCAAATTTGAACATCAAGGAGAACCCGCTGCGTTTGGGTTCTCGCTTTGGGTAGATGCGGTAAAATTCCAGTGTCGGCTACCCAATTTTGACATCGCAAGCATCAGCAACAATCGTGAACTGGTGGCTGGAATGCGTACTGCACGCTTCCTATATGAGGTAAGCCACGACGAAGCTATTAGCGTTAATCCTTTCCTCGGAGGCTGGCTAGCAGAAACCGTCCTGGCAGGTATCGGCTGTGAAGCAGTATTGAAAAAATGTACCCCAGAACAGGCGTTTCGTGCACTGCAAAACAACAGCGCGGGGATTGCTTTGACTGATGTACCTGCACGTATTTTTCAGACTCTGTATGATGCGCAGACCGGCGCAGAAGTCGAGCAGGACCTACAACATAGCCTGCGCGAGTTGCTGTCCCAGGCTCCAGTGATGGCAAAAATTGCTGGCTGGGTAGAGCTGTTGTACCAACCTCTGGATCACAGTTGGTTGGAGTGGCTGAACCTCAACTTCACAAACACTCTGGGGGCGGCGCTACTGCAAACTGCCATGCAGTTGTGCCCGGATGCTGACGATAATGACCTGATCCTTGACCTCAACGGCGGGGCGGTACGTACTGACCTGCTGGCGCCTGATCAGCGCGAAATCTGGCTGTCGGAAACTACCGTCGGTGGTGGTGGCATCATTGAGAAGATCCAACAAATTTACCGTGAAGATCCGCGCCGTTTCTTCGAATTGCTGGACTTTAACCTCTGCCCTGGTAACTACGAAACGATGGACAATAACGTTTGGCACCTGCTGCAACAGTTGGCAAGCCCGGCATCATCCTTATCTGCACGTATGAACGAGATGCGCCTTGCCAGCAACCATGCCAGTCAGGTCCAGGCGCAGCGCAACTTGCTGGGAGAGTTGCAATGCAGTGGCTTTATGACCAGTCATAATTTCCTGTCTGCGATCAACACCCGCCTGTTACGGCCGGGGACTGATGCCAGTAGTGACGCCTTTTTACTGCACCTGCAGTTGGAGTGGCGGCAGCAGGAGTTGCGACTGGGCATTGAACTACCACAGCGCGTCTATGCCTTTACCTGTAGTCAGTCCAACGCGCTTGACCAGCAACTGCGACAGGCCAGTCAAGGGCATCACAACCTAGAGAGTTGGCGTTTCAATACCTGTAACGGCCTGCTGTGGCCACGCGGCCATACTATCCGCGATAGCTGGTTAACTTGGTACAATCCTTACAGCTTTGCCGGGCCAACCGAGCGCCTACTGCTGGCTCATGTGGTACAGCACAGTTGCTCTCAAGTGGATCTTGGTTGGCAAGACTGGATGCAGCAGTGCCACCAACATTTAGAAAAGAATGGCAAATGTGAATTGTTGGCTGCTTCGGGTGCTTCGCTGAATGAGGCCATCGCTACTCTTCTGGTTACCCCTGTTGAAATGTACGGGTTGTTCTTCTATCCGCGTGTCAGTGCCCTGCGCCGCCACAACAATGACACCTTCGCCATGATTGAAATTCCGGACGCGATCCAATGAATACTCGCCGTATCTTTAAATCAAGAACCTCGCGCCAGAGTGACGTGATTGATGTGCTCAGTTCCTTGTTGGTAGCTGAGATCGTCCAGCCCAGCGCGGAGTTGTGGATTGTTTCTCCGTGGATCACCGACCTCGACTTGCTGGATAACCGTACTGGGCGTTTTGACTACCTCGAGCCTGCCTGGGGACAGCGCCAGGTGCAAACTTCAGAGTTGCTGGCACGTGCGATCGCCAATGGTGGCACGTTGAAAGTTATGACTAACGAGACCCAGCATAACGCTCGCTTTATTCGCCAGTTAACTGAACGCGTCGCCAACTACGGCATGCTAGATAAACTGTTTATCGGTCAGAAAGAGGTGCTGCATACCAAAGGATTCTTAGGTGATCATTTCTTACTGAGCGGATCAATGAATCTGACAATCGGTGGGATCGTGATCAACGATGAACAGATCAACCTGACCACAGACAAAGCCGCCATCGTGCAAGCATTGCTGGTTTTTAACGACTTTTACCAGCCGGTACAGGGAAGTGTGCAATGAAAAATACGGACAGTGAGCAGTTCCTGCGCACCTTTTTCCATGGAGAAAAAAATATTATCTCCTGGGAAAAAATTGAGGGCAGTTTGCTGGAAGCGTCAACCCTACGGCGGCTGACCCCTTGGCTTGACGATGTCCGAAACAGACGTTTCCCAGTGATTTTGCCGCGAGTAGTGAAGGGCAGTAATGATAAAGTGACCTGGTATGCAGTGGCCGATCAAGAGCAGAGCTATGCAGAGTTACGTGAGTTGATAGATGCGCATATTGGCACCTCATGGTCTGATTTTAACCGCCAGCGCACGATACTAGATCCGAGCGACCCAGTCGAAAAAGCGTTGATCGACCACTATGGGGACAGCGCATATAAATTCAGCTCTCTTTCGCAGTCGTGGAGCCCGGAGATTTTCAACGGCATTGAGCGCTTGCGCCAACAACTCGCCAGTCGTCCTAGTCGCCGACTCACTCTTTTGCGCCCGCTTGGCCGTATTCTACGTGATATTCGCGCCACCCTACGCCGGCGTGATGCGCCGCAAACGCGCCTCTATCTGCAGGAGTTACGTGATTCTGGCGGTATCGGCCATATCAACGAGTTGTTTATCGAACTGCGCTGCATGGCGCTGGAGGGGGATGCGAAAAGCCTGCTGGACTCGACGGAACTGCACCAAGTGCTCGATATACCGCATCCTCTTGTGCTGACTGAAGAGGTGATGGACGTCTTTTATCAGCAGATTCTGCTGAAACATGAGCAGGCGGGCGACCTTATTGCCCAACGTCTTGCATTCAACGATTCTCTGGCGAAGAGCGTGCCACGCTTGTTCCAAGTTACTCAGGGTATCAAGACGCCAGCGGCGGTTAAAAACACTCTGCTTTGGCTGCTTTCTGACACGCAGGGCAACCCGGCAAGGTTGACGGAGCAGGCTCAGAAACTGGTAGCCGGGATGGAGGGGGCTACGGACAATGACCGCCTCTGGGTCAATCAGTTGCTTGCCGCTTTCCCCACGGTAACGGTCCCAACTTTGCCGCCAACTACCATCGATGACTTGCTAGATAGGGCCGACGAACACCCTGAAAGCGTACTTGAAGAGACGCTTTTGCAGCCAGTTAGCACATGCAGTGTCGCAATTGCTTTACAATGTGCCTGGGTCGTCGGTAGTGCAGATGCGGCGGTGAAGGGCATTAGTTATCTGCAACAGTTGACGCAGCAAGAGCGTGACTCATTGCTGGCAAAACGGGCTTTCCTGCGTTACTACACTGCGTTGCAAAAACTGTTGCCAGCAACACATATAGTACAGGATACCGCTGGGCTGGATAATTGGCAGGACTGGCTACAAAAAGTGCTGAACAATCCGAAGTGGTCTGGGGCGATTGACGCAGTAGAACAGGCCTGCTATCAATGGCCCGCCGCAGCTTTCAAGCCCGATGAATTCATTTCACTACTGGATAAAAGCGACAGTCGCACCAGTATGGTTCTGCGTGATGCAATTCCTGTTCTTTTGGAGTGGTTGGATAACCATCAGACTAGCGCTTCGTGGCAGTCCGTTCGAATGGCATTGTTGCAACAACTGGCCCTGGACGACCACGCTTCACATGAAGATATCTTCATAGCCTACGATCTAGCTCGTAGCTATTTAGCTGACGATAGTAATGTGAACGATTATCGTGAGCTGATAGAAAATCTACAAATGATTGTTGAGCATTCCGGGACGGGCAGTTCAATAGCCTGGCTGGATATACTGGAACTTCTCTTGATATACCCAACAGCTGATCAATCTTCCAGAGAACGATTATTCAATGTCGTACTCAGCAAGTTTTACAGTAACCCTACCCGTTATAGCAATCTGCAGTGGAACTTATTGGCTCAGTTTTTCGAAGAGATCGGTCTCGTATGTGACGTGCCTCAACTGGTTACTCCTGCAAATAAAAAAAGTGTGGATGACGTATATGTAGGTGCAACATTGAATCACAAGATTGTAGGCATTTATACATTGACAGAGTCGGTAGCAAAACGCGTGAAGCAACAGTTACTAGATGATTACCCCAAAGCTGATATTAGAATCAATAATGATAAGGGCGGCTCTAACATGCTGCGCTTATTGGCTAAAGAATCTGATATATTTATCTTTGCCTGGCTTAGTTCTAAACATGCAGCATATTATGCGATAAAGGAAGAGCGTAATGGAAAACCATTCCTGCAACCTTCTGGTAAAGGCAGTACAAGCATGCTGGACTGTATTCGGAGCTATCTACAAGCGGGTTTGGTAATGTAAGCGAAGATTTTTACAGGATGAATACAAGCTAAAAATATGAAATTTTGGTGCCTCTTTATCTGTGGATAAAAATTAAATGTGAGTTGCTAACCCACCTCCGATATTTTTTCATGCATCATGAGGTCTTCTCTCAATATCTACGGCTTTATAGGCCGTTTTGTGAGCATTTTCTGTGTTATATAGTTTAGTACTTTTCTGCAGTAGGTTGGACTACTCGCCCTTATATGTACACCCTACAGTGCAAGTTTCTTTTACTATGACTGCACTTAAAAGAGGTAAGTTTGGTTTGAGTTTATGCCAGATCCAACTAGATAAAACCTCACTGGTTGGGTTTTCTAGACCAGGGATATCATTTAGGTAGTGGTGGTCAAGTTTTTCTAGAATTGGTTTAAAAGCAGTCTTTATATCAGCGAAATCCATCACCCATCCTGAATGACAACCTACTTCACCTGTAATTTCTAATCTAACAATAAAAGAATGACCATGCAGTCTGCCACACTTATGTCCTTGAGGTACATAAGGAAGTCGATGTGCACTTTCAAATGAAAATTCTTTATAAAGAGTTGCGTTCATGTTCCGGGCGCTCTGCTTTAAGTCTCAAATATAGTACCTTACGCCGATAAAATTTGGCAGTCAACCTGTACCCCCTTTGTGGATTATGAGTATAATCACATTTATATGCTGTGGCATTACTTGAAAATTCACAATGTTAATGTTCTACTGTAATCTATTTAAAAGAATGTCCAAAGAGGGGGCGGGGATGAATGATTTAGAGTCTGATTTGTTAAAAATAATTGAGACAAGTCATGGAACATTCGATTGTGCTACATTGGTTCATGCATATTTAGTTAAAGTTAATTACCGAGGGGATTATTTAGAGTTACACTCGAGAATAACTACGTGTTGCGAGGGGTTTTATGAGACTGGCAAACTAAAAAAAATAGGTAAAAACATGTACTTATATAAATCAACATAAGTTCGTGGCGGTTCACAACCCGCCACGAACCTGACTATCAAGCCTTATCATAAGCTGTTATAAGGTAATCACTAACAAGCACGATATCTTTTTGTACATTTTGCAACTGATTCCATTTTCTGGTAATAGCTATACCATCAGAATCCATTCCAAATTCCCATAAACCATGACCCCAATGACAAAAATGTTTGATGAAATTAAGTTGTTCTATATAAAAGTCAATGGTTGGAACGGGGGTCCACTCTTTTTCAATTGTCTTGAACAGCATATGCTGTTCATCAATATGGTCCATAAAACTGCCAAGTGAAAGAATACCTACCCCATGTAATAATCTAGAATGTCTAGGCTTTTTATCCCAATCTTCATTAAACACAATCTTAACAGCTTCCCAGAAATTATTTAATAGTGATAGCATCATTTCGGGATCGCCAGTACCATTTTGATGGTCACGAAATCTATATAATGCACCTTCTTTTAAACTAGCATCGACCATTTTAATGATGGATGTATCTGCTATTGTTCCACTAGGATTAGTTGCTGTCTTAATTCGACCATTTAACGGACCATCTTCAAAGTTCAAGCATAAAGTCAAGTAGGATGCAAATTTTTTTGCTTGTAAGTCTGATGGAAGTCGACCATTTGTGTATGGTGATAATTCATTAAGTAATGATTTCGGCAGCGGTTTTGTCGAATTTACTAGCATAAATTGTTCGCGCTGTTCTTCATCTGTTTTTGTTATAAATGCCGATACAGGCATAACAAAGTCATCAACATCTGCTTCTCTCAGGGCTGCAGTTCGCTGTTGCCCATCGACAATAAAACCAGGTTTTAAACCATCGACATTTAATGGAATGTGTAAAAAACCAAAGCAGTCTGAACCATCCGTTGCTTCAAATTTAACGCTATCATTAAATGCGATTATAATTGGGTTAGGAATTAATGGATTGTTACTTTCGATATACCGTTGAATTTCTTTAATATGAGATTGAACCTCAGGTCTTTGATAACCTTTTAGTTCTCGATTATTACGGCTAATTCGTGAAATACTTGCTACCTCAGGAATTAATTTTCCATTAATGGCAAGACTGTACAGGCATCTGTTGTTACCTTGCTTAATTTTCAGAGCCGGGACTCGAAGTGCAGCCTTTTGGGTCATTTTAAAGCCTTAATTTAGTAAAAAATAGAGGTTAGTTTTTCGTAAAAAACTTGAATGTTGTGAAATCCTCTGCGTCTATTTCTTTCTGCGCCCCGAAATATCACAACATTTATTCCAATTTCGCGACATATTTCACATGAACAATGTTCCCAAGGTCTATCTGCCAGCGTTTTTTCGTAATCATCCTTTATTGATATTGCATTTTTTTCGCCAGAATGAAGGCGTTCATATGCTAACAATACATCTAAGGTATAATTTAGCGAGGCTCTTCTTTCACTATATTCGAATAGTGCCTTAAGGGTTGCTTTTTCCAACTCTCGTGCAATATCTTGATTAATCACTCCGGATTTTATTTTTCTTCCCAGAGATACATTACCATCTAATTGAGGAACTCTTAAGGCAACATAATTTTTGCCAGATAATGTATGGTAATTGTTTTTTCTATCTTTGAAAGCCTGTTGCAATGGGGTTGTGGAGTCAATACTCACGACTCCCAAGTCTGAAAAACGCGCTAACTCTTGAGGTCTCGCGATACCTAATAAATGGAGCTTGGTATTACTTTTTCTTACAAGGCTGACTTCCTCTAGAGTTTCAATTATTTGCTCAGTCTTTAGAGGAACCATACCCCCCATCGTAATATATTCATAACCCATTGAAATTAGTTTCTTTACTGAGTCGGCATAAGATGCTTTATCCCATCCATGAGCAACACCAAATGGAATGAATTTTGAATTTTTAGATTTAATTAAAAATTCATCCGCCAAGGAAAGTGTAAGCTCTTTTCGCCGACTGAACTCAAAGAGTTCAGTTTCAGAAAAGCATCGACCTGCTTTTTCGTAACCAAAAACAATGTGATCTAGCGATACGCCATAATCAAACTGAGATGCTTCATAAAAACTAATAACATCCTCAACTCTATATGGAGGTTCATATTGAGTCACATAAGTAAATGCGCCACAATCCCCCATACTTTCCATGTTTTCTGGTAGCCTGAAGAACCGCGACATTCCCTCTCTGAAGAAACGTAAACGCTGAGGTCTTGAGTATTTTGACTCACCAGTACCAAGCCCATCGACAACTGCCTTAGAGACAAGCATACCATCATACGGTCGAGAGAAGACTTCGTGTGGATACAAGTCATCACGTTGTCTAATTCGATGTTCGTTCCTCGTTTCTTTAAAGAAATTAAAACTAGGATCAATGAAGTCTTGGCTATCAGGAAAGAAGTACTTAAGTCGTGGCAATTGGACCTCCAGCAGTTGTCAGTTGACAGCTGGCCATTATATCATGCAACACATTACTTGTAACTATTTTTTATATCTAAAAAAACTTTCCTGAATCTGCGTTCTTCTGCACATCTCCCGCTACTTCTTAACTTAATAAGACATTTTGTGGCGCTAAGATTAGAGTTAGATTGCAGTTCAGTTGATATATAAATGCGTAAATACTCATCTGTACATTTTATTTTATCGGATTTAACTATGGTAGGAATCGCGTTATGCATCTGATTGATAAAGTTTTTTGTTGAGCAATAGTCAAAATTTTGCTCCTTTAACAATTCGATAAATTTATTGGCCAAGCAGATATTTAATGATGTAGCATTGCACTTAAGCCAAGGTAGCATCAGTTTGCTACTTGAAAGAAAACAATCCTTTATTATTTTTTTTTCACTAAGAAATTCAGCTGAGGAAGTAATTATAACCAATTGTTTTTGAGGGTTAGATAGAAATCTTGCTCCTTGGATGAGGTCATCTAGAATCGCATTGATATATATATTCGAACCTGCGATTATGAAAAAATCATCGCATTTCCTCTGCATCAAATGTGCAATTGATTTACATCTTGAATAATTGTTTTTAATCTTGCAAAGGTGAGACCACCACACCCTAGAAGATTCTTTACTCGTCAGTCCATACGTGGGTATAGAATCATCACAATTAGGTGTGAATGTGGCTTGGTAATTTATTGTGAAATCATTGGCATTGATAAGACCTAGGCCAGCAGAAATAACCCACAAATCGACGAACTCATGCTTTTTTGCTTTTAAAGCGTTGGTCCAATGACTACCTTTGTATAAATTGATAGCATCAGTTGGCTGATTATTTTGCATGTGCTCTGTGATAAGATTTGACCATGAAAGTGCAAGTTCATGTAAATTATCATATTTATGCTTGATACCATCAAGCCTCAGAGTGCTATTGCTTTTTCCTTTGGAATTGGAGCAGGTTGTAATCAGGTTGATATGTTGCATATATATAATTTCTGTAGGCTAGTGGCGCAGAAGCTACTGGAATCAATTGGTTTTTACAAGTTTTTTTGGCACAATTTCTGACCTGATGATGATTAATGAGCCTATTGAGGCTCATGGTTGTCTTGCGGAGGTGTCTCAAGTGGGGTCTTCGTGAGAGTGCAGGGATAAAGGTTAACCAATTCAACATTAGGCTCGCAAACTTTTGCTCTTGGGACCTTTGTTGGCTCGTTTGTCCTGAGAGATAGGGAGATGACTTAGATGAGAGTTGCTGTTGTGGTATTCAGTGGTGGTCAGGATAGTACTACTTGCCTGATACGTGCCCAGCAAGTTTATGATGAAGTTCATGCAATCACCTTCAACTATGGTCAGCGTCACTCGGCAGAGGTTGAGGTTGCACGGACCTTGGCAACACAACTGGGAGTTAAGGCCCATAAGATCATGGATGTCAGTTTGCTCGGGGAATTGGCTCTATCATCTTTAACTCGCGATGAGATCCCAGTCAGTTGCGAACTACAGCATAACGGGTTACCCAACACCTTCGTGCCAGGGCGGAACATTTTGTTCCTCACCCTGTCAGCTATCTACGCCTATCAAGTGGGGGCCGAAGCGGTCATCACTGGCGTGTGTGAAACCGATTTTTCTGGCTACCCAGATTGTCGTGACGAGTTTGTTAAGGCTCTCAATCTGGCCGTGGTGCTTGGGATGGACAGGCCGGTTAGGTTCGAGACACCACTGATGTGGCTTGATAAGGCTGAGACCTGGGCGTTGGCTGACCACTGTGGCCACCTTGAGACAGTACGTCGTCAAACCCTGACCTGTTATAACGGTATTCAAGGGGACGGTTGTGGCGAATGCCCCGCCTGTATACTGCGAGCAAAAGGTCTCGAAGAGTACATGGCGCAGGGGCCGGCAGTTCGTATCCGCCTCGAGGCCAAATTGGCCTCGGCTTCCTGAGTCGGTCATTTTCACCCTTTCAGACAGATATTGATGATTCATTACCCGATTAACGAAATCTTCCAGACTATACAGGGAGAGGGAGTTCATACTGGACTTCCCGCCATCTTCGTGCGCCTGCAGGGCTGTCCGGTGGGCTGCTCCTGGTGCGATACCCGTCATACTTGGGTGGTTGATCCCGAGCGTCGAGTGCCGAGTTGTCAGATACTTGATGTCTCCAGCAATTCGGATGCTTGGAGTTCCATGTGTGCAGACGAGATCCTTAAGAGTTTCAGTTGTCTCGGCTACTCGGCTCGCCACGTGGTCATCACAGGTGGTGAACCTTGCCTGTATGATCTGAGCGAACTTTCTACCCTGCTGCTAGCCGAGGGTTTCACTGTGCAAGTTGAAACCAGTGGTACTCTGGAGGTGCGGGTTCATGAAGAGGCCTGGGTGACCGTTTCCCCGAAGATCGGAATGAAGGGTGGGCTTACCGTTTTGCCCCAGGCCTTGTCACGAGCCAACGAGATCAAACATCCGGTTGCAACTGAGCACCACATCGAGGAGCTTGATACTTTATTGCAATTTGCTGATCTGCGCCCGGACGTACAAATTGCTCTACAGCCAATCAGTCAAAAAAAACTAGCGACAGAACTGGCTATAAATGTGTGTATCGAACGTAACTGGAGGCTTTCAGTACAAGTACACAAATATATTCATATCGATTAATGTGTCGAAGTAAGGACTTACGATAGGAGCATCACCGTCTGCGGAGGCCCATTTGCAGATGGTATCTTGACTACGGAAATTTCTGTTCCGGCAACTATGCGCACTCTTCTGCACTCATCATCACATGATCAGGGCGGGATCGCACTTTGTTAAGGAAATTCGAAAAGGCCGATCGTCTGTGATCTAATCACGCCTCCATGCAGGAGGCGCGCTCTATGGCCTTGATTGAACATCTTACCCTTGTCGAAGAAACCCGCTCTGATATCAATCGTAAGCATGACCTGGTTGATGTCATGTTTCTGGTCATCAGCGCCATCATAAGTGGCGCCGAGGGTAGACGCCGCAGCGATCCCAAAGCAGGGAAACCCTGCTGCGTTCAACAATTGCACGTGCGCCAAAACGTGGTTGAACTTGGGTGTGTAATCCCCAACTCCCTATGGTTCCCATTTTTTGTGTACTCCTAATGATGGTAAGTCATTGTAGAGATCACTGCTGGCCATGCCTTCTTCCTCCATGGGCCCCCTGACCGGCGTGGCCGTTACAAATTCCCTCGTTCTGCCATCGACACAACTCCCTCAGTACCGACGACCAGATGATCCAAAATCCGGATATCCACCAGTGCCAGGGCATCCTGTAAGCGCAGGGTGATCTCGATATCTGCCCGGCTGGGTTCCGGGTATCCCGACGGGTGGTTATGCACCAGCATCAGGGCGGCGGCATTGTGGTGCAGTGCCCGCTTGACGACATCGCGGGGGTAGACGGTTGCAGCGGACAGGGTGCCAAGGAACAGCTCCTCGTAGGCCAGTATCCGGTGTTGGTTATCGAGGAACAGTGCCGCAAAAACTTCGCGATCCCGTGTTTGCAGTAGCCCTTGCAGGGCTTGATGGGCCAAGTGTTTATCGGTAATAGCTTCCCCCTTGCCCAGTTTATGCCGGGCAATAGCTTGGGCGATGGTGAGCAGCTCATCGTCGGTGACAAGGTCAGTCACCCGGTAGGTGCCGGGGGTCTCCCCGGCGATCAGTTTGTGGTGCAACATGATTGTGCTCCATACGCCATCGCCCCACCGCATTGGACGCGGCAGGCTAGGCGAAGTAGTTGGTTAATGGGTTACTGAATGGGGTGTGACAGCAGGCTTGGTTGGCTGTGTTCAGGCCGCCAAGGTGTGCGGGGTGTAGTCGTGCAGCGGAATGTGGTAACTGGTGGCGAGCATGGTGCCTAACTGGGTTAGCCTGCGGTGATCCGGATGATCGCACAGCCATTGCGCCAGTGTGTCACCCCGTTCGTTTTCATAGCGCAGGTAGAGGGCATAACCGTTCACTGGCGGGCCTTGGTCATGCACCACTTCAACCTGGCCATGGTGATCAAGGTAAGCCTCCAACTCGATGGCGATCACTGCGTTAATCATCTTCGGTCTCCTTGTCAGGGATGGGGTCACTCTCCACGCGATAGCCACGATGGATGCAGATGCGCTGTAGGTCTGCCAGAAAGTTGGCCAGTACGTGGGGTTGCTCGGTGAGCGGCACGGGCCCTGCTTGGCAACGCCAAAAACAGCGACGTTTGGGGTCGATGCAGATCTCATCTCTCGGCTGGCTCATGGTGTGCCAGTCCTCGGCATTGGTCAGGGAGAGCAGTTGCCACTGCACTCCAGACCAGCGCACTTGTAGGGTGACTGTACGGGCTGGTGGGCTATCTGGTGTCAGGTGCAGCAGCCAACGCTGACCACTGTGGGTGGGGGTTAGCTTGGCGCTGGTGGCGACTCGTCCCAGCCACTGGCGTGTGTAGTGGGAGAGAGCTAATTCTTGTCTCATCGTGTCCTCCTAATCTCCTGCGATCGTGACGCTGAAGCATTCCAACCGGCAGTAGGCAATGAAGTTGTTTTGCCAGATGTCGAACAATTCCCGCGCTTCGGCCAGCCGCAGAGGCCCCCAGCCCAGCATGGTGTGTTCCCCATCGAGGAAGTTGAAATCGAGCTCTTTGCTGAGTTCGGCATCATAGCCCCGCCCCTGGTAGCTAAAGTCGGTGACGTAATCGAATAGCCAGCCATCAAGCCCACGGATCAGGCGGATCTCAACTGGGTGCACGCCGCCTTGCTCAGCGCTGTAGCCGGGATTGCGAAAGTTGAAAGTCAGTTGGGTTAAGCGCTCAAGATTGAGCTCGGTTTTAGCGACTTCCTGGTCGAGCAGAGCCAGCAATGCTTGGGCTACGGGCAGGGCAAAGCCGTCCCGGAAAAAGGGAATGGTCATGGTGTTCTCCGAATAAAGGGTTGGGACTAGCGCAGTCGCCAGGGCAGAAGCCAAGTTGGTAGCTTGTTCGTCAGCGGTGTGAGTAGTGCGGGGAACGTAGGCACGGTGGTGCGGATCGGTGGCAGGGGAGTTTGTGCAAGCGTGATGGCTAGCAAGACGGTACTCCACGCCTGGTCTACCTGCTCACTGTGGTGCACACCCTGGATACACCAGGTCACGAAGTGCTCGCAGTTGTTGAACTGCAGGTTGTAGGCCCGCTCTCCCAGCCGTTGATGCGCTCGCGCTAGACTTTCGCTGGGGCTGTAGTAACGGTGGCTGTATTCACGTAGGTAGCAGTCGCCATTGCCTGTAAATATCTCCAACGATGAAACAATAATCCGCCCAGTCACCGGGCCTTCACTCGAGAAAGGACCTGTATAGTGAATGACTTGGTTATTGCCCGCGTAGAGACCGTGATGGTCGTAGCCCCATCGGCTTACGACCAGATGGTCACCAGGTTTCATGTCTGCTCCTTTTAGAAAACAAGAAGCCCGGTACGAGACCGGGCATAGCGAAGTGGAGTGGGCTCATTCGAAGGTGTAACCGGTATCTCCCCGGTCGGTATGAATAACCACCTCCAGTACTCGGCACAGCGGTGTTGACTTGAGGGTGAACCGAGTTTGCTGTCCAAAGTTCATCGCAACAGGGAACACCTGCTTGATGTACTCTGGTTTCACCCTGTCTTTACTGTCGAGACAGGTACGCCATTTAACGCGACCGCTGACACAATCATCACTCGGCACTTCCCGAACCAACTGACACTGGCCACGGTTGATGGTGATGTCATTAATCGTGATAGGGTCATTACGAGACACAACCTGCAGTACGCCCTGTTGTGCGCGAAGTTCAAAGTTCAAGGGGGCGGCGGCTGGCTCAGGCTCCGGAGCCGGGAAGGCGCAGCCAAAGGCAGCGTCTGTCGCAGCGGGCAGGGCCTCTTGTACACCCGCTACCGGCAGCTCAACAGTTCGGTCATCCTGGGTGATGGCTTGCAGCGACTTGGCTGTGCGCAGCGCGGCCCACATGTCATAGAACGCCTTGCTGTCATTCCCTGCCACCATGCTCGGTAGCGGGGGGTAGGTATGACCATTGATGCGCAAACTGACGTTGTTCGTAGTTGCTTGTCCCGCCTGATTGAGCGTGATGCCATTAAGCTGGCCCATCTGGCACGAGAGATAGAGATAGGTCTCATCATCAACCGTTGCCGAATACTCCGTTACCCCCTGGCCCCAGCCATCGTTCCAGCGGCCATGGTCGCCAAATGCCAGTACGGCAGGCGTCAGCAGTAAGCCCAGAAGGGCTATTATCCATTGATGCATCCCACACTCCTTACACGGCATAGCCGAGGATATTGTTCATAAAGCCTTGAAAGGCGAAAAAGCCGATCAGCGCCCCAATGGCCTGTGGCCCCATCAGCCAAAATATCTTGGCCTTGAAGGTCTCGACAGCGCCGCTGGTCGAGATCCAGTCCGGGTGGGTAAAACGGCGAAACCACTCCCCGATACACATGCCAACACCAGTGAAGAGCGTGCCGAACACGAAAGTGGCGGTCAGCCCCCAAAATCCAAGCCAAGGGGCCTTGCCGGTCCAGGCAATGTTGATGGTCAGGGCCAGAAAAAGCAGGCCCGCGATAACAAAGTAACGTTTCATGATGTCTCCTTATGGATAAAAAATGACTTTTCATTTCCCGTGGCCATGCGGTGGTTGAACAGTGGGAAATGAGGGGGGTTGAGTATTGGGTGATGGATTTCCTTTCGCTCTGAAATTCCACGCCAAAGCACTAATGCCAACCTAATTGGTTGATCCTCACCTTTCAGAGTTCTTCATGTCAACAGGTCTATACCCAACCATACGAGTTGGTTGGAGGACTTATGACAGATATCAACTTTGAGCAGTTAGCCAAGAGTGTGGGTAAGGCGATTGGGCGTCAGCGTAACCAGGCCGGGTTTACCCAGGAGCAGGTGGCTGAACACCTCAATATCGGGATGGAAGCTGTCTCACGAATGGAGCGAGGGATTGTGGTGCCGACCGTGGTGCGGTTGGCGGAGCTCGCTCAACTGTTTGGTTGTGAGCTAGCCGACTTTCTGCGTGAGACCAGTAACCGCCCGACCGAGCAGGGCATTGTGCTGAGCCAGCAACTGGCTCGGCTCGATGATGCTGACCGAACCCTGTTGCTGGAAACGGTGGAGCGGTTGGTGGAGCGGTTGGCGCGTCCCCGCTGATCACCCGCCATTTACTGGGGGAGGGGGTGGGGTCCCTTTCCCCAATTTATTGGTGAGCGGACTCCTTCTTGGTTGTGGTCTCTGTGGTGTTCTGGTTGCTTGGCCTTGTGGTGTGCTATGCGAGGTTGTCGCCTCCGCACTCGCGTTACCATTCGTTTCGTCAGTGCTGGCTTCGGGATAGAACTCCTCCAGCAGCATCGGCACCTCTTCATCAATATCTTCAAACTGGCCGTTACGCAGCAGCTCGCGAGCAGCTTGCTCCATCAGCTCGATTGCCAAGCCTGCCTCTTGGTCACGTTGGGCCGCCTCCTGTGCCAGCTTGACTGCCTCGGTCAGGTTGGTCTCTTCCCGCAAGGTTAAATCCACGTAGTAGACTGGTGTGCGGTAGGACTGGGTGGTGCTCTTGGCTCGCAACCGCAGGGTGAGCGGCAGATAGCGGGTATGGCCCCCGCTCACTGCCTCTAGGTACTTCAGTCGCGCCGCCAGGGTGCGTACCGAGTTGTAGCCGGTGGTGCGGAAGATAAAACTGCCCAGCTCATCCCCTTGCCCCTCCACAAACAGGTTCAGTCGCCCGTACAGCTTGCAGCCTTGTTGCCCGGCAAAGGCGCAGCGCTCGGGTCCAGGGCAGCTGACCTCCTCCATGCCTTGTGCCCCCACGCGTCTTGCCACCTCCCCATTCCCGACACAGAGCGGCCTGCCGGTTTGCCGGTCAAAGGCGCTGTATTCCGCCCGCAGATTCAAGTCGCTGTCGTTGAACAGCACCCTCACTGGAATGGAGCGGATCTTGGTTTGCTCCTGCCCCAGGCCACTTTTCTGCGATGAGTAGTGTTGATGCAGGGGATGGAGCAACCATCCCCCCTTTTGCTGTATCTGGGTGGTGAGGGTGAAGCTGTCGTCCTTCTCCGGTACCCACTTATCCTGTTTTTGCACCAGCTTGCCGATGCAGATCCGCCCAATCACGGGCGGGGTGATCGCCAGTCCTTTGATCATGGTGTTTGCCTCAAGGGTTGAATGGTGAAACGGCGCACGCCGGGTACCGGTTTGACGTAACGGGTGAGCAGGTCGGGATGATCCTGACCGAGCTTATCCAGATCCGGAGCTAGCCGGTCTTTACTGCGCTTCCAGGTGATCTTTCCATCGGCAAACAACCCGGCTGTCGCTTCACCCAAAGTGGCTTGCAACCGCTGCTTGAGCTGCGACTCCTGCAGCTCGACGGCTTCCTTTTGCTGACGCAAGCGCAGCAGCTCGCCAAACAGCTTGTTGAACTCGGGAGAATCGGAGAGATCCACCGTCTGGCCATCGTCACGCGGAAACAGCCAGCTCAGAGCATTGGCAGCATCACTGGAGCCGTCAGGCTCGGGCTGCTGGTCTTGTTGCACCATCTGCCAGAACTGCGCTTCCCGCTCGATGAGATCCTGGATCTTCTCTTCGTCACGCTCGATGCGATAAATCCGGAAATCCTGGCCGCCGATGAGCACTGCCACTTCGGCCCAGGCATGGCCGGTGACGGCCAACTGATGGAGTACCTGACACTGGTAAGCCACCGGCACCCCTTCCTCCCACTGGGGGGCACTGTGATAGCTGGCGGTCTTGATCTCCAGAATGCCCGGCCCATCGGGATGGCCGACCACCTCTCGGTCGAGGTTTGCGAGCATGAAGGGTTGCTCGGGGTGTTTCAGCACTGCATTGACCCGGCGCACCTTGTAGCCTGTGCGCTTGGCATAGACCTGTGCCAGCACAGGTTCGAGCTCGATGCCCCACAGCACCGCTTCCTTATGGGAGATATCTTCCTGCTCCTTGCGACCGGTCTTCTCCAGCCACAGGCTGAGCGGGCATTTGTAGGGGGATAGCCCCACTGCCACGGCGGCATCGGAGGAGCCAATGCCAAGCTTGCGGATTGCGAGCCACTGCTCGCGGGTTAACTGGGTAGTAGAGGCCAACCGCAGGGCTTGGCCGTATTTGGCTTTTGCTTTCATGACGACTCCTTGTTGACGGCATAAATGGCGACGCCCGGATTGGCTTGCGCCAGTCCGGGTGAGGTCGTTATGCGGTTTGAATGGGGACGAGGAATTACTGCAGCAGAGTGAGTGCCTGATTCAGGGCTTGGGATTTGAGTTGGGCGCCCTGACCAAACCAGGCGGAATCGAGCCGGTGATCCTGGCTGCGGGCACGGCGGTGGTGATCCACGTATTCAGTGACCGCATTGACCAGCCCCCAAGCGGTATTGCGGGAGCTCGCAAGTTCTGAGCCCATGCCTGCGCCTTGATAGAGCTCATGCAGCCGTTGTACCGGCTTGGTGAGAATGATGCTCTCCTCATCCAGCGGTTGCGCCAGCAAGTCGCTGAAAAAGCGTAGCGCCTCTTCAGGGGCGACTAGCCGTTGTGCCAGCGCTTTGGTCTGTGCTTTGAACTCATCCCAATGGGAGAGCCCCAGTCCGAGCGACTCTTTGACGGTCGCCGCATCGAACTGAGTGGAGTGGGGCACCTTGATGGCGCCGGTAGCGCCGCGCAGTGCCATCTGCAGGGTGTTGTTGCAGACTACTCGCAGCGAGGTGAACTGCGCCGTGGTGCAGAGTGTGCCGTCGCAACTGGTCGCCAGCAGCAGATAGGACTTTACCAAGTCATTGCCTTTGAGTTTTAGATCCTGGCCGGTCTTAGCGAGTGCCCACAGCTTGCGGCCACCTTTGAGCGAGCCTGCTGTTTCCAGCTCAAAGCCACCGGCTTCCACCAGGTCTTGATAGAAGTGCAGCACCTCATGAGGCTGTACCACGTTGTAGCGACTTGAGACCACCGACAGGGGGGCAAGGGTATCGGAGCGATAAAGTACCTTGCTATCGCTGTAGGGGCGAATATGCAACGCATCGGAGGCGACGTTAAACATCACGTCACTCTGCTCGATGGTCCAATCCATCCCGGCTGCCTGCAGCCAGATATCGAGAGATTGTTGCGGGGGCAAAACATTGCCAAGGCCATGCCAAGGGGTTTGGCCGGTGTAGGCCATCGTATCGATCAGGTGAGCCATGAGAAATCTCCAATGAAAAAGGGACTGCACAGAGCAGTCCCTTGGGTAGGTTCATGGAGATAATATATATCTGAAATTAATTGAAATGAGACTCATTTGATTCTGTGGTTTGTAGCTATGGAATGCGCGCTGTGGTACCCCGTGTGGTACCCCAGGCCAAAAACGACCAAGGGGTTGGCATCGTGATGATGCCAACCCCTTGTTTTATATGGCGCTCCCGACTGGAGTCGAACCAGTGGCCTGTCCCTTAGGAGGGGACCGCTCTATCCTGCTGAGCTACGGGAGCTGTGTGGCGGGCATTATACAAGAAGCAACTCCCTTTTAAACCCTTGATTCTTATTCCAATACTGCCAAATCCCCGTTCTGGATGTTAAACGGCGAATATTTGTTCTGGCTGCTGATGATGGCGCCATCGTCGAATACCTGTACAACCTCAAACAGGCCGTCGGCTGGGTTGCGCATCATGCGGGACTTGCCGTAGGGGTCGATGAAGTCGGCGTTGTGCTGGATGCGGAACTGATCTCCAAGCTTGACGCCGTTGCGTCGTCCCAGATTGATGTAGGGGCCGCGTTCGTTCTGGCCGACCACTCTTGCGGTGACCGGGGCGCAGGTGAGCTGGGCTACCAGATCCTGAGCCGCCTGCTGCAACTGGTAGTTGACCTCTTGGCCGTAACTTGACTGCCAGAACTGGCCGCTGCTGCTGCCCACCTGATCCTGCTTGCCAAAGGTCCAGGTGGCGCGCCCTTCGTAGACCTTGCGGTTGATCAGACTGCCGTTGATGCCGTCGAACAGGTAGAGCTGCATGCGAAAATTGCGCACCGGATCCTCATACCAGCTGGTCAGCTGGTTTCCCTGCGGTTCGATGGAGAGATCGTCGATGC
Source organism: Aeromonas sp. DNP9 (assembly GCF_001728955.1). Taxonomy (NCBI): domain Bacteria; kingdom Pseudomonadati; phylum Pseudomonadota; class Gammaproteobacteria; order Aeromonadales; family Aeromonadaceae; genus Aeromonas; species Aeromonas sp. DNP9. The sequence continues at coordinate 94,223 of NZ_LYSQ01000004.1, read as the reverse complement.
TGCCGAGCACCAGATACTGGCTGTCGGTACGCAGGCTGAGCGCCTTGATCTCCTCGAGGGCGCTGCGATCTCCCTGTTGCAGATGGAGCGGATCGATGCGCAGGTTTTCATCCAGCCACTGGCGCACCGCGACCCCTTGCGGCGCATTGGCGAGGGTCTCGAACAGTCGTCGTGAGAGGTTTTCCGGCATGTCGTCCATGGCGCCGTAGCTGGCTTGGTCCGGATAGCGCATTCGCAGCCTGACCAGTGTCAAATCCTTGGCGAAGTGCTGGGTCTGGCAGATCTGGCGTTCGGCCTGAATGTCGGCCACCAGGGTGATGTACATGCGGCCGTTGCGCACCTCTTCCCGCTTGAGCCGGTATTGGCGAATGTCGCCGCCGGAGCGGATCTGGATCTGCTCGGATCGCAGGCTGCCATTTTCCAGACGCTGGACGCTGGAAACGGCCGCGCCGCTTGCCAGCAGCGCCTGACGCAGGGCGTCGCGGGTCGCCTGCTCGCGGGCATAGACCTCATCGCCCCCCAGAATGGCGGCGCTGCCCTGCGCTTCGATAAGCTCGGCTCGGGCGCTCAGGCTGGCCAGCAGCAGGGTCAACAGCAGCGGTAATTTCATAGCAGATACCTTGAGTTGGCGGGCAGCCGCGCCATTTTGAGGAAATGGCGCCTGCTGGCCGACATGGATCACAACACGTTCCAAGTGGCAGCGCACGTTGGCGCTGACGATGTCCATTAAAAAGCAAGAATCATGCCTCATTCCCGGCTCAAGCTTTGTCCGGCGCGTCCGATAATAAGTCAGGTGCAGATACAGGAAAGGTATCCATGAACAAACTCATCACGGCGTTGGCGCTTGCCCTGGCATTGACCGGGTGCGGCTCCGACCCTATCAACCGGGATCAGGGTGACCCCCGCCAGGCGGCGCAGGGGATGGAGCTCAACTGGCTGGTGGCGCGCATGACCGATCAGCTGATGGAGCGCAAATCGCTGACCACCCTGACCGAACCCATCGCGGTGGCCTCTTTCGTTGATCTCGACACCCTGCAGGATACCAACTGGATGGGACAGCAGATTGAGGAGAGCTTTATCTACGAGCTCAACCGCCGCGGCGAGGTGGTGGTGGACTTCAAGCTGACCGGCAGCATCAAGGTGACACCGCAGGGGGACTTCGTGCTGAGCCGCAACTACAAGGAGCTTTCTTCCCGTTTGCCGATCTCCCGCATTCTGGTTGGCACCTTCAGCCGCAATAGCAAGGGGATCCTGGTCAACGCCCGCGTTATCGACATGCGCACCAAGATGGTGGAGACCACAGCCCAGAGCCTGATCCCGCAAAAATATCTGTTCGGTGCCAACAACTCGTTTGGTCGGGCATCGATCAATCGCGGTTATCTGATGCGTGACAGTCAGGCCCGGCCGGGCGGTCATCTGGTCAACCTGACCCCGTGAGGAGCGAGTCATGAAGATGTTGTTTGGTTGCCTGTTGGCACTCTTGCTCACCGGTTGCAGCTACAACCGGGTGGTGGATTACACCCAGGGTGGCAAGCCCGATGATTTTCCGGTGCTCAAGGCGGTGGGGTATGCGGTGATCGACATCCAGCCCGGCCCCTCCCAGTCGGAGAAGATGCTGCAAGCCATTCGCGCTTCCAAGATGGATGCATATCGCGAGCTGGCCGAGCAGCTCAATGGTCAGCAGGTGCGCGGCCAGAGCAGCTATCGTGACTTGACCCAGACTTCCAACTCGCTGGATGTGTCGGTCGCTGGTGTGGTGCGTGGTGCCCGGGTGGTTGCCTCCTATCCGCGCGGCAACACCTATGCCACCGAGATGGAGCTCGATACCCGTGCCCTCTACAACATCAATCAGTTGATGGCGGGTCAGTTCTGAGTTGATTGCCTGACCTGAAAACAGGCATCAAAACAAAAGGCGAGCAGGGTGCTCGCCTTTTGTCGTTGTGGGCTGGTTAGCTCCCCATCAGCACCGGCGGCACTGCGGTGGGTTTCACATCCTCACTCGGGTAGCAGCCAAGCACCTTGATATAGCGGGTGATCTTGGTCAGCTCCACCAGTGCGGCCTGCATCGCCGGGGTCTGCAGATTGGCGGAGACGTCGAGGTAGAACATCTCTTCCCACGGGTTGCCCTGCACCGGACGGGATTCGAGCTTGGTCATGTTGATCTCGTGGCTGCGCAGCACCAGCAGTGCCTCCACCAGCGAACCCGGTTTCTGGGAGGTGGACATGATGAGGGTAGTCTTGGCCGGGATCTGCGGCGCCACGTCGATGGGCTTGCGCGCCACCACGATGAAGCGGCTGTAGTTCTCTTTCTGGTTGGCGAGCTGCTCGGCCAGCACATCCAGGCCATAGAGCTCGCCACCGGCGGCGCTGCCGATGGCGGCGGCCTCCGGGCTTGCCAGTTCTTTCACCTTCATCATGGCGCTGGAGGAGGAGTCGCAGATCTCGTGACGGGCCCCTTCCAGCTTGCTCAGATAGTGGGAGCACTGCTGAAACACCTGCGGGTGGGCATAGAAGGTCTTGATGCGACTCAGCTCGGTCGGGACTGCGGTGAGAATGCAGTGCTCGATGGGGTAGGTGAGCTCGCCGACGATGGAGAGGCTGGTGTGTTGCATCACGTCATAGACTTCGTTGATGGAGCCAGAGCTGGTGTTCTCGATGGGCAGCACGCCAAAGGCGGCGCGCCCCGACTCTACCGCATCCAGCACTTCGCGGAAGTTCTGGCAGTTCACCTCGATCACCTGATCCTTGTAGCGCGCCAGATATTTGCGGGCGGCCAGGCTGGAGTAGGAACCGCGCGGCCCAAGATAGGCGACGCTGGTCATCGGCTCCTGCTGCTCCGGGTTGAGCAGGCTCTGCAGATAGGCCTGCTGGGAGAGCACCGAGTCCTCGATGATGGTGTGATAGATGCGGGTGATGTACTGAGCATCAAGCCCCAGCACGCGCCCTTGCTGGATCAGGGCGACCAGTAGCTCCTGCTCGCGCTGGTGATCACGGATGGGGCGCGGGTTGGCTTGCTTGGCTCGGGCTACCTCGATGCTGAGGGTCTTGCGTTTTGCCAGCAGGGCAAGCAGCTCCTGATCCAACCGGGTGATGTCTTGTCTGATCTCGTCGAGCGTTGCCATGATGGTTCCCTATCCAATTAATCGATTGATATTGATGCAAAAAAAAGCCTCCGCGAGGGGAGGCTTGATTCGTCTTTGCTTTCTGTTCACACGACGACAGGCCTTCCCTCAAGCGGGCCGGATAAACGAGAAAGCAAAGAAGAATGGTGCGTGCATAAGTGTGTCCTTGAAGTAACGTCATAACCATTAAGGGATTTGCCGCTGTGATGCAAGTAAAACTTGCCCGCGGGCGGGGATGGGGGCAGGGTATCCGGTTAAGAAAATGGCGTATGAGCGATGTTCTATTGACTCTGTTTTGATGACTGACACCCAGTGGGGGAGGTAAAGACGATGGCGATCATTTTCGATCTGGGACGGGTGGTGGTGAGCTGGGATCCGGTAGGCATAGTGCGTTCCGTGCGTGGCCCGCAAGGGGCCGAACAGTTGGCCGAGCAGCTCTTTAACCACCCGGATTGGCTGGAGGTGGACAGAGGCACCATGTCGCTCCACACCATGGCCCGGGAAGCGCAAGCGCGCACCGGCCTCTCGGCGGCACAGAATCTGGCCATTTTACAGGCAGTTCCCGCTTCCCTGCTGCCAGATCCCGCTATGCTAACCCTGATAGCCGAGCTGCACGGGGCGGGGCACACCCTGTATGCCCTCTCCAACATGGGTCATGCCAGCATCGACTGGCTGGAGCTGCATCAGGATTTCTGGCGCTTCTTCAGCGGCAAGGTGGTCTCGGCGCGGGTGCGGATGATGAAGCCGGAGCCGGATATCTACCGCTATCTGCTGGTGTCGTTCGATCTGAAACCGGCAGAGTGTATCTTCATCGATGACAGTCCCGCCAACATTGCGGCCGCCGAGGCCCTCGGTATCAGGGGGATCGTCTTTACCGACGCGGCGAGTTGCCGCCAGCAACTGGGTGAGCTGGGCTGTTTGCCCGCCACCGGCAAGGGGTGATGCCCCTCTAGGAGCACTATGGAGCATGGCCGGTTTCGCAATTGGCTCAGTCACTATCCCGAGGCGACCCTGATCATCGCCTGCAAGGATGGCAGCGGTTATCAGCTCTGTATCGAGGCGGAAGGGGAGTGCCTCTGCCTGACCGACAGCGAGGGAGGGCGCCTGACCTTCACCTCGCTGGATCAGGCGCAGGGTTTCTTGCGAGCCCATCGGGTTCACCAAGCAAGATTACGAATTTATGACGCCCAAAATGAAGATTTAGCAGCAGAATCACAGGAAATAATCATCAAGTTTTAATTTTAACCAGACTCTTTAAGGGTCTATTCAGTTTGTTTGCCGCACAATACTGCACCTGTTCATCATCCGGAGCTGTTTAATGGGTGCCAATATAGTTGTACTGAATCAGGGATATGATCACTCTTTTCAAGCCAGGGAACAGCTGCTGATTGAGCGACTGGCAAATTTTGACGAGCTGGTTGTCTCTTTTTCGGGACGGTTGGAATCCTGCTACAGCATCGAGCTGTGCCGCGCTGCCGGTGTGAAAATCCACGCAATTACCCTCGATAATCCGACCCGCAGTCGCAGCGAAGTGGCCCGTGCCCGCCGTTATTGCCAGCGTTATGGCATCGATCACTGGGTCATCAAGAGTGACGAGATCGTCTTTTGCGATCGCTTGCCAAATATTGAAGGGCTGATCGACCCGGTTCGCCGCATTGGTGAGTATGTGCAGACTCGTCCGGAATGGGCTCATCTGCCGTTGCTGGTTCCGGCAGCGGTGGAGGAGCGTGATGATTATCTTGCCCAGTTCGGGTCTCTGCCTGCCAACTCAATCTGGTTTTTTGCCGACAACGGATTGATGCGCCGCGATTATCGTTACGGCTTCAACAAGCGTCAGCTCGGTCGTTGGGGCAAGGGGAGCAATGGTTGCCTCAGCAATCGCTTCACCAATCCACGGCAGCTTGAGCAGCGTTATCTGCGAATGGTGGATCAGGCAGAGCAGATGCTGGCTGACATGGGGCTGGACGAAGCACAGGTCTTTTTCCATACCCTGTGTGACTGCTCCACCACCCTGGCCCGGGTGCGTCTGCCCGAACATCAGCGTGCGCAGGCCTTTGATATGCAATCGGATATTTTGTCCGCCCTCAAGGGGAGCAAGTTCGATCTGGTGACCCTGGATATGGCACAGAAAGAGCGGCACGATCTCGCCATCTAGCCTGCGGGCAAGCAATGCGGGTGCCAGAACGTGAGTGCCGTCATAGGCAAGGGGCGACGGGACTGTTTATACTGTCGCCCTTTCACCCGTTACCGAGCTTCGCCTTATGAAACCCTTCTCCCGTCTGCTGATTGCCCTGTGCCTCTCCCCCGTACTGGCGCAGGCCGCCCCTCTTTCTCAGGTGACGCTGCCCGATGGTCGGCAGGTTCAGCTCAACGACGACTTCACCTGGGAGTATCTGGTGGTCAAACCGGCCGAGTCCGTACAGGGCGTGGCTGCTGATGGGAAGGCTGGGGCCGTGGTGGCCGTCGCGGCCCCGGTGTTGACCGATCAGGCCAAGGCCAATCCGGAACTGCTTGCCCAGATGGCGCGTGACGGTGTGGTGGTCAAGCTGGACAAGATCGAGGGAGCTGACCCACTGGTGCTGACCTTTATGGTGAGCAATACCGGCACCCGCAATGTAGTCGGGGTGCGTGGAATGGTGACCCTGTTCAGTGTTGACGGTGTGCAGCTGAGCCGTCAGGAGGCCCGCTTCTGGGTTGCCGAGAACCGTCTGCCGGAAACCTATCTGCGCAAGGGGCAAGCCCGTCCTTCACTGGCCCTCGAGATCCCCCGTCCTGCCGGATTGACCGGTCAGCCGCTGGTGCGTGTCGAAATTGACGAGGTGGTCTTCCGCTGATTTGGCGTTGTTCCGGCCCATGCAAACTGTTTGGGCCGGCAACTTGTTGCCGCTGACACCCCCTGCAATATCTGCTTACATCTGACATGGTTCTGCAACAGCTTGCAGCTCGGCAAGCCGGGAACCTGATCGCAAAATGACTCCATACCAGCTCGCTAGCAACGGGCCCAATCACATGGAGTTATCATCATGAAAAAAGCAACTGTCTCTCTTCTGGTTCTGGCCGGGTTTGCCTCTACTTCCGTCATGGCGCAGGATGCCTTCAGCTACGCCAAGGGGTCCGCCACCTGGGCGCACACCAAATCCGACTATCTCAGCGGTACCTTCAGCAATGACAGCAAAGGAACCCGTGATTTTGGCGGTCTGAGCCTGGATCTCTCCAAGAGCTTCGGCTCCAATTTCTATGGTCGCGGCAGCACTGAATACACCTCTCGCAGCAACGGCAACGACAGCATGTCGATCTCCAGCATCGGTGTTGGTGTCTTTACTCCGCTGAGCACGGGTCTGAACCTCTATGGTGAAACCGGTGTGACCGGCTACATGCTGGAGCGTGAACTTGCCAGCGATATCGCTAACAAAGGGTGGGATGCTGTTGCTCGCAAAGATAGCGGCAGCATGTACGGTGAAGTGGGTCTGCGCTACGACATCGGCAATGTTGAGCTCTCCACCGCTTATCGCTACGCCAACATGACCGACGATATGCACGACTTCAAGGTGGGCGGTGCCTACAAGCTCAACCAGAACTGGGCGCTGACTGCCGATTACACCTATCGCAACTGGGATCTGCAAAAAGGTTCCATCTCCAGCCTGGGTGTGAAGTACAGCTTCTAATCCCCCTTCCCGTAGTCCGTAGTGTCTTGATTTTTACCCATGGCGTTCGCCATGGGTTTTTTCTTTTTCCGGTGATCCCTTTTTTCTCCTTGTGTCGTATCAGTCGCAAATAGTTATACAACTTTCATTTTTTTGTATAACTGCTATAACTGAATCAATGCTTATACAAGGAGTGTCATCATGTACAAGATTAAAGTCGGTATCAGTGCCTGCCTGCTGGGACAAGAGGTACGTTTCGACGGGGGCCACAAGCGCTCCAGCTTCTGCGAACGGGATCTTGGCGCTCACTTTGACTATCACCCCGTTTGTCCCGAGATGGCTATCGGTCTCGGGGCTCCCCGTGCCGCCATCCGGCTGGTCAAGCGTCACGGCGAGATCCGCGCCGAAGCGAGCAACGGTAGCTTCGATGTCACCGAGAAGCTGATTGCCTTCAGCGAGCAGAAAGCGCGCCAGCTCGACTTTATCTCCGGTTATATCCTCTGTGCCAAATCCCCCAGCTGTGGTATGGAGCGGGTCAAGGTCTATGGCGCCAACAACGAGGGGAGCGCCAAGGAGGGGATTGGCCTCTTTGCCAAGGCGTTAATGGAGGCCAACCCCCTGCTGCCGGTAGAGGAAGATGGCCGTCTGTGCGACCCCATCCTGAGGGAGAACTTTGTGCTGCGGGTCTTCGCTTACCACGACTGGCAGCAACTCTGCGCCCGCGGCATTACCGCCTCTGCGCTGATCCGCTTCCACTCCCGCTACAAGTATCTGGTGCTCTCCCACGCCACCACCCACTACCGAGCGCTTGGCAAGCTGCTCGGCAATCTGGGCAAGTCCGCCAACCTGCAGGAGGTGGCCGACAACTACATCAAGGGATTGATGACAGCGCTGACCCTTCGAGCCAACCGTCGCAGCCACACCAATGTGCTGATGCACCTGCAGGGCTACTTCAAGCGGGTGCTGACCCCGGCCCAGAAGCAGGAGCTTGCCGATACCATCGACAAGTACCGCACCGGCATCTTCCCCTTGCTGGTGCCGCTCACCCTGATCCGCCACTACTTGCGCGAGTACCCCAATCCCTATCTCGCCGAGCAGGTTTATCTCAATCCGCACCCCGATACGCTCAAGCTGCGTTACGGGCTCTGAATCCGTTCTGTTGTCCCGGCGCATGGTTTGCGCCGGGTGGCCTTACCCCTCTGTTTGATGGACGTTGTCATGTCTGATTTATCGCAAGAAGTTGCTCATCTCGCTGATGAGGGGATCTACCCCATTCGCGAGGTCTCCCGTCTCACCGGCGTTAACGCCGTGACCCTGCGCGCCTGGCAGCGCCGCTACGGGTTGGTACAACCGGCTCGCACCGAAAAGGGCCACCGCCTCTACAGCGAACAGGATATCCGCCAGATCGGCGAGATCCTGAGCTGGCTGGAGCGGGGAGTGAGTATCGGGCAGGTGAAGGGGCTCTTGAGCGAACCCCATTCCGCGCCAGTGAGCGATCACTGGCAGCAGACCCTGGAGCAGTTCAGTCATGCGCTGCTCGCCTTCAACCAGCGCAAGGCGGAGGCCGAACTTAACGACCTGCTGGCGAGCTACCCGTTCGATCTGGTGCGCAGCCGGGTACTGCAACCGCTGGTGGAGCGGCTGCTGGGGCTGTGGCGCGAGCGGCCTGATGGCGAGCTGCTGCAACAGGTGTGGCTGGGCTGGCTCCATACCCGCTTCGCCCGCCACCTGATCGAGCAGGAGAAGGGCGTGCCGATCACGCTGGCGAGCTGGGGGCAAGTCGGCCCCCTCGATCTGGTCTGGGCCGCCTACGAGCTGATCGGTCAGGGCTACGAGGTGCAACTGCTGGGAGCGGTGGAGCCTCGCCATGCCAGCTTGCTTGAAGGACGCGCCGTCACTCCCTGGCTGGTCATGCTGGGGGCAGGGCTTGGCAAACAGGAGCTGGCTGCCGGCTGGCCCGTCGGTACGCGCCTGTTTGGCGAGCTGGGGCGCCTCTACGATAGCGAGTGGCTTAAAGCCCACGGCTGGCAGGCGAGCCTTGCCGAGCTGATGGCAAATGCTCCTGCTGCGGCTGGCGCCAGCGGACGCGGGAGGAAAAAATCATGAAACTGGTCTGGTTGCGTAATGATCTACGCCTTGCCGACAACCCTGCGCTACGGCATGCCTGCGCCGGTGATGAGCCGGTGGCCGCGCTCTTTATCATCTCTCCCACCCAGTGGCGGCAGCACAAAATGGCCCCGATTCGTCAGCGCTTTATGTTGGCGCAGGTGGATGAGTTGGGCCGCGAGCTGGCGGCGCTCGGCATCCCGCTCCATCTGCTGCGAGTGGAGACTTTTGCCGAGGCGCCCGCTGCGTTGGCAGACCTCTGCCGCGAGCAGGGGGTGACCCAGCTCTATGCCAATCAGGCTATCGAGATCGACGAGCAGCGTCGCGACCATGCTGTCAGCGCCGCGCTGGCAGAGCAGGGGGTGAATTGTCACTGGCTCAACGGCTGTTGCGTATTGCCGCCGGGGCGGGTGCTGACCGGGTCGGGGGAGATGTTCAAGGTCTTCACTCCCTTCAGTCGAGCTTGGCTCAAGGCCCTCGATGAGGAGGGGTTCGTCATTCACCGCGCTCCTGCGCCCCGTGGCGAGCCGCTGCCGTGGCAGCCGCTGGCCGAGCGGGCGTGGGTTGATGAGGCGCTCGGCGAGCTGACGCCTGATCCACGCTGGCTGGTGGGGGAGGCGGAAGCCCGGCGCCGTTTGAACGATTTTCTGGAGCAGGCGGTGCTCGACTATGGCGAGACCCGCGATTTCCCTGCCATCGCGGGCACGTCCGTGCTCTCCCCCTATCTGGCGGCGGGCATCATCAGCCCGCGCCAGTGTGTAGCGGCGCTCCAACAGCGCCTTGGCTATCGGCCCCAGTCCAAGGCCCAGCCCGGCTTTGTCTGGCTCAATGAGCTCATCTGGCGCGAGTTCTATCGCCACCTGCTGGTACTGATCCCGACCCTCTCCATGAATCGTCCCTTCAAGCCCGAGACGGCGGCCTTGCCGTGGAGCTGGGATCCGGACGCCTTCGCCGCCTGGTGCGAGGGACGAACCGGCTACCCCATCGTCGATGCGGCGATGCGTTGTCTCAATGCTACCGGCTGGATGCACAACCGGCTGCGGATGATAGTGGCGAGTTTTCTCACCAAGGATCTCCATATCCACTGGCGGCTTGGGGAGGATTACTTCATGAGTCGGTTGATCGACGGCGATCTGGCGGCCAACAACGGCGGCTGGCAGTGGGCGGCGGGTACCGGCGCCGATGCGGCGCCCTATTTTCGGGTCTTCAACCCCACCACTCAGGGGCAACGATTTGATCCACAAGGGGAGTTTATCCGTATCTGGGTAACTGAACTTGCCGATATTCCCGCCGCTTATGTGCATCAGCCCCACGACTGGCTGCGGCTCAAGGGGCGACAGGATTATCCGGCACCCATGGTGGATCACGCCGTTGCCCGGGTGAGAGCCATCGAGATGTTTAGCTCTCTGGAGAAATAGGATGAACGAGCCGCTGGCCCGCTTTATTGGCCTCTATCAGCAACTGGACAAACAGCAGTTGCACCGCTTGCCCGAGGTCTATGCCGAACAGGTGGTCTTTACCGATCCGGCCCACCGTATCGAGGGGCTGGCGGCCCTTGGCGACTATTTTGCCGCCCTCTATCAGCGCCTCGCCTACTGTCGCTTCGTCATCACCAGTCAGCAGCAACAGGGGCAGCAGGCCTGGCTCGGCTGGACCATGACCTTCTCGCACCCCAGCTTGCGCGGTGGTGAGCCGGTGATGGTGGAGGGGGCCACCCGCCTCGAGTTCGACGAGGCGGGCAAGGTGTGCCAGCACCGGGACTATTTTGACCTTGGCGCCATGCTCTACGAGCAGTTGCCGCTGCTCGGGCCCGTGGTACGCACTATCAAGGGGAGGCTCGGCGCATGAGCGGCCGGGTGCTCATCACCGGGGCAACCTCCGGCATCGGTCGCCAGTTGGCGCTCGATTACCGGCGGGCAGGCTGGCAGGTATGGGGTTGTGGTCGCGATGGCGAACGGCTGCAGGCGCTGGGGCTGGCTGGCGTCACGCCGCTGCAGTTCGATGCCCGGGATCTGGCCGTGATGAGCGGGGTGGCTGCCACGCTGCCATCCCTCGATCTGCTGATCCTCAACGCAGGCAACTGCGAGTACATGGATGTCGGCGAGGGGTTTGACAGCGAGCTGTTTGCCCGGGTGATTGAGACCAATCTGACCGCCACCGGCCATGCGCTGGCCGCCTTCTTGCCGCTGCTCGGGGCGGGATCTCGGCTGGCCATCGTCAGCTCGTCGGTGAGCTGGCTGCCGCTGCCGCGAGCCGAGGCGTATGGCGCCTCCAAGGCGGCCCTCGACTATCTGGCGGATACCTTGCGCCTCGATTTGGCCAGCAAAGGGATCGGGGTGACCCTGATCCGCCCCGGCTTTGTCCAGACGCCGCTCACCGCCAAAAATGATTTTCCCATGCCCTGCCTGGTGACGGTGGAGCAGGCCTCCCGCGCCATCATGGACGGGCTGACCGCTGGTCGTCACCAGATCCACTTTCCCCGCCGTTTCATCTGGTTGCTGCGCCTGCTTGGTGCGCTGCCGGTGGGGCTCTGGCTGCGCCTTGGCCGCGCACTCGTATCGAAAGGAAGCCATTCATGAAGAAAAAGATCGCCATCGTCGGTTCAGGGATCTCGGGGCTCACCGCCGGTTTTCTGCTCCACAAACTCCATGACATCACCCTGTTCGAGGCGGCGCCGACCCTGGGCGGTCACACCGCTACCGTCGATGTGGATCTGGCTGGCCGCAGCTATGCTATCGACACCGGTTTTATCGTCTTCAACGATCGCACCTACCCCAACTTCTTGAAGTTGCTGGCACGTATCGGCATGGCGCGCCAACCGGCCGAGATGAGCTTCTCGGTAAAGAGCCCGGAGGGGCTGGAGTATAACGGCCACAACTTCGACACCCTGTTTGCCCAGCGCAGTAATCTGCTGAGTCCGCGCTTCTACGGCTTTGTCGCCGAGATTTTGCGGTTCAACCGGGAGGCACGGGCCTGGCTGGCAGATGGTCAACATCAGGGTGCTGGCTCCGAGCTGACCCTGGGAGACTTTCTGCTGGCGGGGGAGTTTAGCGACTACTTCGCCCGCCACTACATCTTGCCGATGGGGGCGGCGATCTGGTCATCGACCCTGGCCGATATGCGTGCCTTCCCCCTTGGCTTCTTCCTGCGCTTTTTTGCCAACCACGGCCTGCTGGATGTGGCCAATCGCCCCCAGTGGTACGTGATCCCGGGTGGCTCGCGGGAATATATCGGCCCCCTTACCGCGGGTTGGCAGTCGCAGATCCGCCTCGCCTGTCCGGTGCAGAGCGTACGGCGGGATGCGGACGGCGTGGTGATCCAGAGCAGTTACGGTGAGGAGCGGTTTGACGAGGTGATCTTCGCCTGCCACAGCGATCAGGCGCTGGCGCTGCTGGCGGATCCCGGCGAGCGGGAGCAGGCCATCCTCGGCGACATGCCCTATCAGGCCAACGATGTCTGGCTCCACACCGATGCTAGCTGCCTGCCCACCCGCCGCAAGGCATGGGCCAGCTGGAACTATCAGCTCGATGGCAATGACGAGGCGCGGCCGCTGGTGAGCTACAACATGAACATCCTGCAGGGGGTGAACTCGCCGGAGCCCTTCTGCGTCAGCCTCAACCCCAAGGGCAAGGTGGATGAGAGCAAGGTGCTGCGCCGCTTCGTCTACCACCATCCGGTGTTCAATCAGGCCTCCATCGCCGCCCAGCAGCGGCGCGCGGAGATCTGCGGCCAGCAGCACACCCACTTCTGTGGTGCCTACTGGTACAACGGCTTCCATGAGGATGGGGTGCGCAGCGCGCTGGATGTCGCCAGGCGCTTCGGGGCCGAGCTATGAACGGCGCCACTGTGGCCACGGAACATGAGCGTGCCGACGAACTGGCCGGTGTTACCAGCGCCATTTGGCTGGGTTCGGTGCGCCACCGCCGTTTCGCACCGCGGGCCCACGCCTTCTCCTACAGCCTCTTTATGCTGGGACTGGATCTCGACGAGCTGCCGCAGCTCGATCAGGGGCGCTGGTTCGGTGTGGAGCGCTCGGGGCTGCTTTCGTTTCACCGCCATGACTATCTCAAGGGGAGTGAGGGAAGCCTCAAGCAGGCGGTGTGGCAGAAGGTGAGCGAACTGGGTGGCGATGCCGAGCCCGAGGGGCGGGTACTGCTGCTCGGCAATGTGCGCTGTCTGGGGTTCTACTTCAGCCCGGTCAACTTCTACTTCTGCTACCGGCAGGGAGACGCCCGCTATCTGCTGGCAGAGGTGTCGAACACCCCCTGGAACGAGCGTCACTACTACCTGCTGGATTTGGCGGCGCTGGCACCCCATGACAAGGATTTTCACGTTTCCCCCTTTATGGGGCTGGCGATGCGTTATCACTGGCGGATCAGGCCGCCCGCGCAGGAGACTCTGATCCATATCGAGAGTCATCCCGTATCCGGTGAAGCCAAGCTGTTTGACGCCACCCTTGCGCTCACTCGCGAACCCTTGTCGCGCAAGGGGCTGGTGGCCCTGCTGGCCCGCTGGCCATGGATGACCATGAAGGTGCTGCTCGGGATCTACTGGCAGGCCCTGCGTCTATTTATCAAACGAACCCCGATATTTACCCATCCGGAGAGCCGCTAATGGAACTTGCTCAATCAACCCTCTCTGCCTCTTTCATCGACAAGGGGGCAAGACAACTGCTGCTCAATCTGCTGGGTCGCCTCGAACATGGCCAGCTGCTGCTGCGGGATGGCGGTGAGCGCCACAGCTTTGGTGTCGCGGGTACCGATCTGCATGCCGAACTGGTGGTGCAGGATCCTGCCTTCTATCGTCGCCTGTTGCTGGGGGGCAGCATTGCCGCTGGGGAAACCTGGGTGGAGGGGCTCTGGACCAGCCCGGATCCGGTGGCGCTGGTGCGGCTGCTGGCCCGCAACTTGACCCTGCTTGACTCTCTCGAGCGGCGCCTCGGTTGGCTCAGTTTCCCGTTCAACAAGGTGCGCCACTGGCTCAACCGCAATACCTTGACCGGTTCGCGCTCCAACATCGCCGCCCACTACGATCTCGGCAATACCCTCTATCAGGGTTTTCTCGACAGCCATATGCAGTACTCGAGCGCCATCTATCCGAGCGCCGAGGCCACTCTGGAAGAGGGGCAGCAGGCCAAGCTGCGCACCATCTGCGAGCGGCTCGAGTTAAGGCCTGACGATCATCTGCTGGAGATCGGCACCGGCTGGGGCGGCCTCGCCGTCTATGCCGCCCGCCACTATGGCTGCCGGGTGACCACCACGACTATCTCCCGGGCCCAGCATGACTATGCCAAGGAGTGGATTGCGCGGGAGGGGCTGGGGGATCGCATCACCTTGCTGCTGGAGGATTACCGCAAGCTGGAGGGGACGTATGACAAGCTGGTCTCCATCGAGATGATCGAGGCGGTGGGCCATGCCTTCCTGCCCGACTATTTCCGCCAGTTGTCACGGTTGCTCAAGCCCGGTGGCCGCCTGCTGATTCAGGCTATCACCATCGCCGATCAGCGCCATGCCCAGTATCTGCGCGGAGTCGATTTTATCCAGCGCTACATCTTCCCCGGTGGCTGCCTGCCGAGTGTCTCCCAGATGGCGGGGCTGCTGGCGCGGGAGACCGACATGCAACTGGTACGGTTGCACGATCACGGCCATCACTATGCCCGCACCCTGGCTCACTGGTGCGATCGCTTTCTGGCGTTGGCGCCCGAGCTGCCCAAGCTCGGTTACAGCCAGGATTTCATCCGGTTGTGGCACTTCTACTTTGCCTATTGCGAGGGGGGATTCTGGGAGCGCACCATCAGTCTGGTGCAGCTGGAGGCCGCCAAGCCGGGGCCTGCTGGCTGGTCGGGTGATGTGCCAGTAAGCGGTCACTGACCATGTGGCAGTGGGCTCACCTGCTGGGATTCAACCTCTACTGGTTGCTGGCGGTGAAGTGGCAGCAGCCGGGCCCGCTGCTGGCAATGTTGCTGCTGCACTTTCTCTTCTCACCCAGCCGCCAGCGTGACTGGCGGCTGCTTCCCATCGCGGTCGTCGGCTGTCTGCTGGATGCCCTGCTCTGGCAGCTCGGCCTGTTCCGGTTCCCGTCCGGTTTTCCCCTCTGGCTGGTACTGCTCTGGTTTGGTTTTGCCCTGACGCTGGCCCACGGTATGCGCTGGCTGCTGCGCTTGCCTCGCTGGCAGCAGGCGCTGTTTGGCGTATTTGGCGGTGCCTCCTCCTATGTGGCGGGGGCCGCCATGGGGGCAGTACACTTACCCTGGGGCATCTGGATCAGTACGGCGTTGCTGGCAGTGATCTGGATGTGGTGGTTACCCGTACTCCTGTGGGTAATGGTCAAGCTGGAGGGTGAGTCATGACAAACACCTTTTCGACCGACTCGTTGCTTTTTTCCAAATGGACCAAAGAGAGCCAGCATGAGCTGACTGATCGCTTCTATCTGGTGGTTGCCTGCCAGCGGGATGCGCAGGGGCAGCTGGTGCAGGTGGTGATGCAGGATATCAACACCCTGCAGGAACAGGAGATGGACTGGCATGAACTGGAAGACCCCAACCACTGGCATATGGGGTGGAATTAACCCGCTGCTGCTGGCCTTTACGCTCTTGGCTGCAACCGCAGTGCAGGCTTCTGCCGCCCCCTGGCAGCAGCTGCGCCCGGTCGGGCAGGGGGAGATGAACTGGCTCTGGTTCAAGCTCTACGATGCCACCCTCTACAGTGCGAGCGGGCGCTATCAGCCCGGTCACTATCCGCAGGCACTGACCCTCATCTATGCCAGAGCCATCGAGCGGCAAGATCTGCTGAGCGCTACCGCCGCCGAGTGGCAGCGGCTTGGTCTTGGCACTGAGGTCGAGCGTCAGCGCTGGCTCGGCCAGCTCGCTGCACTCTGGCCCGATGTGCAGGCAGGCGACAAGCTCACCTTCTATGTCGACAAGGGGGGGGCAGGCCACTTCTGGTGGCAAGAAAAACCCCTCGGCACTCTGGCCGATCCGCAATTCTCGGCCGCTTTTCTCGCCATCTGGCTGGCTGACAACAGCCGCGATCCTGCCCTGACCCGCCGCCTGCGTGGCCAACCCTGAACATGGAGTCTTTGATGTCCTTCTATCGTGCATACCGCTGGTTGCTGTTGCTCCCCCTTTTGCTGCTGAGCGGCTGTGGTGCCAGTCTCGATGACTATCGGGGGCAGGGGCCAAACTGGGATCTCGCCCGTTTCTTCAACGGCAAACTGGTGGCTCACGGCCTTGTGACCGACCGCAGCGGCGAAGTGACCAGTCGCTTTCGGGTCGAGATGGTGGGTCGTTGGAAGGATGGAAAGGGAGAGCTGTTCGAGCAGTTCTACTTTGATGATGGCCGCCAGCAGACCCGTACCTGGTATCTGAGCAAGGGGGTTGACGGTCACTGGCGCGGTACTGCTTCCGATGTGGTGGGGGAGGCGATGGGTAAAAGCCAAGGGTTTGCCCTCAACTGGCGTTATCAGCTTGATCTGGCGCTGCCGGATGGCGAGGTGGTGCGGGTGAGCTTCGATGACTGGATGTATCTGTTGGACGAAGATCGTCTGATCAATCGTGCCGAGATCAGCAAGTTCGGTATCCATCTTGGCGAGGTGATCCTCTATATCGAACGTCAGCCCTGACCGTTAACGCAAGATAACGGCCAGTAAAAAGCGCGCCGATGGCGCGCTTTTGTTTACCGAAAAACCAGAGTCATCAGATGATGCGGTTCTCTTCCAGCATCTTGCGACGGGCCTCTTCCTTGGCCATCTTCTTCTTGCGGTTGTCACAGGGTTCCGGGCAATCGCACTCTTTCTCGATGCCGACACTACCCAGACCGCCACAGGAGCCGGAGATGGTCTTCTTCTGGAAGATGTAACCGATAGCCATGGCGGCTATCACCAGCATGAATACCCCGAAGGTGATCAGAAAAATCTGCATCTCTACCTCTTACTTCTTGACCAGATAGGGCTTGAAGGCATCGGAGTAAGCCTCTTCAAAGCCGTTGTCCGTCTTGGTGATCACGAAGATCGCCAGGCCGCGCTCGTTGGCATAGGCCAGGCTTTTCTCGGTCCCCATCACCATAAACACGGTAGCCAACCCGTCTGCGGTCATGCAGGAGGGGTGGATCACGGTGACCGACACCAGACGGTGCTGGATCGGCTTGCCGCTGCGCGGATCTATGGTGTGGGAGAAGCGCTGACCATCCAGTTCATAGTAGTTGCGGTAATCGCCGGAGGTAGCCACCCCGTTATCACCGGGCACGATCACCTCTTGCACCGTGCCGGTGCCTGCGGTGGGCTTCTCGATGGCCACGCGCCAGGGGTGACCCTTGCCGTTGACGCCATTGATCCGCAGCTCGCCGCCAATCTCCACCAGATAGTTGCGCGCACCCAGTGACTCCAGATACTCGGCTACCTTGTCCACACCAAAGCCCTTGGCGATGGCGGAGAGATCGACGTAGAGGTCCGGAATATCTTTTTGCAGGGTGTCGGCATCCACCGAGGTGATGACGTGCAGGTTGCCCAGACCGGTCTTCTGGCGAGTCTGGGTGATCAGCTCATCGGAGGGGACCTTGGTCGGTTTCTTGTCCGGGCCAAAGCCCCACAGATTGACCAAGGGGCCAACGGTGACGTCCAGCGCCCCCTGGCTCTCACGGCCAATGTGAATGGCCTCTGTGACGACCCGTGCGGTATCGCGGGAGACCACTACCGGTTTGTTGTCACGGCTCTGGTTGAAGCGCGACAGTTCGGAATCGGGGCGATAGGTCGACATCTGATCGTTGACCCGCTCCAGCAAGACATCGACCTCGGCCTGCAATTTGGCCGGATCTCTGATGGCGCTGTCCGCCACCTTGATGGAGTAATAAGTGCCCATGGTGCTACCGGTGATGTGGATCTCCGGTTTAGATTGGACCGTCTCCTGACCGCACCCAGTCAAGAAAAAGGCTAGCCCGAAGGCTAGCCAGGTCTTTACAACACTGTGCATGGATTAACCACCAAAGTCATCCAACAGGATGTTTTCGTCTTCAACGCCCAGATCTTTGAGCATGTTGATGACGGCAGCGTTCATCACCGGAGGTCCACACATGTAGAACTCGCAATCTTCCGGTGCTTCGTGGTTCTTGAGATAGTTCTCGTAGAGCACGTTGTGGATGAAGCCGGTGTAGCCGTCCCAGTTGTCTTCCGGTTGCGGATCAGACAGCGCGACGTTCCAGGTGAAGTTCTCGTTCTCGGCGGCGAGCATGTCAAAGTCTTCGACATAGAACATTTCGCGCTTGGAACGGGCACCGTACCAGAAGCTCATCTTGCGCTTGGACTTCAGGCGACGCAGCTGGTCGAAGATATGGGAACGCATCGGCGCCATACCCGCACCACCACCGATGAATACCATTTCGGCATCGGTGTCTTTGGCGAAGAACTCACCGAACGGACCGGAGATAGTCACCTTGTCGCCAGCCTTCAGGCTGAAGATGTAGGAGGACATCTGTCCCGGAGGGGCAGTCCAGTTGCTCGGGGGCGGGGTTGCGATACGCACGTTCAGCATGATGATGCCGAACTCTTCCGGATAGTTGGCCATGGAGTAGGCACGGATGATTGGCTCATCGACCTTGGACTCCAGCTCAAAGATCTTGAAGCGATCCCAGTCACCGCGATACTCCTCGGGAATATCGAAGTTCTTGTAGTGCACGTGGTGAGCCGGGGCTTCAATCTGGATATAACCACCGGCGCGGAACGGCACGCTCTCGCCATCGGGGATCTGCAGCTTGAGCTCCTTGATGAAGGTGGCCTTGTTATCATTGGAGATAACAGTACATTCCCACTTCTTCACCCCGAAGATCTCTTCCGGCAGTTCGATATCCATGTCGGAGCGAACGGTAACCTGACAGGCCAGACGCTCGCCATGACGGGCTTCGCCCTTGCTGATGTGATCCAGTTCGGTCGGCAGAATGTCGCCGCCACCGGATTTCACCCGTACCTTGCACTGGCCGCAGGAGCCACCGCCGCCACAGGCGGAGGAGACGAAGATACCGCTGCCAGCCAGCACGCCGAGCAGCTTGCCACCGGCCGGGCTGGTCACAGCCTTGGCCGGGTCACCATTGATGCTGATTGTCACGTCGCCCGCGGTCACCAGCTTGGACTTGGCGAACAGAATGACTGCCACCAGTGCCAGCAGGATCACGGTAAACATGACCACACCCAAAATAATTTCCATCTATCGTTCCTTTCTGATTGCAGGAAAGCCGATTACAGGGAGATACCAGAGAAGGACATGAAGCCCAGCGCCATCAGACCGGCGGTGATGAAGGTGATGCCCAGACCGCGCAGGCCTTCCGGAACATCGGAGTACTTCATCTTCTCGCGGATACCTGCCAGCGCAACGATCGCCAGCATCCAGCCTGCCCCTGAACCCACACCGTAGACCACAGACTCCATGAAGTTGTAGTCACGCTGCACCATGAAGGAGACGCCACCGAAGATGGCGCAGTTCACGGTGATGAGCGGCAGGAAGATACCCAGCGCGTTGTAGAGTGCCGGGAAGTACTTGTCCAGCGCCATCTCCAGGATCTGTACCAGTGCTGCAATCACACCGATGAAGGTGATGAAGCTCAGGAAGCTCAGATCCAGACCGGATACCAGAGCGCCATCTTTAAGCACGTAGTTGTAGATCAGGTTGTTGGCAGGAACCGCGATGGTCTGCACCACAATAACGGCAATACCCAGACCCATGGAGGTCTTTACCTTCTTGGACACCGCCAGGAAGGTACACATCCCCAAGAAGAAGGAGAGTGCCAGGTTTTCGATGAAGATCGATTTAATCAACAGACTCAGATAGTGTTCCATACCTTAATCCTTCGCCTCCACCTGCTTGGGATCCTTGGTGCGAACGCCCCAAATGATCAGACCAATGATGAAGAATGCACTCGGCGGCAGCAGCAGCAGGCCGTTGGGCACATACCAGCCACCGTTGTTCACCAGCGGCAGCAGCTCGATGCCGAACCAAGTGCCGGAGCCCAGCAGTTCACGCACGGTCGCGACACTCAGCAGAATGGCACCATAGCCCAGACCGTTGCCGATACCATCCAGGAAGGAGGGCAGCGGGGCACTCTTCATGGCGTACGCTTCGGCGCGGCCCATTACGATACAGTTGGTGATGATCAGACCCACGAAGACCGACAGTTGCTTGGAGATGTCATAGGCGTACGCCTTGAGCACCTGGTCAACCACGATAACCAGTGAGGCGATGATCGCCATCTGCACGATGATCCGGACGCTGTTCGGGATCTGGTTGCGGATCAGGGAGATGAACAGGTTTGAGAAGGCGGTGACCGCCATGACCGCGAGGGTCATTACAAACGCAGTTTTCATCTGGCTGGTAACCGCCAGTGCAGAACAGACACCCAGCACCTGCAAGGCGATGGGGTTGTTGCCCAGCACAGGCGTCAACAGCAACTTCTTCATTTCGCTCTTGTCAGCCATTGTTGATTTCTCCTGCACGAACCTTGGCCAGGAAAGGACCGAAGCCCTTGGGACCCATCCAGAAGTCGAAGGTATGCTGTACGCCGTTACCGGTCAGAGTGGCACCGGAGAGACCATCGATCTCGTGCTCGGAGCCCGCCGGAGCATGGCCCTTGATGACGCGCAGCGCCGGCATGCCATTCTGGTCGAACAGTTTCTTGTCCTTGAACAGCGCCTGCCAGGCCGGGTTTTCGATCTCGCCACCCAGACCCGGGGTTTCACCGTGGTCATAGTAGGTGATGCCTTTGATAGTCTGGCCATCAGCGGCAACGGCGACGAAGGCATACATGGTCGACCACAGACCCTGACCGTAGATGGGCAGGATGATGCTGTCGATCTTGCCTTCGGCATCCTTGGCGAAGAATACCGGGATCTGCTTGGAGATCTGACGCAGGCTGGCCTTGTCGTCAGCGGCGGCAAGACGGATGCTGCGGGCCGGATCTTTGGCTGCCTGCTTGGTGTCGAAGTTGTCGGCATCGCCGTCAACAAAGTCACCGGTTGCCAGATCCACCAGACGCGCTTCGATCTTCTCGCCATACAGTTTGGCCAGGTCGCGCTTGGCCACTTCGCTTACATCCACACCGGCTACGGCGAGAATGTTGCTCTGCTTGTCCAGCGCCTTGTTTTCCTGCTGGGTAGAACGCAGGCCCACAGCGGCAACGGATACCACGATGGAACAGGCCAGACAGAGGCCGGTGACCACGCTGACAGTGCCGAGGGTTGAATCTTTATTAAACGCCACGAGCAATCCTCCGCTTGATGTTTGCCTGAGCGACGAAGTGGTCAAACAGGGGAGCAAACAGGTTCGCAAACAGAATGGCCAGCATCATGCCTTCCGGGAACGCAGGGTTGACCACGCGAACCAGCACGACCATTACGCCGATCAGGGCGCCATACCACCACTTGCCTTTGTTGGTAAAGGCGGCGGAGACAGGGTCGGTCGCCATGAAAGCCATACCGAAGGCGAAGCCACCCAGTACCAGATGCCAGTGCCACGGCATGTTGAACATGGGGTTGGTATCGGAACCGATGACGTTGAACAGCAGGGAGGTGGCGATCATACCGATCATCACGCCGGCGATGATGCGCCAGGAGGCGATGCGCATGTAGACGATCATGGCGGCACCCAGCAGGATCATCAGGGTAGAGACTTCACCGATGGAACCCGGCAGGTTACCCAGGAAAGCGTCCATCCAGCTGATAGCCTGGCCGGTTGCACCGTTGATCAGCGCCATCTGGCCGCCTTGGGCCCACTGGCTCAGGGCAGTCGCGCCGGAGAAGCCGTCAACGGCAACCCATACGGCGTCACCGGAGATCTGGCCCGGGTAGGCGAAGAACAGGAACGCACGACCAGCCAGAGCCGGGTTCAGGAAGTTCTTGCCGGTACCACCGAACACTTCCTTGGCCATCACCACACCGAAGGTGATACCCAGCGCAGCTTGCCACAGGGGCAGCTCGGGCGGCACGATCAGGGCAAACAGAATAGAGGTCACGAAGAAGCCTTCGTTGATCTCGTGCTTGCGCACCATGGCGAACAGCACTTCCCAGAAACCACCGACAAAGAAGACGGTCATGTAGATCGGGAAGAAGTGGGTGGCGCCAATCAGCATCTTGCTGCCGATACCGGCTACAGCCGGATCGAGGGAGGCGCCCAGCATGGTAGCCAGGGCATATTGCCAGCTGCTGGCACCAGCAGCCGAGCCCATGTGGGCAATGGCGGCAATCGCCTGGTTACCAACGTTGTACATGCCCCAGAACATGGCCGGGAACACGGCCAGCCACACCATGATCATCATGCGCTTCAGATCGAGCGCATCACGAACGTGGGAGGCGTTGCGGGTAACGCTACCCGGGGTGTAGAACAGGGTGTACGCCGCTTCGAACAGGGCATAGTACTTGGCGTACTTTCCACCCGGTTCGAAGTGGTGTTCCATATTTTCAAGAAGTTGCTTGAAACTCATCGCTTAACCTTCCAGTTCAATCTTGGTCAGGCACTCACGCAAGATCGGGCCGTACTCTGTCTTGCCGGGGCAGACAAAGGTACAGAGCGCCAAATCTTCCTCATCCAGCTCCAGGCAGCCCAGTGCTTGCGCACCGTCGGTATCGCCGGAGACCATGTCCCGCAGCAGCAGGGTCGGCAGGATGTCGAGTGGCATCACCCGCTCATAGTTGCCGATAGGCACCATGGAACGGTCACTACCGTTGGTAGTGGTGGTGAAGTTGATCAGCTTGCCCTTCATCAGATGAGAGAGGGTGGTACGGGTGATAGAGAACTTGTTGGCGCTGGGGTTGATCCAGCCCAGGAACTCTTTCTCGCGACCTTCACCCAGCACGCAAACCTGATTGTGGTAGCGGCCCAGGTAGTCGTGAACACCTTCGGCTTTGGCACCACTCAGGATAGAACCGGAGATGATACGGTTTTCGTCGGCACGCAGCTCATTATTGGTGAGCTGGCTGACGCAGGCGCCCAGACGGGTACGCAGCAGACGCGGCTTGAGCACGTTCGGGCCAGCCAGTGCGATCACCTTGTCAGTGAAGATCTGACCGGTGGTGAACAGCTTGCCGAATGCGATCACATCCTGATAGTTGATGTGCCACTGCACCTTGGTGCTGCTGACCGGATCCAGGAAGTGGATATGGGTACCCGGCAGACCGGCAGGGTGCGGACCAACGAAGATCTCTTCCTTGACCTGAGCCAGCGGAGAGTGGGGCAGACTGCCTTCGCCTTTACAGACGTAGACGGCGCCGTCGGTCAGGCGGGTCAATACGGCCAGACCATCGAGGAAGGCCTGCGGCTGTTCCTTGATAATCAGCTCGGCATCGGCTGCCAGCGGGTTGGTGTCCATTGCAGTCACAAAGATGGCGCGCGGGGCAGACGCTACCGCGGGGACTTTGCTGAACGGACGGGTACGCAACGCAGTCCACTGACCTGATGCGACCAGGATCTCTTGCACCTTGCTGCGCTCGAGCTTGGCCAGCTCGGCAGAGGCAAAATGCTCAAACGTCACCTGTTCATCGGAACCGTCGAGGTCGATGACCACAGACTGGAGAACACGTTTGGCACCACGGTTGATCTCTGAAACCACACCGGTGGCAGGAGCTGTGAATTTAACGCCCGGATTCTTCTTGTCTTCAAAAAGATCCTGACCTTTGATGACGCGATCACCTACTTTGACGAACATAGTAGGTCGCATCCCCACAAACTCCTCGCCCAGTGTCGCAACACGGGTGATGGCGGGGCCATCGTAGATTACTTGCTCTGGCGCACCCAGCACGGGGATGTCCAGTCCTCTTTTGATTGTAATCATACTTACTTGCACTACCGTTACGGGAGAGGTTGGTTAGCGCCGAGAAATACATCACGACGGGTGGTTGAATGAGTCGATGTTGTGGTTGCGCCAGGTGGGCAGGCTCAACAATTATTCAACATGCAGGCTCACTCAAAAGCGCTTGAGTTTACCACTTAAGGTGCATTTTCTGCCATGCCAAATGGGCAAAATCCCCGTGCCATCACAAAATTAACCTGCAATGAATAAGCCCCTGACACCTTGTAAGTAGTGGTTTTAAAGGTTTTTTTATTTCGATACCTCGATGGGGGTATTTGCCGTTGTCTCCACTATCAGCAAAAAGCCTTGATGCCGAAATATACCCACTTGGATGTAGCCTTTTCGGGGCCAATGGGGGAAATATGTTTAATTTTTGTTGGCAGGTTATCGAGGGGAATCCTGTGGTACAACCGGTTTCAGGACAGTGACGGTTTGCCAACGCAGCTCGGGGTGCGCGGGGCGTGGCCTTTTTCCTGCCACTCGGTCTCTGTGTAGGTATGCAGTGCCAGTGCATGAACGGCACCGGCCAGCTCGTCGGCCAGCACAGCATTGACCTGACGATGACGGGCCAGCAGCCGCTGCCCTGTAAATTGCTCGCTGACGATCACCACCTTGAAGTGGCTCTCAGATCCCGGTTCCACACGGTGCATGTGGCTCTCGTTGATCACCTCCAGCACGGTAGGGGAGAGGGCGGCGGTCAGCTTGGCTTCAATCAGTTGTTGGATAGTCATCGGATCGGCTTCCAGAGTGAATGTCGGGCCATTCTATCGGCAGTCGCGGGATGGAATAAGCCCCCGTAAGAGGGAAATCACCCGTCAGTTGCTCCCTTGATGCGCATCGAACTGGTGAAATTCCTGCTCCTCGCTAGAATAGCGCCACTTTGCGTCGCCCCTGGCGCCTGTATACACGAATCAAGCCGAGGTTGGACTCTTCCTATGCAAACCCTTCTCGACACTCCCCATTGCCAGCTCACGCTCTACCGCTATCCGCGCCAGAGTCAGGAGACCCTGCAAGCCTGGGATGCGGCTGACGAATACCTGATCAACACCCTGGCGGAGTCTCCCCTCGAGCAGGCGGGCCCCGTCATCATCATGAATGACGGTTTTGGCGCGCTGGCCGCCTATCTGCATCCGCACTCCCCCTGCTGCGTCACCGACTCCTACATCAGTGAGCGGGCGACCCTGGCCAATCTGGCCGAAAACGGACTGGATGCGGGTGGTATCCGCTTGCAGGATGCGCTGGCGCCGCTGCCCGATGCCCCTGCGCTGGTGGTGATCAAGGTCTCCAAATATCAGGCACTGCTGGAGCAGCAACTGCTGGCGCTGCGCGAGGTGGTGACACCGGCAACCCGCGTTATCGCTGCCGGCAAGGCGAAGGATATTCATACCTCCACCCTCAAGTTGTTCGAGAAGTATCTGGGGCCTACCCGTACCTCGCTGGCCTGGAAGAAGGCGCGCCTCATTCACTGCGAGCCGCAGGCAGAACGTCCCGCGCTGGCCAACCCCTTCCCGACTGTCTGGCCGCTGGAGGGGAGTGGCATGCTCATCCACAACCATGCCAACGTCTTCTCGCGCACCAGTCTCGATATCGGTGCCCGCTTTATGCTGGACAACCTGCCTATCCACAGTGCCCGCAAGGTGATCGATCTGGGCTGTGGCAACGGGGTGCTGGGTCTGTCGCTGCTCGCCAAAGACAGCGAGGTGGAGGTGACTTTTATCGATGAATCCTATATGGCGGTTGCCTCGGCACAGCTCAACGTCGAGCACAATCTACCAGATGCACTGCCGCGCGCCCGCTTTATGGTCAATAACTGTCTCGACGGGGTGGCGGTCGGCTCGGCGGATCGGATCCTCTGCAACCCTCCTTTCCATCAGCTGCAGGCGATCACCGATCATATCGCCTGGCAGATGTTCAGCGATGCGCACCGGGTGTTGCCTCAAGGGGGTGAACTCTGGATAGTAGGCAACCGTCATCTGGACTATCACAACAAACTCAAGCGCTTGTTTGCCAACGCACAAGTCGTTGCGTCGAACAGCAAATTCGTTATTTTGAAAGCCATCAAACGCTAAAGCCAAAGGAAACCATGATGAAAAAGTCACTCTTGCTGCTGGCCGCCCTGATGCTGGGCGGGTGTGCCACTCATTGGCCGGAGACGGCGCTGCTCAATCCGCAGGTGATCCCCGCCAACCAGCAATACTACTCTGGCAATCGCATCACCATGGAAGGGGTAGACAAGCGTGAGGCTGCCTACGTCTTCTCTATCAAACATAAAGAGAAAGCCCCCGTCCTGGTCAACAGTGAGCGTCCGCTCAACCTGCTGATGGCCGAGCGGCTGGCCGAAGGTCTGCGCAGCCAGGGTCTCGAAGTGGGCAACAGTGGCACCACCAACCTGACGCTGGTGATCTCCAACGCCGCAGTCAATGTGGAAGAGAAGACCTTTACCTATGTCACCAAGTCCCGCGTCAGCCTGCAGGTAATCGCCGATTTCCAGGGCAACCGTCTGACTAAGCAGTTCAACATGTCCTCCAGCAAGGAGAGCCCGAGCGAGCCAAGCATGGCCGATCTGGAGTCTACACTGAACCTGCAACTGGGTAGCGTGCTGCAGCAGATCATGGCGGATGATGCGCTGCGTGGTTACCTGAAAGGTCAACCGAACGGTGCAGGGGTCTGATGATGAAAAAACTCTGGTTGCTGGCCATGCTGATCGCCCCGCTGGCGTTCGCGGGCCCGAAAGTCAGAATGGAGACCAACCACGGCAATATCGTGGTGGAGCTGGCGTCCAAGCAGGCGCCCCAGACGGTGAAAAACTTCCTGCGTTACGTGGCTGATGGCAGCTATGACGGCAGCATCTTCCACCGAGTGATCCAGGATTTCGTGGTGCAGGGTGGTGGCTACAACCAGCAGTTCCAGCAACTGCCGACTTATGAACCTGTGGTCAACGAGTCGCGCGGCGGTCTGCCCAACAAGCGTGGCTCCATCGCCATGGCTCGCACCCAGGCGGCCGACAGCGCTACTCGCCAGTTCTACTTCAATCTGGTCGACAACAATAACCTCAACGCCGGTGGCTCTGCGGGTTATACCGTGTTCGGTCAGGTGGTTCAGGGGATGGAGGTGCTGGACAAGCTGGCTCAGGTACAGACCGGTTACAGCCCCATTTTGCGCGCCAACGATGTGCCGACCAGTCCCATCATTCTGAAGAAGGTGGTCTTGCTGGCAGAAACTCCAGCAGACAAGAAAGTCGCCAAGAAAGCGGGCAAGTAATCCTCACCGGACGCGGTTCGTCACCTCGCCCTCGTCAGGTCACAATACAAGGCTCATCCCGTTCGGGATGGGCCTTTTCTCTGGCCAGGCTTCTTTTGCCTATCTTTTTGCTCGCCTTGGCTATCTGCCATCAACCTGCCAAAATGACGCACTTTTCCAAAGTCGTCAGGTAGTTGAACATGATCCGCAAACCAAGCTGGAGAGAGTCCCTCGCCGTCTATCTCGAATTTCGGGTGTTTATTCTCTTTGCCATGGGTTTTTCATCGGGTCTGCCGCTGCTGCTGGTGTTCGGTACCCTCTCATTCTGGTTGCGCGAGGCCGATGTCAGCCTGACCGATATCGGCTATATGAGCTGGGTGGCGCTCGCCTATGGCTTTAAATGGCTGTGGTCACCGCTGGTGGATCGCATGCCGCTGCCGTTGCTCTCCACGCTGCTGGGGCGTCGCCGCAGCTGGATGTTCTTCTCCCAGCTACTGATTGCCGCCGCGCTGGTCGGCATGGCGTTCTGCGATCCCAAGACCGAGCTAGCCCAGCTGGCGATGTTTGCCCTGCTGGTGGCCTTTGCCTCGGCGACTCAGGATATCGTTATCGACGCCTATCGCATCGAATCTGCTCCCGAGCGGCTACAGGCGGCGATGGCGGCCTCCTACATGACTGGCTACCGACTGGCGATGATCATGGCGGGCGCCGGTGCGCTGGCGCTGGCGGCGTGGTTTGGCAGCAACAGCGGCTATGACTATCGTGGCTGGCAGATCACCTATCTGGTGATGGCGGGTCTGATGTCACTCGGGGTCATCACCACGCTGTTTTGCCACGAGCCGGAAATCGATCTGGCCGAGCAGGGCAAACAACAGGCCGAACGCAAGGCGCAGCTCCTGGAAAAAGGGTGGCCTGCGCTGCTGGCGAGTGCGGGGGCCTGGGGCTATGAGGCGGTCTGGTGCCCGTTTGCTGACTTCTTTCGTCGCTATGGCAGCTCGGCGCTGCTGATCCTGGCTCTGATCGCCTGCTATCGGGTTGCCGATGTGGTGATGGGGGTGATGTCCAACAGCTTCTATGTGGATATGCAGTTCAGCAAGACCGAGGTTGCCACCATTACCAAGGTGTTTGGCGTCATCATGACGCTGGTGGGCGCTGCGCTGGGGGGCGTGCTGGTGATGCGCTTCGGCACGCTGCGCATCCTGTTCTTGGGGGCGCTGCTCACCGCCAGCACCAACCTGTTGTTTGCCCTGCTCAATCAGGTTGGTCACAACCTGGAACTGCTGACGCTGATCATCTCGCTGGATAACCTCAGTGCCGGTATCGCGACCGCAGCCTTCGTGACCTATCTCTCCAGCCTGACCAATGTGGCATTTTCGGCCACTCAGTACGCCCTGTTCAGCTCGGTAATGTTACTGCTACCCAAGTTGCTGGCCGGTTTTTCCGGGCAGGTTGTGGAGCAGATTGGCTACAGTGCCTTCTTTGTCGGAACCAGTTTACTGGGCTTGCCCGTGTTGTTGTTGATTGTGCTTGTCGCCAGAAAAGGGAGTGAGTTGCTCTCAACGGCTGACAAATAGCAAGCGTTTGCGTAGAATCGGGGGTGATTAGATTCACACTTCCGGATAAAGTTCCCGAGAAGTTGTTTCACCCCCAATTTTATTTGATTAGAATCCCTCTCGCTCCTTGTGGGCAGGCTACGGAAAACCTCAACTAACGCACAAGAGACCAATAAAATGGCCAAATTTACCAAGACTCTGATCGCTGCCGGTCTGCTGGCTGCTGCCGCTACCCCGGCCTTCGCTGCTGACTACAGCGGTGATATCCACAAGAATGATTACAAGTGGATGCAGTTCAACGTAATGCACACCATCGACCAGCGCCCTTTCACCACCGGTGAAGAGGACTACAACGATACCTATTTTGAAATGGAATTCGGTGGTCGCTCCGGCCTGTTTGATCTGTACGGCTATGTCGACGTATTCGATATTTTCGACTCCCGCCACAGCAACAAACACCATGGTCAGAACCTGTTCATGAAGTTTGCGCCGCGCATGTCTCTGGATGCTCTGACCGGTAAAGATCTCTCCTTTGGTCCTGTGCAAGAACTCTACATTGCCAACCTGAACAACGTCGGCGACAAGCAGATGGAAAATCAGATTGGTCTGGGCGCCGATGTGATGGTTCCTTGGTTTGGCAAGGTAGGTATGAACCTGTATGCCCGTCATTCCACTGAGAACCAGTTCTTTACTGAAGAAGAAGGCGACTGGAACGGTTATCAGTTCTCCATGAACTGGTTCAAGCCCTTCTACACCTTCGGCAATGGCAGCTTTGTCTCCTACCAAGGCTATCTGGATTATCAGTTCGGTCTGGATACCCATGACCGTGCTGACCGTACCAGCGACAACCTGGCTACTTTCCACGGTATCTACTGGCACTCCGATCGTTATGCCGTTGGTTACGGTCTGAAGTACTTTATGGATGCTTATGGTACCAAAGATGGTTCCACTGCATACGATGGTACTCCTTGGAAGAGCACTGGCTTCAGCCACTACTTCTCTGTTACCTACAAGTTCTAATAAAACTTGGGGTACAAAAAACCGGAGCATCTGCTCCGGTTTTTTTATGGCCGCGATGTAGATAGCGTGGCGCGAGTCATCAAGTGCGCCACGGCTGAGTGGATAAATCAGTCGCGGAAGTTCTGGAACTGCATCGGTTGACCCAGTTCGGCGCCACGGACCAGTGCCATGGTCTCTTGCAGATCGTCACGCTTCTTGCCGGTGACACGTACTTCATCACCCTGGATGGCGACCTGTACCTTGATCTTGGAGTCCTTGATCAGCTTGACCAGCTTCTTGGCGATCTCTTTCTCGATCCCCTGTTTGAACTTGACGGTCAGGTGGAAGCGTTTGCCGGAGTGAACGGAGTCACCCACTTCCATGGAGCTGTTTTCGATGTTGCGCTTGAGCAGGGCACCGCGCAAGATTTCGACCATCTGCTTGAGCTGGAAATCGGCATCGGCTTCCAGCTTTACCTCTTCCTTGCTCAACTCGAAGCTGGCTTCTACCCCACGAAAATCGAAACGGGTGGCCAGTTCACGATTGGCGTTGTCGACGGCGTTCAACACCTCGTTCATTTTGACTTCAGAGACAATATCGAATGACGGCATAGCCGGAGCTCCTCATGTTGCGTTATCGGGGGGCAAATCTACCAGAAAACGGGCAAATTTGCTGATTTTGATGGGGTTGCTCTGCTAGAATCCCCTGCGCACAGGACGGGTGGACCCGTTAGTGTCCACCAGCGACATCTTCACTTATCCCCGGTAACAGGTTGAGAGGATTGCAACCCTTACCCTGACAGAGTCACACCATGCCAAGCGGATTAAAAAATTCCCGACAGCCCGTTATTCCACCCGTTACTCCGAAGTGGTCACTGTTGGGTTGTGGCGCCCTCGGTGGCGTTTTTGCCTCCCTGCTGACCCAGAGTGGTCAATCCACCCGTGTCTTGTTGCGCGAACATCATAAGTCCACGCTCCATCCGGGGATCGATTTCACCTCGCTGGAGGGGCATGTCCAGCTGCTCAATATCGAGCGCGGGTTTGTCAGCAAACCCGGCAAGATCCAGCGTCTGCTGGTGATGACCAAGGCCAGTCAGGTGATTGCCGCACTGACGCCGCTGGTGGGTAAGCTCGATGCCGGCGTGCCGATCGTGCTGCTGCACAACGGGATGGGCATTGCCGAGCAGGTGGCCGAGATGTTCCCGCACAATCCGGTGATTGCCGGTGTCACCAGCCATGGCGCCATGCAGTGCGGCCATTTTGTCTTCCGTCATACTGGCAAGGGGGAAACCTGGCTTGGCCCGATCAACGATGCCGCCAAGACCCATGCCGCGCTCGCGGATGAGCTGGCGCTGGCACTGGGCCAGGCTGGCTGGGATGAGCTGGTATTGGCGCGCCAGTGGCAAAAGCTGGCCATCAACTGTGCCATCAATCCCCTGACGGCTCTCTACAAGCTGAAAAATGGCGAGCTGGCTGGCCCCCGTTTTGCCGATGCCCTGCAGCAGATCTGCGTGGAAGTGGCGGATGTGATGTGCGCCGAAGGGATTGCGACCACGGCAGAGGAGTTGCAGCGTCGGGTGATGACAGTGGTGGAGCTGACCGCTGACAATTACTCCTCCATGTATCAGGATATGGAGCAGGGACGCGAGACCGAGATTGAGGCCATCACTGGTTTCCTGCTGGCCAAGGCTGCCCGGCATGGCATCGCCGTGCCGGTCAATCAGGGTCTCTATCAGGCGATCAAAGAGAAGAGTCAGGCCGTCTGATCTTTTACATGGCAGAACAAGCTGCAAGGAGGCGAACGTGAGTGTACTGGTGCTGGTGGCCCCCGGGTCAGAAGAGATAGAGACGGTGGCGATTGTCGATACCCTGGTGCGCGCCAGCATCGAGGTGGTGCTGGCCTCTTGTTGCCCTGCCGGATCGCGGCAGGTGAAAGCATCGCGCGGGGTACAGCTGGTGGCCGATTGTCATATCGACGAGCTGACCCGTCGGGACTTTGAAGCCATCGTGGTACCCGGTGGGCTGCCCGGCAGCGAAGTGATCCGCGATACCCCGCTGGCCATCGATCTGCTCAAAGAGCAGGCCGCTCTTGGTCGCTGGCGCGCTGCCATCTGCGCCGCCCCTGTGGTGGTGTTGCAACATCACGCTCTGCTGGGTGATGCCATCGTCACCTGTCATCCCGGCTTTCAGTCCCGACTACCGACATCGCAGCTGTCACGTGAGCGGTTAGTCAGGGATGAGGCTCATCGCCTTATCACCAGTCAGGGGCCGGGCAGTGCCATCGAGTTTGCCCTTGAACTGGTTCGGGTGCTGCGCGGGGATGACGTGGCTACCGCCGTGGCTGGCCCTATGGTGCTGCCTTGAGCGCACTCTGCTGCAGAATCAAGCTGGCCATGCTTTGAAAACGGGCCCCGGTCATCTTGATCGGAGCCCGTTTGTTATCTGCCGTTGTCGGTCACGCCATCTTGTCCGGCTCAGTAGTCGTACTGTGAGCACTGTTTTTTGTTGTACTCAGTTTTCCAGCGTGCCAATTCTTGCTCTGTGCCGAGCTTGTCCCCTTTCTTGATGGCCTGTTCCAGTATCTCAATCCGGTCGTACAGCCAGCGGCACTCTGCCGTCGGGTTGTTCTTGCCGATGCCGGTCAAAGGCAGCAAACAGAGTCCCAGCCAAAGATATTTCATCCCGAACGCTCCTTGTCATTGTGGTAGTAAAGGTCTCCTTGGAGTCTACTATTTTAGCCGCAACGAGAGATAGAGCTGCGGTTATCCTTGGGGTAAGATGATGCCATGTCTGTTTATTTATACAGTGGTATGCGCAAGATCATCCATATCGACATGGACTGCTTTTTTGCCGCGGTGGAGATGCGGGACAATCCGGCGTTGCGGGAGGTGCCGCTCGCCATCGGTGGGGCCTCCGAGCGGCGCGGCGTCATCTCGACCTGCAACTATGTGGCGCGCCGGTTCGGGGTGCGCTCCGCCATGCCGAGCGCCCTGGCGAAAAAACTCTGCCCGCCGTTGGTACTGATCCCTGGGCGAATGGCGGTGTACAAGGATATCTCCCGTCAGCTCAGGGCCATTTTCCTCCGTTATACCGATCAGGTTGAACCGCTATCGCTGGACGAGGCTTACCTCGATGTGACCCACAGTCGCTGTTGTGGTGGCAGTGCCACCCTGATGGCACAAGAGATCCGGCAAGCCATTGTTACCGAACTGGGATTGACCGCTTCGGCCGGAGTGGCCCCCAACAAGTTTCTCGCCAAGCTCGCCTCGGAGCAGCGCAAACCTGATGGTCTGTTTGTCATTCGTCCCGACGAAGTGGCCGAGTTTGTCTGCCAGTTGCCCCTCGGCAAACTGCCCGGGGTAGGGCGCAAGACTGCCGAGCGGCTGGAGGCGCAGGGGCTTTACACCTGTGAGGATGCGCGGGCCTTGTCGGCACAAGAGCTGTGCAATCGTTTTGGCAAACTGGGGGAGATGCTGACGACCCGGATCTGGGGGCTGGATGAACAGCCGGTACAGGCGCACCGGATCCGCAAAACCATCGGGGTGGAGACCACTTTGGCGAGCGATGTTTGTGACGAAGCCGCCTGCCTGAGGGTATTGCAGCAACTGCTGCCGGAGCTTGAGCGGCGATTTCAGTTGGCGTGCCCTGCCGAGCAGGTGATGGGGCAGGGGATTAAACTCAAGTTTGCCGACTTCCACCAGACCACCGTCTATCGCAGTCAGGGGGGCTATCAGCCAGCCTTGTTCGTTCCCCTGCTCAAAGAGGGGCTACAGCGGGCGCAAGGGCGTTCGGTTCGCCTGCTGGGCTTGGTGGTGGGTTTGCCAAAAGAGGGTGAAGTTAATCAACTCTCGCTGGATTTGCTGTGAGAGAGTTAAGTTTTTGTTTATAAAGTCGATAATCTATCCATATTTATATGACGTAGGAATATTGGCATGAGCGCTCTTTCTGTCCAGGGTCGGATTACCCTGATCGCCGGTTGCTGTCTGTTGGTGACAGCCGCCGCTCTGGTTGCCTCCTCGATTTACAACGCGAACAAGATGCAACAGCAGGTGCGGCAAGCCACCATGCACGAGGCGCAGCAGTCTGCCGAGAACTGGATGAAGGCGATGGGGTCGGAGCAGGCGGCCAAGGTGACCAGCTATCTCGATGAAGCCTATTTCCGCGCCAGTTTGCTGGCGGAGAGCGTGTTGTTCCAGCGCAAGAATGCGGCCGAGAACTTTGTCCATTCGGAGGCGCTGCGCAGCGCCGTCAATCAGCAACTGCACGATGCCGTTGCCTCATCGACCAATCTGCTTGGTGTCTATGCGGTGTTCGAGCCTGATCAGCTGGATGGGGAAGACAGCAACTATCAGGGCTCAACGGCGCTGGGTTCCAACGACAAGGGGCGTTTTTCCAGTTACTGGGCCTACGACAACGGCAAGATTGAGCCGGAAGTGCAGAATGAAGATGTTCTGGCCGATGAGAGCCCGACCGAGGCTGGTGGCATCGAAAACGAGTGGTATCGCTGCAGCATTCGCACCCGGGCCCTCTGCCTGCTGGAGCCCTATCTGGACGATGTGGGCGATAAACAGATATTGATGACCTCGGTGACGGTCCCACTGCTGGAGCAGGAGACCTTGCTGGGGATGGTCGGGGTCGATATTTCGCTGGCTACCTTGCAGAGTCTGGTCAGTTCCATGGACAAGGAGCTCTATGACGGCAAGGGCAGAATCTTGCTGGTCAGTCACGAGGGGCGCGTGGCGGGAGCCGATGAGTTTGATGTGACCATGGGACGCGGGCTGGATCAGAAGTATCAGGGGCTGGCCAGCGAGCTGAAAGGCTGGCTCAGTCGGGGTCAGGAGCTGACTCGCTGGAGCAGCGATGGCACCCTGTTGCAGACCTTTGTCCCGGTATCCATGCGTGGCACCGACCGTAAATGGGGCATCTACATTGAATTGCCTCGGGCCGTAGTGCTGGCCTCGGCCCAGCAACTGCAAGATGAGCTGGCCAGTGAGGCCAATCGCAGCGTGGTCTCGCAGCTGTCGATCGGAGTGCTGATCTCGCTGGTGGCCCTGAGTTTTATCTGGTTGATGGCGCGCCAGATTGTGGCGCCCATCCGCGCCGTGGTTGCCCGCCTCAAGGATATCGCCAGCGGCGAGGGGGATTTGACCCAGCGTATCGAGATCCAGCGGCAAGACGAGATCGGCGAGCTGGCCAAGTGGTTCAACAGCTTCCTCAACAAGTTGCAATCTACCATCAGTCAGGTGATTGATACCGTCTCCGGTACGCGCAACAGTGCCGAGCGAGCCGCGCAAGTGGCCGAGCGCACCAGCAGTGGCATGCAGGCCCAGTATCAGGAGATCGATCTGGTGGCGACGGCATTTGAAGAGCTGAGCGCCACGGCGTTGCAGGTCTCCGGTAATGCCGGCTCGGCGGTGGCAGCCGCCAACACCACTGACGCTGCAGCGCAAGAGGGCAAATATGTCGTTGCCGACACCCAGGAGGCGATGCGCAAGCTGATGACCATCATCAACGATGCCCAGCCGGTGGTGGAGCGACTCTCCGCCAACAGCGACAATATCAATGACATTCTTATCGTGATCCAGGGAATTGCCGAGCAGACCAACTTGCTGGCGCTGAATGCGGCTATTGAAGCGGCACGGGCCGGTGAGCAGGGCCGTGGCTTTGCCGTGGTGGCCGATGAGGTGCGTAATCTGGCCGGTCGCACCCAGAATGCCATCGTCGAGATCCAGACCCTGATCAGCCAACTGCAATCCGGTACCGGCGCCGTGGTCAAGGCGATCCGCGATGGTCATGGACAGGCTGACGAGACCCTCGCCAAGGTGGATCTCTCGGTGCAGGTGCTGGAGCAGATTATCCAGTCGGTCTCCACCATCCATCAGATGAACGAGCAGATTGCCCGAGCGGCGCAGGAGCAGAGCCGGGTGGCGGACGAGATCAACCGCAACGTCAGCAACATTCGCGATGTGAGCCATACCATCCGGGCCGAGGCGGCGACCTCCGCCGAAAATGGTCGCGAGCTCTCTGCGCTGGCGGACAAGCAGCAGCAGCTGGTGGGGCAGTTCAAGGTATAGAAAGGATGAAAAAAGGCGCCATCCAGCTGGAGGCGCCAAACACATTCAGATGACAGACTGGGTCAAACCGGTGAGATTTGAGCCCCTCTTCCCGCAGAGGAAGAAACACAACACCACAATCACAGTCGAAAGACTCACTAAAAACACATGTAAACCAACACGTAGTAGAAAATGTGAGCCATATGACGACTGATTGCTGGGCGAATTATGTTTATTCACTGGTCGACCCGCAACCGACAAATTATAATGCGCCCCATTAGAAAAACTCATCGTCGGCTGGTGTCATGTCTCGTCGTTTACCCCCGCTCAATGCCCTCAAGGCGTTTGAAGCAGCGGCTCGTCACTTAAGCTTTACCCGCGCAGCAGAAGAGTTGTTTGTGACTCAGGCTGCCATCAGTCACCAGATCAAGGCGCTGGAGGAGTATCTTGGCATCAAGCTGTTCCGCCGCAAAAACCGCTCCTTGTTGCTGACCGAAGAGGGGCAGGGCTATTTTCTGGATATCAAGGACATCTTTGCCTCCATCTCTGAGGCGACCGACAAGTTGCTGGCGCGTAGTGCCAAGGGGGCCTTGACCGTCAGTTTGCAGCCGAGTTTCGCCATCCAGTGGCTGGTGCCGCGGCTGGTGAAGTTCAGCGAGCGCCACCCCGATATCGATGTGCGGATCAAGGCGGTCGATCTCGACGAAGGGTCGCTCACCGACGATGTGGATGTGGCCATCTACTACGGGCGCGGAAACTGGCCGGGTCTGCGCTCGGACAAGCTGCATACCGAATACCTGATCCCGGTCTGTTCCCCCTTGCTGCTGACCGGGCCCAAGCCACTGCGTACGCCGCAAGATTTGACTCTTCATACCCTGCTGCACGATACCTCCCGCCGCGACTGGAAGGCCTGGTTCCGCCAGCTCGATATCGATGCCCCCAACGTCAACCAGGGGCCCATCTTCAGCCACTCCACCATGGTGATCCAGGCTGCGATCCACGGCCAGGGGGTGGCGCTTGGCCACAGCGTGCTGGCTCAGCCCGAGATTGAGGCCGGCCGCCTGATCTGCCCATTCGAGCAGGTGCTGGTGAGCAAAAATGCCTTCTATCTGGTGTGCCAGGAACAACAGTCGGATCAGGGCAAGATCGTTGCCTTCCGCGACTGGATGCTGGAGCTGGTGGAGCAGGAAGAGGCGCGTCGCAGGGCAAGGCTCGCCGATGCATGAGGTGATCCGCGAGGGGGCAGTTGATGCCCCCGTTCGCATTTTGCTGACCCACGGGGCAGGCGCGGGGATGGATCATGTCTTTCTTGCCGAGTTGTCACGCCTGCTGGCTGGCCCCGACATCGAAGTGGTGCGCTTCAACTTTCCCTACATGACCAGGCGAGCACAGGATGGCAAGCGCCGCCCGCCGGACAGAGCACCTGTGCTGCTAGCCCATTGGCGCGATATGATCCGCGAGTTTGCCCATCCACGGCTGTTTCTGGCGGGCAAGTCGATGGGCGGGCGGATGGCGGCGGAACTGTATAGCGACGGCGAGGGTGAGATGAATGCTGCAGGATTGCTCATTCTCGGGTATCCTTTCCACCCTCCGGCCAAGCCCGACAGCTGGCGAGGCGAGGTACTCAAGCATATTGCAGTGCCAACTCTGCTGTTGCAGGGGGAGCGCGATACCTTCGGTAGTCGCGCCGAACTGGCCGATTTCCCCTTCTCACCTGCCGTATCGGTCCATTGGTTGACCGATGGTGATCATGGTTTCAAACCGCGAAAAGCCAGTGGCGTGAGTGAGCAGAATAATATGCAGCATGCAGCGGCGGCCATCAGCCATTTTGTGGCCCGGCATGGATAGCACGAGAGGGTTGGCTTTATTGCCAGCCTTGATGAGAGAGGGAGAGTGAGGATGCAGATCCATCGACATTGGCTGATACTGGCCGGTCTCTTCGGGTTGACGGCCACCATGCTGGGGGCTTATGGCGCCCATGGATTGGCGGCGACCGGCATTACGCCCGAGCGTCTGGCGGCATTCAATACCGCCGTGCAATATCAGTTTTTTCACGCATTGGCCCTGCTGGTTCTGGGCTGGTGTGGTGTGCGCAGCAAGGTGATCCACCTGGCTGGCACCGCTTTTGTGCTGGGGATCATCGGATTTTCCGGCAGTATTTACGCCATGGTGCTGCTTGGCAGCAAGGGGCTGGGGTTGATTACCCCGGCCGGTGGCCTCTGTTTTATGTTGGGATGGGCGGCCCTCTGCTGGGGTGGCTGTCGTCTTGGAGGAAAAAATGAATAATCTGCTGCTTTATTGCCGCCCCGGTTTTGAGAAAGAGGCGGCTGCAGAGATCACCGAGCGTGCCGGTAACATGCAGTGCTACGGTTTCGCCCGGGTCAAGGACGACAGCGGTTATGTGATCTTCGAACTGTATGACGAGGAGCAGGCGGACCTGCTGGCTCGCAAGCTGCCATTCCGGGAGCTCATCTTCATCCGCCAGATGCTGGTGGTCACCCATGAGCTGAAGGATCTGGATGTTGCGGACAGGATCTCCCCCATCCTTGAGGCGGTGAGTGACTACACCATTTGCGGTGATCTGCGGGTCGAAACCGCGGACACCAACGAAGCGAAAGAGCTGTCAGCCTTTTGCCGCAAGTTCACCGTGCCGCTTCGTCAGGCGCTGCGCAGCAACGAGATCCTGACCAAGAAGGAGACGCCAAACCGTCCGGTGTTCCACGCCTTCTTCATGGCCAATGATCACGTGTTGCTGGGCTACTCCTATTCGTTCAACAACTCCGGATTCCACATGGGGATCCCGCGCTTGCGCTTCCCGGCCGATGCACCGAGCCGCTCCAGCCTCAAGCTGGAGGAGGCGTTTTACGTGTTCGTGCCGCGGGAAGAGTGGGATGTGCGTCTCTGTTCAGGCATGAAGGCGGTGGATCTGGGCGCCTGCCCGGGTGGCTGGACCTATCAGCTGGTGCGCCGTGGCATGATGGTGACGGCGGTCGACAACGGCATGATGGCCCAATCCCTGATGGATACCGGTCAGGTCAAGCATATCCGGGATGATGGTTTCGTCTGGCGTCCGAGCAAGAAGAACACCTACTGGCTGGTGTGCGACATGGTCGATAAACCGGCGCGGGTCGTTCACATGATTGCGGACTGGTTCCGTGAGGGTGACTGCCAGGAGGCGATGTTCAACCTCAAGCTGCCGATGAAGAAGCGCTATGCTGAATCGGTACACAATATCGAAGTGCTGCGCGAGATGCTCAAGGAGATCGACAACGCGTTCGTGATCCAGGCCAAGCAGCTCTATCACGATCGAGAAGAGATCACCGTGCATGTTTACAACAAGTACTGGGTCTCCAAACTCGAGCCCAAGGCGTGATGTAGCAGTTCTGCCCGTACGATAAATACCAAGGCCGACAGGGAAACCTGTCGGCCTTTTGCTATTCGGCTGCCGGAAACTATCAGAAACGGTAATCGAGGCGCAGGGAGGATTCGTCGTCGGTCACCTTGATCTCGATCTGCAGCGGGATGGTTTTGTCGACCGGATTGAATTGCATCTTTATCCCGTCTCCTCTCAGCCTGAGGGCGGTGTTCATTCCGCCAGCCTTGAACTTGACCTTGGGTCTGAAGCGTTCGACCGACAGACTGACGCTTTTTTCCGGGGTCAGATTAAGCTGCGGGTAGGAGGTGATCTTTTGATTACCAAAGTTGTCGGTGGAGACTTCAATACCAAACGACAGGGGTTTGGGTGCCTTGAGCAGGTCGTTGGTATTCAGGCTCGAGCGCCATACCTCGGTGGCAGTCCGTTTTTCCTGCTGTGGCAGTTTGGCGGTTTGGGTCTGTTGATCCTGCTCGAAAGCACTGGCAGTGCCACACACCAGCAGCAGACCCGACACCAGATAGCACCCGTATCCCTTCATGAAAAACACTCCCTGTTCTTCTTCTCTATTGAACATAGTTGCTGTTCGGGGAGTGGCAAAGGATTCGGAAATATAAAAAAGGGAGCCGAAGCTCCCTTTTAAAATCAATGAATTAACTCACAGGCGATCGATGATGGCCTGGGTGAATTCGCTGGTGGAAGCCGTGCCACCCAGATCGCGGGTGACCCGATCACCGGATTCGATGGTAGCTCGCACCGCCTCGCGGATCCGCTCTGCTTTATCCTGCATGCCGAGGTACTCCAGCATCTGAATGGAGGCGAGGATCACCGAGGTCGGGTTGGCGATATTCTTGCCAGCTATGTCAGGCGCAGAACCGTGGACCGCTTCGAAGATGGCCGCGCCATCGCCGATGTTGGCGCCAGGCGCCATGCCAAGGCCGCCAACCAGACCGGCGCAGAGATCCGAGAGGATGTCGCCGAACAGGTTGGTGGTGACCATGACATCGAAACGCTCCGGGTACATCACCAGGTTCATGCAGGCGGCATCGACGATCATCTCTTCGCTCTGGATATCCGGGTAGTGGCTGGCGATTTCACGTGCCACTTCGAGGAACAGGCCGGAGGTCGACTTGAGGATGTTCGCCTTGTGGATGATGGTGACCTTCTTGCGCCCTTCCTGACGAGCCAGCTCGAAGGCAAACTTGACGATGCGCTCGGCCCCTTCGCGGGTGATGATGCTCATCGCCTCGGCACTCTTGTTGTCATCGCTACGCTTCTGACCTGCACCCGAGTACATCCCTTCGGTGTTTTCACGCACCGTGATGATGTCGATGTTGTCGTAACGGCTTCTGGTGCCCTTGAAGGAGATGACCGGACGCACGTTGGCGTAGAGGTTGAACTTCTTGCGCAGGGAGACGTTGATGGAGGTAAAACCGCCGCCGACCGGTGTGGTCAATGGCCCTTTCAGGCTCACCTTGTTCTTCTCAATCAGATCCAGGGTAGCCTGGGGCAGCAGCTCGCCATGCTTCTCGAGGGCAACCAGACCCGCATCAGCGTATTCGTACTCAAAATCACAGCCCGCATGGGTCAGGATCTGGATGGCTGATTCAATGATGCTGGGGCCGATGCCGTCACCGGGGATCACGGTAATTTTTCTTTTGGACATGAGAGGGTTCCACTTCCAGGGTATAGGGGAGGATGGGGCTGCTTTATAGCATTTACTCAGCAAACCAACCACATTCCTTTACATTCTACTCACTTTTATCAACAGCGAGGGTGAGTCTCGTCATGGTTCACGCCCTTACCTGCATTTTTGTTCGGCACTTTAGTCTGGCTGGGGCGGGTAGCGGATGTCCCGCAGGTTGAATCCCAGCGGAATATCCCGCTGCAAGTGCACCAGCCGCTGGGCCAGCAGGGCCTCATCCTGATGCTGGCGCAGTTTGATCAGTGGCTTGGCGGCGTCCTCTTGCTGGCAGACCTCGAGCATGGCTGCCAGAGTGCCATATTGCTGCAACAGCTGGGTGGCGGTCTTGGGGCCGATCCCCGGAACCCCCTTGATATTGGAACCGCTGATACCGGTCAGGGCCCAGAAGTCGACCAGCTGATTAGGTGCTACCCCATATTGCTGCTGGACGAAGGCCGCATCCAGCCAGCGTTTGTTGAAGTAGTCGCGCACCCGGATCTGCGGGCAGATCAGTTGGCAGAACCCCTTGTCGGTGGAGATGATGGTCGCCTGATGGCCATGGCTGGCGATGCCGCAGGCGAGAGTGGCGATAAGGTCATCCGCTTCATCGGTCTCGGAGAGCAGGGCATCGACCCCGCACTCCCAAAAGGCATCCTGCAGGGTCGCCAGCCCTTCACGCAGTTCGGGGGGCATGGGAGTTCGCCCCTCCTTGTAGGCCGGATAGACCTCTTTGCGCCAGCTATGCACCTCGCCATCAAACACGGCAATGACATGGGTCGGTTCGCTATTGGCCAGCAGCTTGCGGCAGGTATTGATAAGGTTGGCGCGGGTTGCAACCAGCGCCTGGGCAGGGGTCAGTGCCTGCTGGGCCTGTACCGCGTGCAGACGGCGAATGAGGTTGAGGGCATCGATGATGAGCAGGTGTGGCCGGATAGTTGACATGGGGCACTCTTGGCGGTCGGGACGCCCCATTGTAACAAACCGCTCGCCTTATGGGGGATTGATGGCGGTTGGGAAGGCATAGCGCAAATAAAGAGGGGCGCCGATGCGCCCCTCTGTCGATGATGTATCTGTACCCTAGCGGACGATTTCGTAGCAGGGCACATACTGACTGCCCGGCAGCTTCATCCGCTGCTGCTTGACGAAACTCTCCAGCAGCTTGTCCATCAGGTGCATCAGCTCCTTGTCGCCATGCAGCTTGAAGGGGCCTTTCTTCTCGATGGCGCGAATGCCCCCTTCCTTGACGTTGCCGGCGACGATACCGGAGAAGGCACGACGCAGGTTGGCGGCCAGCAACTGGGGCGGCTGGTTGCGGTGCAGATCCAGACTGGCCATGCTGGCGTGATCCGGCTCGAAGGGGAGTTGGAACTCCGGCTCAATCTTGAGGGACCAGTTGAAAGAGTAGGCATCGCCGACCGATTTGCGATATTCGCGGATTTTCGGCATCGCCTCCTTCATCACCCGGGCCACTTCCGGTGCATCGCCGACAATGATCCGGTAGAGCTTGGTCGCCGGTTCACCCAGGGTCGCCTTGATGAAGTCGTCGATGGCTCGGAAGTAGTCGGCACTCTCTTTCGGGCCGGTCAGGATGATAGGCATCGGCTGCCGCTCGTTGGCCGGATGCATCATGATGCCGAGCAGATAGAGCAGCTCTTCGGCGGTGCCGACCCCGCCCGGGAAGATGATGATGCCATGGCCGAGGCGCACGAAGGCTTCCAGCCGTTTCTCGATATCCGGCAGGATCACCAGCTCGTTGACGATGGGGTTGGGCGGTTCGGCCGCGATGATGGAGGGCTCGGTCAGGCCGATGTAGCGCCCGTTGCGCACCCGCTGTTTGGCATGGCCGACGGCGGCCCCCTTCATCGGGCCCTCCATGGCGCCAGGGCCACAGCCGGTACAGATGTTCAGCTCACGCAAGCCCAGTTCGCTGCCCACGGCGCGGGTGTACTGGTATTCGATCTCGTTGATGGAGTGGCCACCCCAGCAGACGATCAGGTTGGGGTCGGCGCCTGGCAGAATCACCTTGGCGTTGCGCAGGATGGCGAACACCACGTTGGAGATATGAGTGGAGTTAGTCAGATTGACCTGGCGGTTGGACTCGAGCTGATTGGAGACATAGAGAATGTCGCGCAGCACCGAGAAGAGGTGCTCCTGAATGCCGCGAATGATCTCGCCATCGACAAAGGCGTGCTCGGGGGCATTGAACAGTTCCAGCTTGACCCCGCGCTCGCGCCGGATCACATGAATATCGAACGATTTGAAGCGCTCCAGTATCTCCTTGGAGCTGTCGGTATGGCTACCGGAATTGAGCACTGCCAGCGAGCAGTTGCGAAACAGTTGATAGATATCGCTGGAGGCAGTCTGCTTGAGGCGATCCACCTCAAGCTGTGA
This sequence comes from Aeromonas sp. DNP9, assembly GCF_001728955.1. Taxonomy (NCBI): domain Bacteria; kingdom Pseudomonadati; phylum Pseudomonadota; class Gammaproteobacteria; order Aeromonadales; family Aeromonadaceae; genus Aeromonas; species Aeromonas sp. DNP9. The sequence goes on along the minus strand of NZ_LYSQ01000004.1, from coordinate 51,237 downwards.
CAGCAAATCCATGCTGCCGACGGGATTGATGTGCGTAATCATAGGTTCCCCTTTACTCACTTGTTATCGTTGTGTTTTTCCCTGGGGAGAAAAGGGGACGCTATGTTGCATCCCCTGAGATCGATAGTAGTGGTAACAGAGGGTAGAGGGAAATAGGGCGACGACTGTTCGCTGTTTTTTTCGCCGCTTGTCAGGCCAGTGTCACTTGATCCCGACCGGTGTGCTTGGAGTGGTAGAGTGCCTTGTCCGCCCGTTCAAACACATCTGACGGGTTGTCCCCATCCTTGAACAGGGTTGCGCCGATGGAGATGGTGATCTCCACCTTGGCATCGCGAAAACGGAACGGGATGCTCTTGATGGTCTGGCGCAGGGTCTCCAGCGGCTTCTGGAACTTGTCCGGGTTAATGTTGGGCAACAACACCACGAACTCTTCCCCACCAAAACGGGCGATGAAGTCGGTGTCACGCAGCGCGCTTTGCAGCGCCTTGGCGACCACTTTCAACGCCTTGTCACCCGCCATATGGCCGTAGTTGTCATTGATGTTCTTGAAGTGATCGATGTCGATGATCGCCATGCAGAGCGGAGTGCGGTAACGAAGCCAACGTTTGTACTCCTGCTCCAGCCGTTCATCGAGGGCGGCCCGGTTGTGTACCTGGGTCAGGCTATCGAGGAACAGCTTGTGTTTTTGAATGGTCAGCCGCTTCTTGTACTCGGCGGTCTCTTCCTTCATCAAGCGCAGCTTGGACTCCATGGTGGAGAGGCGGGTGAGCAGGTGACGTTCCCGTGCTGCGGTACTTTCCCGTTCTTGAAGCAGCAGGTTGATGGCGCCCATATGGCCGGAGATGGCGCGCTTGAGCGCATCGATGGAGTTATGGCTGGCCAGAGAGTGATCGATCGCCTGCAACTCGTTGACCAGTGCCTCACGGGTCTCTCGGGTTTCGTTTTGCAGCGCGCGCCCCTCATCGAGGGATTCGGTAAAGCCGACATGTACTGCGGACAGGCTCTCGTTGAGAGAGCTGAGGAAGGCGCGAGAGGCTTTACGCTCCTCACGGGTGCCTTCGATGATGAGCTCGATCACCTGCAGGCAGGTTTCCGCCAGCAGGGCAGGGTTGATCCCGATCAGCAGTTGGCGGCGAATGTCGCTCAGGCTCTCGCCGATGGCGCCGGCAAAGTCGAGTTCGGTGATAAGTCGCTGCAGCTCATCGGCGATACGGGCGTGATCCTTGAGATCAAACGGGTCGGCATCGGGCTGGCCATCGTTGCTGGCAGTATCGCTTTCTTGTTGAGTTGCACCTGAAGGTGCCAACAGGGGCTGACTTGGCAGCAGCTGGATCTTGATCGCCTGCTGGTAGAACTCCAGCAGCTTGATCACCTTCTTCTGGTGATCGGCAATGCCGTAACCGGCGGGACTTGCCAGAAATTCCTTGAGGGACTTGCGGGTCTCTTCCGGGAAGCCCTTGATGGTTTTCAGCTGTTTGGAACCAAGATCGATGGCAGTTTGAGTCAGGGTGATCGACTCTTCGAGCGCATTGCTGTGCTGCTGTAGCAATTTTTCAATGGCCAGCAGGTCGGCGTCCAGCGAGGTAAATGCGGGATTGTTATCCAGTTTCTGCTTGAGCTTGGCGAAGCGATTGTCCAGCTCGCGGTCGAAGCCACGGCAGGAGAGCATCAACTTGTTGATAAACTGGATGCCGCGAGCACGCTCTGCATCGGAAAACGACAGCACGCCGTCGAGTTCCAGCTGTTTCTGCTGAAGGGATTCCCTGAGTCTTGCCAATTGTCCTGCTACGGCAGCGATGTCATTCATTATCAGGTCGCCCTGTTGTCATTATTGTTTTTGGTGTTGGATAGCAACAGTGGTCGAACCTGGTTTCGATCCTCGCCTGTTATCTACATTATTTCCTGGTGGTTATCGGCTGCAGGCTTCCTTGCAAGGCTGGGCCAATTAACCCATTGCTTTTCATGAGAAGAATTGACTTTTACCAGTCCCTTGTCAATTGCCATCAGGCCGCATTGCCACACATCTCCATTAAAAAATGCCGCTTGTTGGCAATCGATCGCAGCCAGCTCCAACCAGGCGTTTTGCTGGCATTTTTCACTGAGCTGAATGGCTCCCGACAGGGCGAGATAGCAGAGGTCAAACAGGCCATTGTGATCGAGCGCGGTCGCCGCTTTCGGCAGGAAGGGGTGACTGACAATCCCGAGGCTGATCTGGCGATCCAGCGGATAGTTGCAAGGAAAGGCGGCGATGGCGGTCAGCAGGTCTCCCGCCAGTTGATGCAGGTTGGTGACGTGGCGCTGTGGCACCACATAGAGCATGTGTCCTTCACGCAAGTCATAGATACGGCCATCTTGCGGGGTCAGGGTGTCCATATAGGCACCGAAGGCCTGTTCGATTTCTCTGCTGGCCTGATAGCCGTGGCGCTCCAGCGTATTGACCAGGAAAGGCACCCGGAACAGCAGATAGTGCAGCTTGTCATCGAACTCGCTGGAGGGCTGTTCGCTGAGGTACCAGCGATCCGATTTCAGCTGGCGCTTTGCCATCTCCCTCGGCCAGCGGTTCATTAGCCGCTGCCAGTTGGCCAGCCCCGAGCGTGGCTCGATCAGCAGGGCCTCATTGGTCCGTTTCAGTTGCAGGCGGGCAGTACGCAGCTTGAGCCAGAGGGTGAAGAAGAGGTAGATAAAGAGCGCCAGCAGCAGGCTGGTGGTGATGCTCGACCAGAGATAGCGCTCCTGCTGATGCTGGCTGTTGTTAAGCCGCTGCTCCAGCTCCTTGATATGTTGTACCCGCTCGACCTGGACATAGTTGTCGCGGATCGCCGCCTGCTCCATGGCTTGCTCCTGCTGGCGCACCTCCTCGCCAAGACGGTGGAAGCGCTTGTAGCTGTCGAGTGCCTGGCGCAGATACCCCTTCTGCTCGTAGGCAAGCGACAACAGGCGGAATACCTCGTACTGGCGGCGGGTATCGCCGAGCTGATTAGCCAGCGCGCGGGCGTTCTCCAACTGCAGGATGGCGATGGCGGCCTCCTGTTTCTTCAGATAGAGCTCGCCGAGCAGCAGCAGGGTATCTATGAGCGGCTCTTTGGCATCGCTCAGCTCGTGGGACTGACGGGCCGCATTGAGGTAGTTGCTGGCCAGCGAGAGGTTGCCGCTTTGCAGGTAGGTTTTGCCAATTTCGTATTTGAGCAGAGAGGCTTGCGGTCGGTTGCTCCCCTCATCGAGCAGATCCAGGGCATTGAAGAAGTAGACCAGCGCCATATTGAGGTCGCCCTGCTCGCGGTTGAGTCGCGCCAGCACCATCAGGGAGTCGCACAGCAGGGAAGGGTTGCCGATGGAGTGGAAGTAGTTGGCCGCCTCATTGGCATACTGCAGCGCTTTCTGTGGCTCCTGCTCCTGCTGGTAGAGTTTCACTATCTGGTTCGACAGCAGGCCGAGAAAGAGCGGGTCATTGAGGCTTTTGGCCTGTTGTTGGGCATCGATATATTCCCCCAGCGCCAGCTGTGGCTGCTGCAGCGCACGATAAAGGTCGCCGCTGATGGCGCTGACCCAGGCACTGGCGAGGGGATTGGGGGTCTTGGCGGCCCAGATCCGCGCATCTGCCAAGTGGGCCTTGGCATCATCGAAGTGCTGGTTCTCGATGTCGTAGCTGGTGCGTTGCAGGCGGCCATAAATCTGCAGCTGGCTCTGCTTGAGAGTGGGGACGGCCAGCTGTTCGTCCAGTTGATCCATCAGGGCGCGGCTGGTGCTCTGGTTATCCGGTTTGAGGGCCTGACTGCGGATCTTGAGATAGAGGCCGTGGGCCTTGAGTTCCGGTTGTTGCTCTTTGTCTGCCAGCGCCATCGCCTTGTCGAGCGCTTGCTGGGTGGCCTGATATTGGCCCAGTTGCAGCAGACACTCCCCTTTGAGCAGATGGGCGCCTATGGTCTGGGCCGCCGTGCTGTAACTCAGGATGGGCTCGCGATAACCGAACTCCTGGCGATTGCTGATGATTTGCTGGGGATTGTTGGCTGCGCGCGTCAGGAAGGCTGTGGTGATCTGGACGCATCTGGCAGGATCGGTCAGTACCATCGATTGCGCTTGTTGCAGATCGATAGAGAGTTGCTCCTTGTCCAGATCCAGATTCGGAGCTGACAGGGAGGACATCATCATGGCCAGAAAAAACAGTTGATTCATTGGATTAAGGACGGCGCAGAGGTGTTGGCATGTTATCCAAGCCCCCCCCTGCGAGTCCAGCGTTTACTGTGGTTTGCTGGTGGCCGGCAAGTGGGTTTCGTCTGGATTTTATTATCCAGCCCCATTATCCCAGCTGCGTAAAGCATCGATCGAAACCTTTTTGCCAGTCATGGAGGGCAGTGTACCTGCCCTCTCTGTCGCAGCTCGACTTTATTGGCGGATCAGACGCAGGTTGGCGGGCACGGCTTCGAAATCGGAGCGGAACGGGTTGATATCGAGGCCACCGCGACGGGTATAGCGGGCATAGACGGTCAACTGCTCAGGCTGGCAATAGTGTTTGAGGTCGATAAAGATCCGCTCGATGCACTGCTCGTGGAACTCGTTGTGCTGGCGAAACGAGATGAGATAGCGCAGCAGCTTCTCCCGATCGAGTTTCGGCCCCTTGTAGCGGATCACCACGGAACCCCAGTCCGGCTGGCTGGTCACCAGACAGTTGGATTTGAGCAGGTGGCTGTGCAGGGTCTCCTCGACCAGCTCGCTGCCAGCGGCCCCTTGCAGCAGGGACGCATCAAACTCGTAATTGTCTACCTCGATATCCTGCTCGTCGATGCACTCGCCGGGCAGCTGGGCAATCTGGTGCGGCGCCTTGTCGAGGGGGAACAGGGTCACCTTGACGGTCTCGCCGGCACAGGCGCTCAGATCCTTGGTCAGCATGGCGGCGACTGCCTCGATAGAGTCGCAACGGGTCTGGTTGAAGGAGTTGAGGTAGAGCTTGAAGGATTTGGATTCGATCAGGTTCGCACTGGTGGCCGGAATGGCCACTTCACCCACCGCCACTATCGGCTTGCCCTTGGCATTGAGCCAGGAGAGCTCATAGAGGGTCCAGACATCGCAACCGCTAAAGGGCAGATCATCGCCCAGCTGGAGATCATCCCGGTTCAGGCTACGTGGAACCGGCTGCAGCAGGGAGGGGGTGTACTGGCTGATGTAATCGGATTGCTGGCCCAGGCTCAGGCCGGTCAGGGCGCTGGCCCCGGCGTATCTATCTTGTTTGCTCACAGGGTTGCTCACGTAATCTGCTCATGATGAGTGGAATGAAACGGACCATTGCAGGGCCGGATGGTTGCAGCCGTCTGGCTTGGGCGTCGGCCTCTCTGTATCCCGGGTTCTGTTTCCCGAGTCACTAGGTCGGCTGGCAACCTTGTCTGTTACCGGGTTTGGTGGTGCAATAGCGGACTTTGCCAGCAATTGTGGGGATTTTCGATGTCGGATCAAGTTTTGTCTGCCCTGGAGCACTTTTTTGCCCGCTGGCAACGGGATGGTGAGGCCAGACGAGGCCTGCCCCTGTGCGAGTGGGAGGCGGACTGGCGTTCCCCCTGCCAGCTTGGTGAGCCCGCCGATGGTCGGGTGGCCTGGCGCCCTCACCATCGCCCCGAACCCGCCGATTTTACGGCCATGGCCGATGCCCTTGAGCTGACAATTCATCCCGGCGCCATTGCCCTGTTCGGGCACTGGTTCAGCCGCCCCATCCCCTGCCTTTTCAAGGGGCTGCGCCTTGAATTGATCCTGCCGTGGAACGAGGCAGATCTCGACCTGCTCAAGGAGAACCTCATCGGCCACCTGCTGATGCTGCGCAAGCTAAAACGAACCCCCTCCATCTTTATTGCCACCACCCGCAACGAGATGACGCTCATCTCGCTGGATAACGAGAGTGGTCAGGTGTGGCTGGAGTGGCTCGATTCCGGCCGCCGTCTGCCGTTGGCGCCCTCTTTGCCGGCGTTTCTGGAACGGCTGGAGACGTTGCCGCAATAGTGCCTGTTCGAGCCAAAGTTACTCATCGGAACGAAAAGAGCCTTGCCATGCGGCAAGGCTCTTTTTTATGGCATCGCGTACAGGGAACGCGCTTAATCCTTGAAATCCCAGGAGAGGTTGGAGACCAGCCGGCAGCTGTCGCACTTGAAGTCGAAGATCTCGTGCAGTGGCGCTGCCAGCGCCCACTCACCGCCACAGCTGGGGCAGGGGCGCGCCTTCTCCTCGGCCGCGCTCAACCCGCCCACCCGGTAGAGGTAGTAGTAGGTGGGGATGCCGCTCAGCACTTCCAGCCGCTTGACCAGATCGCTGCCGCGCCGGTAGAGGCGGCTGCCCACTTCGCCGATTTCGTGCAGCGCCGCATGTTCGGCGATGGAGCCGTTCATCTGCAACTGATCGCACGCCTCCCAATCCTCCTGCCACTTGATGATCTGCTTCTGATCGCCGTTGGCGACTGCGGGCAGTTGGTAGAGCGGAATGGGGGCGAAGTGGTCGCCACAGCGCAGCGGTGAGCAGGTATGCAAAAAGCTGGTATAGAGCAGCATCCAGCTGGGGCGCTCGCCCTGCTGGCCGCAAGGATCTGTGCTGTCGGAGAGCAGATCCGCCCCTTGCAAATGGAGTTTGGGCGCCAGCAGCCCGGCCTGATTGAGCTGCTGTTCGGCCAGCTTGACCTGATCGCTCTGGTTGTCGGGGTGCAGGCTATCCTGCTCCGGGCAGACCACCCGACTGACGAAATAGCCCTCATGCATGCTGGTGGGGAACTCCCGCCCGAGGATCTGGCCCTGATAACGCAGCATGTCGAGGTAGTTGACGATGGCCCGCTCGGCTTCGCCAAGGGAGGTATCGCGGTAACACTCAAAGCAGAGTTCGACGATATACATGGTTCAGCCTTGCCCCTGCTGGAGGAGCAGGTCGGTCAGGCGATCCACCTTCTGTTCGATGCGTGCGAGCTGTTCGGCGAGTTGCTGCAGGGTGAGCTCCGGCGCTGGCTGGGGCACGGCCTCTGGCAGGAGCTCACTCTCGGCGGTCGCGATGGGCTGCTGCTTCCACTGGCTCAGCACTTTCAGCAGCTCGGCCATCGGCACGGGCTGGGTGAGGCGGGCCTTGATCATGGCAGTGGTGGGAGTCAGGCCCTTGGCGGCCAGCTCGTTGGCAATTCGGATGATCTCGTGGGCGGACATAAGCGTGCTCTGGGTGAGAAGGAGGGATCGATATCGGGGCGGGATCTTAACCAAAGCCGGCAGGGGAGGAAAGGGGCGGGCGGCTAGCGGGGCTGGCGCAACATCACATCGAGCTGGTCGATTGCCTCGCACCAGTCGGAGTCGTTCCACAGGGCATCGCGCAGAAAGCTGGCCTGGGCGGCGTTCCAGAAACCGGCCTCCGGCAGCAGGGTCTCATTGTCGAGGTGATGGTCGTGCACAAAGCGGTGCAGGCTCAGCTCGTCGTTGGCCATCCCAAGCTGGGCAAACAGGGCTGGCAGATCGTGGACAAGGGGTTCCATCTCGTCTCTCCCTTTGTTTAATCCCTGAGATTATAGACAGGCACAGCAACCGGGCGCAGAGACGAGATTGGGGATCAGGCAGAGGGGATGCGATGGGGGGGCAGATCGACGCCCACGATGTGCAGCCCCTGCATCTTGAGGGTGCCTTGATAGTGGCTCTCGCCATCGCTGGAGAATTCAAACTGATAGTGGGTCAGCAGCCGCAGGGGATTATGCGCCAGCTCCCGCCGATGGCGAGCCAGTGACAGCAGTTGCAGATCATGGTGCTGGCAGTAGCGGCGCATGTATTGCCAGGCCACTTCTGCCTGTTGGCGTTGTAGCCAGAACAGGCCGGCTACGGCAATCAGCAACAAAATTCCGAGCATCTCTCCCATAGGCGGGCTTCCTTATCGTGATGTCGATAACCGGGAGTCCTGCTCGGCACTCCCGATCTCCTTTTCTATTTCCCGCCGTGTTGCCTCGTGGCGTGAGGGGGAGGCGAGGGATCAGGCCGAGGCAAACAGACGGCCGATGGCCTTGCCCAGCGCATCGCTGCGGTCGGGGTCACGCAGTCTGGCCAGCATATCATTGCGCAGGGCCGGTAAAGTGACCAACTCGGCAAAAACCTGATTGAAGAACTGCGTCGGTTGTAGCGCCAGTTGTTCCAGATAGTGGCTGAGCAGATTGGCATCTTTCAGATCGGGCCAGAGTCGGCCCGCAATGGCGAGCAGCAGCGCAGGGCTCGGCTGGGTTTGCAGCAGGGTCAGCAGCTTGTTGGTGCGCAAGGTGCTGCCGGGGCAGGAGGCCATGGCGCGGCAGAGGTAGGCCAGGGTCTCCGGGTTGGGGGCGGCGCACTCCTGCTCCTTGCCGATCCGCTCGAGCAGGGCGCCTTGTACTGCTGGCGGCAGCGGGGCGTTTTCAAGGCTCTGGCAGAGGGCATAGAGCGGCTCTTGCGGCAGTTTGGGTAGTGCCTTGCAGATCAGCGCTAGATTGCGCTCATCATGCAGTCGCTCGGCCAGGTCGGCAAAGCCCTGCAGCCCCAGAGTCTGCCAACCGGTGTCGATGGGGGCGGCCAGATAGTGGCAGAGGGCATCGTAATAGGCAGAAGGGGCCTGCTCCAGCTGTCGCGCCAGCTTGGCGTGCAGACTGGCCATTTTTGCCTCCGCCGGGCGGAAGGTGTAGGGGTTGTCGGCCAAGCGCTGGGCTTTCTCTTCATCCAGATCGCCGGTGAGCTTGTAGCCCAGGGTCTCCACCACCTGATCCATGAACAGCTTGGGGCCATTTGACATCAGCAGGCCGCGCTCATCGAGGGCAAACTTGAGGAACCAGAGATAGTGGCGAGACTCGCTCGGCTGGAAGAAGTGCACACCCAGCCAGGCGTGCTGTTGCAGCGGCCAGGGGTAGGGCTCCTGCTGCTGTTCGATGCGCACAAAGGTATCGCTTGCCAGTGACCGCACCTGGCGGCCCATGTCAAATAGCTGGAACTGGGTGCCAGCCTGAGTCAGAAATTCGGTCAAGGTATTGATGGCAGTAGGTGTCGCAGACATGGTGAGATCCGGCTAATGGTGATGCGGGCCGATTATAAGGCCCTTGCCGAGGATAGCCAGTGGCAGCAGACGTGCGCTGCGGCAGATATCAACATGGCAGCCATGCGGGGGGAGGTGTATAGTATCGCCCTTTTTTAACGGCGGCAGGCCGTGCTGGCTGCTGTGTATGTCGTTGACCCGGCTGAACCGCCGGTGCTGTGCGACTGAATGTATCGGCATCCTGGCTGACCCTGTCGGGTCGGCGGATCAATTGGTGGTTATGAGGAAGAGAGCGAGATGAATCAATATTTGCTGGTAGCTGGCCTGTTGGGGGAACTCACCGCCGAGTTGCAGCGCCTTGAGCGCTGGCAAGCTGACCATCCCGGTGACGAAGCCCTGGCAAGCACCCTGCCTTTTTGTGTCGATACCCTGAGCTTTGATCAGTGGCTGCAGTTCGTGCTGATCCCGCGCATGGAGCAGCTGGTGATGTTGCAGGCGCCACTGCCCACCAGCGTCTCCCTTTATCCCATGGCCAGCGAAGTCTACAAAGAGGATCTGGCCGAAGCAGAAGCGCTGCTGCGCCTGATCGCCCGCTTCGATCTGCTGCTTTCCGGCAAAGTGATCGAACAATGATGCCAGATCAAACCCGAGAAGAGAGTGACTTGAAGCTGACCCTGCTCTATCAGGATGAGTGGCTGGTGGCGGTCAACAAACCGTCTGGTCTGCTGGTGCACCGCAGCTGGCTCGACAAGGGTGAGACCCGTTTTGCCATGCAGATGACCCGGGATCTCATTGGTGGTCGCCATGTCTATCCGGTGCATCGCCTCGACCGTCCTACCTCCGGCGTGCTGCTGTTTGCGCTCGATCCGGTGATTGCCCGCGCGCTGACCGAAGCCTTCACCCAACGTCAGGTACACAAGGAGTATCTGGCATTGGTGCGCGGCTGGGCACCCGAGCAGGGGGTGATCGACTATCCCCTCAAGGAGCAGTTGGACAAGATTGCCGATGCCATGAGCAACCCGGATCGTCCGGCACAGGATGCCGTCACCACCTTCCGGCGCCTGCATCAGGTCGAGCTGCCCCACGCGGTATCCAAAAAGCACCCCACCAGTCGCTACAGTCTGGTCAGATTGTTCCCGAAGACCGGCCGCAAGCATCAGCTACGCCGCCATATGGATCACCTGTTCCACCCCATCGTTGGGGATACCACCCATGGGGATGGTCGTCACAACCGTTTCTTTCGCGAGCACTTTGGCTGCGAACGGCTGCTGCTGGTGGCCCGCACCCTGAGCTTTACCCATCCTGTGCTCAAGGTGCCGATGCGGATCCAGGCGCCACTCGGTCAGGATGTGCTGCGCCTGTTTGCCGAGCTGGGCTGGCCCGCCAGCGAGAGCGACTACTAAGCGCCTGATCCTCAGCCCTGAACCGGTGGCATCTGACGCCAGCTTGCTGATAGAGTTGCTAAAAGAGTGACTCAAGCAGGGAGAGGAGAATGGCGCAGATCGATATCGTGGTAGGAACTGTCTATGGCGCAGCCATGCTGGTGGCCGAGACCTTGGTAGATGAGCTGGAACGCAAGGGGCATCACTGTTCTCTGCACGAAGAAGCACGGCTGGCGGACATCGACCCCGGCCGTTTTTTATTGCTGGTCAGTGCCACTACAGGGCAGGGAGACATTCCTCCCAATCTGCAGCCCTTTGCCAGCGAGCTGGCTGACAAGGCGCCTTGGCTCAAGGGGCTGCGTTATGCCCTGATTGCCATGGGCGACAGCAGCTATGACCATTTTTGTGGCGCGGGCCGTCGGCTGGACGGGTTGCTGCAAGAGCTGGGGGCCACGCGAGTGATGCCCCCGCTGGAGCTGGATGCCACCGTGCACGATGAACCCGAACAGGTGGCACTCAGCTGGCTGAAAAAGTGGGATATTCAGCCCTGAATATTCTTTGAAATAGAGCCATATCAATCCCCTGATCCTTAACCGGCAGGGGATTGTTATTTGCACAAATGTCATCTCACTCAGCAAGCATATTTCCCACTCTTATTGTCGATAGTGGCGGAGGGATATTTTCCCCTTTTGGCATTCCATCGGCGTAATGGTTTCAAGCGCACCGCAGACCCGTCATCCAAATAAAAGTTCAATCTTGAAAGCGATCTCAGTCATGTTTTTGTCATTCGAACGTAAAATAATGACTTTGGTTCAATCGCGAATTAATTGCTGGTAACGCTTTCAAGTTTGCCATAATTGCTTGTTTTATGATTTTATTGGTTGTCTATTGCTTAGTTGGTCTGTTTTTTACTGACTGGTGTTGTGGCGATCGTTTGCCGAGCGATTTGTCGCCATTTTGTGAGTCGCTTCATATTTGTCGTGAAATACGCTCCCTATAATCAACCTCGGTTATCACCAACAGGATTACATGGTGATAAGAAGTTGAATATTCAGGATCACACTCCTCACTGCGGGAAATAAGGAATATGACAATGAAAATGAAGTGGCTCCCGATTGCAGCAGCTGTTACTGCCGCCCTGGCTTCCCAAGCCGCCTTTGCCGTAGATTTCCACGGTTACTTCCGTTCCGGTGTCGGTGTTTCCGGCGACGGCGACATGGTTAAATACAACGTCAATAAAGTTGGCCGTCTGGGTAACGAAAATGATACCTACGGTGAAGTGCAACTGGGTCAGGAAGTATTCAACAAAGATGGCAAGACTTTCTATGTTGATTCCATGTTTGCCATGGCTTCCAACGGTTCAAACGACTGGGAAGGTACCGGTACTGTTTGTAACTTCGATGCCAAGCAGTGCAATGGTGATTCTGACTTCGCTCTGCGTCAGTTCAACGTACAAGCCAAAGGCTTGCTGAACTTTGCTCCTGAAGCAACCCTGTGGGCTGGTAAGCGTTACTATCAACGCCATGACATCCACATCTCCGACTTCTATTACTGGAACATCTCCGGTGCTGGTGCTGGTATCGAAGGCATCCAGGCTGGTCCGGGTAAAGTCTCTTTCGCATGGGTACGTAACGACCGTAGCGCAAAAGACGTGTTCGGCGAGTACACCAATACCGGTACCAGTGCAGCTCCAAACTACGTGAAGAACGAAGATCTGAACGTAAATACTCTGGATCTGCGTTATGCCGGCATCCCGCTGTGGACCGATGCCTCTCTGGAACTGGGCGTGGATTACGCTCTGGTAAATGAAACCAATGATCAGAAAGCACTGAAGAAAGATCCGCAAGATGGCGTCATGCTGACTGCTGAACTGACCGCAGGCATCCTCGGTGGTTTCAACAAAACCGTTCTGCAATACGGTACCGAAGGTTACTCCAAGACTATGGCCTTCTATGGCGATGGTTCCTGGTACGGCGCTGAAGCCAAAGACGGTGCTGATGGTTTCCGTATCATCAACTGGGGCGTTGTTCCGATGGGCAACTCCTGGGAGATGGGTCACCAGCTGGTTTACGGTGTAGGCAACGAAATGTGGGATGGCAACGACAAGTACGAAACCATGTCCGCTGTTATCCGCCCGATGTACAAGTGGGATGACTTCAACAAGACCATCTTTGAAGGCGGCTACTTCAAGGACAACAACAAGTCTACCAATGGTAGCGAAGACAAAGATGCTGGCTACAAGCTGACCCTGGCACAAGCCTGGTCTGCCGGTTCCAGCTTCTGGGCCCGTCCGGAAATCCGTGTGTTCGCCTCCTATCTGGCTAACGACGAAGACAAGAAAGTCTTCGAAGGCAATACCTCCAAAGACACCTACCAATTTGGTGTTCAAGCAGAAGCTTGGTGGTAAGCAAAAGTTTAAGTTAAGTTAGTGACTGCCCCCTTATGGGGGCAGTTTTGTTTCGCCGGATCACGGCCACCGGATTATGGAGATAAGAAAAATGAAACGGGTAAAGATGTCTATTGCAGCCGTAATCACTGCGCTATTAACCGGTTGTGCCGGAAACATGGTTGTTCCTCTGCAAGAACATGGCTCGATCTTGAGCGATGCAGATCAAGCCAAGCAAGCGTTGGCCAAAGCCTCCAGCTGCTGTGTGGCGTTTAAAGATTTCAGTTATGCCCCCTTGCCTGAAGGTGAGACCTTGCTGGCGATCGATGGCAAGCAACCCACTTTTCAGTTTGATGAGGGGATGAGTTACTTTGCGGCTTATCGCCTGCCGACCAACACCGGCAATCTGGCGATCAGCCTGGCATCACAGGTGAGTAAAACCGTGATGGTGCCCAAGGTCATTATGCTGGATGCCGAGTTCAAGGTGACTCGGGTCCTGGGTGAGTCAGTATTCAGCTATCAGCCTGCTCACCTGCTCGATAACGACCGTATCGAAGGACGTGTTTTTGTTGACCGCAGCATGCCTGGCAACCCGGCCAGCGAAACATACATGATCGTTTATGCGCCCGCGGATAAGCTCTCGGGCAGCACAACAATCCTGCATCCATCAAAAGCATTTGCCCGCGCTAATGGTACCGTTGAGCCTGATATCAAGGATCCGGTGATCCCGCACTCCCCGTGGGGTTTGGTGCAGATCAAAGTCAAAGATATGGCCCGTGGAAGTGGTCTTGAAGCGGTATTCAAACCCGAATATGCCGACAAGGTGGCCATGAGCCAGGGTCAGCAGGCTGCCGCGATAGCGACTACCGCAGCCGTTACCACAACTGCAACAGCTGCGGCCGTAACCAAACCTGCTCCTGCCATGCTGAGTGAAACAGAAGCCTTCTACCAGAGTCAGATCGAAAAAGCGGTCAAGGCGGGGGATATCGACAAGGCGATGAAGCTGGTGAACGAGGCCGAGCGGGCCGGTTCAACCAAGGCAAAAAGCGTGTTTATTGATGCGGTCAAGCGCTCGCAAAAATAGAGTAATACGACCGTTTGTTGGTCAGATATATTTATTGAGGCCTCCCTTGTTGGAGGCCTTTTTAATCGGTAGACTGTAATAAATAAAAATCACGCCGTTACATTTGGTTACAGTGAGTTGCTTTTTGATGTAAACGGCATTATTAAAATACAAAGTGAAACTGCTATTTATATGTCTTTGTAATAAAGTGATAATGCAGATTATTAACTTGTATTAGATGCGTTTTTTAGCCGCTAAACAAGTTGTGATCTTCCCTCCAAATTCAATATTCCCCCGCCTTCGAAAGCAGCAATTTATGACCCGCTGGGTTATATTCTGATGGTCAAAATAAACAAGCCCGACTCGAAGATATCTGAATGAATCAGTGCTTATTTCATCCAGATAGATCGTTCAGGGACGACAATCCATTCAGGAGCGCACACAATGTTCAAAAATGCTTTCTCTAATCTGCAAAAGGTTGGTAAGGCGCTGATGCTGCCAGTATCAGTCTTGCCAGTCGCAGGTATTCTGCTGGGGGTGGGTGCTGCCCACTTCAGCTGGATGCCGGAAATTGTCTCCCAATTGATGGAGCAAGCCGGTGGTTCCGTATTTGGTCAGATGGCCCTGCTGTTCGCAGTGGGTGTTGCTCTGGGCTTTACCAATAACGACGGTGTATCCGGTCTGTCAGCCATCGTTGGCTACGGCATCATGGTCGCAACCCTGAAGGTCATGGCACCTGTGATGGGTGTTGAAACCATCGAAACCGGCGTGCTGGGTGGTATCCTGGCCGGTGGTATCGCTGCCTGGGCGTTCAACCGTTTCTACAAGATCCAGCTGCCAGAGTACCTGGGCTTCTTCGCGGGCAAACGTGCCGTACCCATCATCACCGGTTTCCTCTCCATCGGTCTGGGTGTGATCCTGTCCGTGATTTGGCCGCCAGTGGGTGGCGCCATCGGTGCCTTCTCTGACTGGGCTGCCAACCAGAATCCGGTACTGGCCTTCGGTATCTACGGCGTGGTTGAGCGCTCCCTGATCCCGTTCGGTCTGCACCACATCTGGAACGTACCGTTCTTCTATCAGGCTGGTACCTGCGTCAACGGTGCCGGTGAAACTGTTCACGGTATCATGACCTGCTTCCTGACTGCTGATGACGCGTCCCGCGCTGCCGGTAACGGCTTTGGTCAGCTGGCTGGTGGCTACCTGTTCAAAATGTTCGGTCTGCCTGCTGCTGCGTTCGCCATTGCTCACGCTGCCAAGCCGGAAAACCGCGCCAAGATCGTTGGTATCATGGCCTCTGCTGCCCTGACCTCTTTCCTGACCGGTATCACCGAGCCGATTGAATTCTCCTTCCTGTTCATCGCTCCGGTTCTGTACGCAATCCACGCTGTACTGGCTGGTCTGGCTTATGTGCTGACCAACTCTCTGGGTATCGTACACGGTCACACCTTCTCCAACGGCTTCATCGACTTCGTGGTGCAATCACCGCGTGCCGACAACATGCTGCTGCTGGTTGGTCTGGGTCTGGTATACGCTGCCATCTACTACGTCGTATTCAGCTTCGTTATCCGTGCCATGAACCTGAAAACCCCGGGTCGTGAAGACGAGACTGCTGAAGAGGCCGTTGGCCAAGGCAAAGACGAAATGTCTGCTGCTCTGGTTGCCGCCTTCGGTGGTAAAGAGAACATCGCTTCTCTGGATGCCTGCATCACCCGTCTGCGTGTTGGCGTGAAAGATGTTGCCAAGGTTGACCAGGCTGGTCTGAAGAAGCTGGGTGCTGCCGGTGTGGTAGTGGCTGGTTCCGGCGTTCAAGCCATCTTCGGTACCAAGTCCGACAACCTGAAAACCGACATGGACATCTGGATGAAGAGCAACTAATTCTGTTGCCTGAATATCAGCGTGTTTGAAGAGGGAGGCGAAAGCCTCCCTCTTGCTATTTCTGGTTATGGATCGTGCGAGTCACAGCAGGTCGAGCTCGGCAGGAGTCTCGTTGCCCAAGATGCGATGTGTAACGGGATACCTGCTGTCGGCGTTGTGCCTCGCTCGCCTTATCGCATGTCATCACCTGATAAACCTATATAAAGTCAGCCAATAAAAAGAGCGCCACCTGGGCTAATGCCAGTCAGTTAAGCACTTTTATGACTAAATATTCTAGATCTTGAATATCAAAAGTAGCTCCATGATTAAGGAGTCAAGTTGGCTCCAACCCTTGCCCTGACTGGCATGCAATAAAAAGAGGGAGGCATCATGCCTCCCTCACTCGTTAGCCCTTATACCCCGCGGGTTGGGACTCAAATTCTCTTAACAGACTTGCATTAGCCACCTGGGCGCTCTTTTGTCGAGTCGGGGGGATTAGAGTTTCTCCAGATCCCGCTCGATTTCGCTGATCTTGTTCTGTACCACTTTTTCCAGATGACGCAGGTCGCGCAGGATCTTCTGCTTGATGTCCGGGTCGGCCTGCTGATGGACGCCCTGGGTCAGGTTGTCCAGCTCATCCACCACATATTTGAGGTTGGCATTGATCTCGGTGACATCCTTGTACTCATGGGTACCGGAGTCGACCAGCATGGTCTTGCGCTGGCGGGGATACTTGAATTTGACACTCTTGGCGAAGAACTCGCCCTTCTGCTTCTTGAAGTAGATCTTGAGGATGTCGTGGTTGGCCTCCTGGCGCAGGGTGTAGCTGTCGACGGAGGCGGGATCCTGGATCCCCAGGCTCTTAAGATTCTCGTACATCAGGCTTCCTCGGTTTGAAACGATCCTGTCCCATCCATCTTAACCGATGCCTCATGGCTTGCCTGTGACAGGGGCGCCAAAATCAAAAGGGCGCCATCAGGCGCCCTTTCATCACTGCAATGCTGATTACTCGTCGATGGAGCGCAGCAGGGCGTTGATGCCGACTTTGGCGCGGGTTTTGGCATCGACCTTCTTGACGATCACCGCCGCGTAGAGGCTGTATTTGCCGCACTTGGAGGGCAGGGAGCCGGAGACTACCACGGAGCCAGCCGGTACGCGGCCGTAGTGGATCTCGCCGGTTTCGCGGTCATAGATGCGGGTGGACTGGCCGATGAAGACGCCCATGGAGATGACGGAACCTTCCTCGACGATGACCCCTTCAACCACTTCGGATCGGGCACCGATAAAGCAGTTGTCTTCGATGATGGTCGGGTTGGCCTGCAGTGGCTCCAGTACGCCACCGATGCCGACGCCGCCGGAGAGATGCACGTTTTTACCGATCTGGGCGCAAGAGCCGACAGTGGCCCAGGTATCGACCATGGTACCTTCGTCAACGAAGGTGCCGATGTTGACATAGGAGGGCATCAGCACGGTATTGGGGGCGATAAAGGAGCCTTTGCGGGCTGTTGCCGGCGGCACCACGCGCACACCCGCTTCCTTGAACTGCTCGGCGGTGTAGTTGGAGAACTTGAGGGGAACCTTGTCGTAGTACTGGGCATCGTCGCCCTTGATGATGCCGTTGTCGTTGATGCGGAAGTAGAGCAGTACCGCTTTCTTCAACCACTGATGGACAACCCACTCACCGGCGATCTTCTCGGCAACCCGCGCCTTGCCGGAGTCCAGCAGGTCGATGGCTTGCAGGATGGCGGACTTGGTGGCGCTATCCACGGAGCCCGGAGTAATGGTGTCGCGGCGCTCGAAGGCCGCTTCAATGATCTGTTGCAACTCGGTCATGACAGGTTTCCTTTAAAAAATTCTGTTTGTTGTATCACACTTTTCCGACTGTTTTTAAGGGGTTGACCGGAATTCTTCCGGCCAGCGGCCATTTCTTCATCCGGTGTGCGCCAACCAGTTGTTTGGTATGGTAAAAAACGCCCGACAATCAGCCTCTTTCGAATCACTCTTCGCTTAATCCAGTACCGACTGTTGGGGATTGAGTTGGTGTACCAGTCGCTCTTCGAGCTGTTTTTGCTGTTCGGCGGTCAATGGTTCGCCATCGAGGCTGGTCAGGCTGAAAAAGTCCTCGACCCTCTCACCGAAAGTGGCAATTTTGGCGGCGTGCAGCGACAGCCCGCACTGCTGGAAAACCGCACCGATCCGCGCCAGCAGGCCGGGGGTATCGAGGGCAGTCAGCTCCATCAGGGTGTGACGGCTCTCCCCTTTAGTGGGCGAAGAGCGGGGCAGGAAGACCACCCGGGTCGGCACGCTGAACTGGCGGTGGCGCCGTGACAACGGCTTGTTGCGCAGCACCAGCTTGCCCGGCTCCTGCAGCGCCTTCTCCAGCGCCTTCTTGATGGTGGCAGTGCGATTGGGGCTGATGGGTTCGCCGCTTGGCTCCAGTACCACGAAGGTATCGAGTACATAGTTGCTGCGCGAGTTCATGATCTGGGCGTCGTGGATGTTGAGGTTCTTCTGATCCAGCGCCGAGGCGACGGTGGCAAACAGATTCGGCGTGTCGCGGCAGTAGATAAACACCTCGCTGCCGCCGCGGGTCGGGTGTTTGCCGATGATCACCAGCGGTGCCGGATTGTCGCCATGCTCGATGATGTGGCGGCAGTGCCAGGCGATCTGTTCCGGGCTGTGGCGCAGGAAGTAGTCGGCCTTGAAATCGGCCCAGAGCTGGTTGATCGCTTCTTCCGATACATCCCGTTGCGCCAGCAGTTGCTTGGCCTGACGCTGGTTTTCGCGAATGCGCAGCCGCATGTCGGGCGGGTTCTCCAGCCCCTGACGCAGCGCCTTCTGGGTCGCGAAGTAGAGCTCCCGCAGCAGGGTGCCCTTCCAGTCGTTCCACAGGGTATCGTTGGTGGCGCAGATATCGGCCACGGTGAGGCAGTAGAGCAGGTCGAGATGCTGCTCGTCGCGCACCTTCTGGGCAAAGTCGGTGACCACGTCGGGATCGTAGATATCGCGGCGCTGGGCGGTGACCGACATCAGCAGATGGTGGCGTACCAACCAGGCGACCAGTCGGCTCTCGTAGCGATCCAGACCGTGCAGCTGGCAGAACTCCAGCGCATCGACGGCGCCAAGTTCCGAGTGATCGCCGCGCCGCCCCTTGGCGATGTCGTGGAACAGGGCGGCGATGCTGAGCAACTCCGGTTTGCGCAGCCGGGTGAAGACCTCGTGGCAGAGCGGGTGGCTTTGGCGACTGGCCGGATTGGGGAACTGGTGAATGTTCTTGAGCAGCCGGTGGGTGTGCTCATCCACCGTGTAGGCGTGGAACATGTCGAACTGCATCTGGCCGACGATGAGGTTCCATTGGGGCAGATAGGCGGCGAGGATGCCGTATTTGTGCATCAGGGTGAGCGGCAGGCCGATGCCGTTGGGGTGGCGCAGCAGCGCCATAAACATGCGACGACAGTCGGGCAGATCCTGCAACCAGCAGTTGAGTTTGCGGCGCGCCTCGCGCAGTTGGCGCAAGGTGGCCGAGTGGATACCCGCAATCTCGGGATGCTGGGCCATCTGATAGAAGAGGCGCAGGATAGCAGCCGGTTCACGGCTGAACAGCTCCGCATCCACCGCATCGATGAGGCGGCCACGGAGCTGGAACTCGTCGGAGAGGCGGCGCACATCCATGGCGGTGTTGCCGAGGATCGCCTCGTCAAACAGCTGCAGCAGCATCTCGTTGAGCTCGGAGACCCGCCGCACCGTCTGGTAGAAGCGCTTCATCATCTGCTCGACCGGAGTGTTACCTTCCCCCTCGAACCCCAGCATCTGGGCTACGGTGCGCTGGCGATCGAACAGCAGGCGGTTATCTCCCTTGTTGATGGCCATGTGCAGGGCGAAGCGCACCTTCCAGAGAAAATTCTGGCAGTCGAGCAGCTCACGGTACTCGGCGCGGTTGAGAAAGCCGTGGCTGGTCATCTCGAACAAGGTAGTGGCGCCAAAGTGGCGGCGGGCGACCCAGGCAAGGGTTTGAATGTCGCGCAGGCCGCCCGGATTGCTCTTGAGATCGGGCTCCAGCTTGTAGGCGGTGCCGAGAAACTGTTGATGACGCTCCGCCTGCTCCTGGCGCTTGGCGCGAAAGAAGGCTTCGCTTGGCCAGAAGTGCTGGGGGCCGGTGGCCTCTTTCAGTTGCCGGAAGCCCTCCTGGCGACCTGTGATGTAGCGGGCCTCAATGAGGTTGGTGGCGACCGTAATATCGGCACGCCCCTGCTCGAGACACTCCGCCACGTTGCGCACCGCCTGACCCACCTCAAGCTTGAGATCCCACAGCAAGGTGATGAACTCGCCGATCCGCAGCCCCAGCACTTCGTCCAGTTCGTCGCCATCATAGAGGATCAGCAGGTCGATATCGGAGTGGGGGTGCAGCTCGCCGCGACCATAGCCCCCCACCGCGATGAGGGTGAGGTCGCTCTTGTCGAAGCCGAACTTCTGCCACAGCCGGCAGAGCAGCTGATCCATGTATTCGGAGCGGGTGGCAACCAGCTCGATGATGTTGTCACCGGCATCGAAACGGGCGTGCAGCCAGCCGAGAAAGCGGCTCAGGTACTCTTTGCAGTTGTCGCGAGTGAGCTGGTCATCGGGTAACAAATGGGGGGAAAGCAGGCTGGCGTCCATGGCATCTCACACGCAAGTGGCAGGCAAACGGCTGAAACAGAAGTAAAAACCCCGGCGCTTTGGAAGTTCAGGGCCGGGGTTCGATGTTAGCTGTGTTTGATGAAGCGGTCGATAGTGTCATCGGGGCGCAGGGTGAGCACCTCGCAGCCATCCTCAGTCACCAGCAGGGTGTGTTCCCACTGGGCGGAGTCGCCGCCATCCTTGGTGGTCACGGTCCAGCCATCCTTCGGATTGACCTTGCAGTGATACTTCTTGCTGTTGACCATGGGCTCGATGGTGAAGCACATGCCCGCTTTCAGCTCCAGCTTGCCGCTGTTGCGGTAGTGGAGGATCTGCGGCTCTTCGTGGAACTCGGCACCGATGCCGTGACCGCAGTAGTCACGCACCACGGAGAAACCGGCCTTCTCGACGATGGGTTGAATGACGGCGCCAATCTCGGTAATGCAGGCACCCGGACGCACCTTCTTGATGGCGGCGTAGAGGCTCTCTTGCGCAACTTTGCAGAGCTGGCGACGCAGCGGGGTGGTCTCGCCCACGATGAACATGGCCGAGGTGTCACCGTGGTAACCATCCTTGATAACGGTGATATCCAGGTTGATGATGTCGCCATCGCGCAGCTTCTTGTGATTCGGGATACCGTGGCAGATCACATCGTTTACCGAGGTGCAGATGGATTTGGGGAAGCCGTGGTAGTTGAGCGGAGCTGGAACCGCCTGTTGTACGTCGACAATATAGTCGTGGCAGAGGGTGTTCAGTTCGTCAGTGGTGACGCCAGCTTTGACATGGGGCGCAATCATGACCAGCACATCGGCGGCCAATTGGCCGGCAACGCGCATCTTTTCAATCTCTTCCGGTGTCTTGATTTTAATGGACATGGGATCTCTCTTGCGGCCTGCCACTGGGCCTGCGAGGGCAGACAGGACAGGTAATGAAAAATAGATGCGTTTGCAATCAGGGCAAAATTTTATCCGCAACCCCCGCGTACTTCCAGTGTGATTGTCATCACAACGTCAAATCGGCGTCGCAGCATCCTCTGGCGGGATCCATATTTACACCTGTTTAGGGTGTCGGCCGGTGGTGTCCTGAACAAAGTTATGGTATAAAGCGCGCCGGAATGGGGAACTTGCGTCCCGATTTCATCACCCTTACTTAAACAACACACACACATCGACACATATGCCGGGGTGCCTTAACGGGTCGGTTATATGGGATGTGTGGAGGCCTAACCCCAATACAGAGGTATAAAATGGCTAAAGTTTCTATGCGCGACATGCTGCAAGCCGGCGTTCACTTCGGTCACCAGACTCGTTACTGGAACCCGAAAATGAAATCCTACATCTTCGGTGCCCGCAGCAAAGTTCACATCATCAACCTGGAAAAAACCGTTCCGATGTTTGACGATGCCATGAACTTCATCAGCTCCGTAGCTGCCAAGAAAGGCAAGGTACTGTTCGTTGGTACCAAGCGTGCCGCGTCTGAAGCCGTAAAAGAAGCCGCTGAGCGTTGCGACCAGTTCTATGTAAACCACCGCTGGCTGGGCGGTATGCTGACCAACTGGAAAACCGTTCGTCAGTCTATCAAGCGCCTGAAAGATCTGGAAACCCAGAGCCAGGACGGTACCTTCGACAAGCTGACCAAGAAAGAGGCGCTGATGCGTACTCGCGAAATGGAAAAGCTGGAGAAGAGCCTGGGTGGTATCAAGAACATGGGCGGCCTGCCTGACGTTCTGTTCGTTGTCGATGCCGACCACGAGCACATCGCTATCAAAGAAGCCAACAACCTGGGTATCCCGGTAGTTTCCATCGTTGATACCAACTCCAACCCGGACGGCGTTGATTACGTCATCCCGGGTAACGACGACGCTATCCGTGCCGTACAGCTGTACCTGAATGCTGCTGCTGACACTGTACTGGAAGCTCGCGCTCAGGACATCGTTGTTCAAGCCGAACAAGATGGCTTCGTTGAAGCTGAGTAATTGATAAGGACTGTAAAGCCCTTATTAACCAAGCTGATGTAATTGGTTAGCAGGGGCCCTTGTGGCCCCTGTTTCTTGTCAATTCAAGACCGAGGATACTGGACATGGCTAACGTTACTGCCGCCCTGGTAAAAGAACTGCGCGAGCGCACTGCCGCTGGCATGATGGATTGCAAAAAAGCACTGGAAGAAGCTGCTGGTGATATCGAGCTGGCAATTGAGAACATGCGCAAATCCGGTCAGGCCAAAGCCGCCAAGAAAGCTGGCCGTATCGCCGCTGAAGGCGTTATCTTTGCTCGCACCGAAGGCAACGTTGCCGTCATGATCGAGCTGAACAGCGAAACCGACTTCGTCGCCAAAGATGCCAGCTTCATGGCAATGGGCCAGAAGATCGCTGACATCGCTGCGACCCAGAAAATTGCTGACGTTGACGCGCTGAAAGCCGCTGACTTCGGTAACGGCGAATCCGTCGAGCTGACCATCACCAACCTGATCGCCAAGATCGGTGAGAACATGAACCTGCGTCGCGTGATGCTGGTTGAAGGTGACAACCTGGGCACCTACGTTCACGGTTCCCGCATTGGTGTTATCACCAAGCTGACTGGTGGTTCTGCCGAGCTGGCCAAAGATCTGGCCATGCACGTTGCTGCCAACAGCCCGCAATTCGTCAAGCCTGAAGACGTGTCTGCTGAAGTCGTTGCCAAAGAGCGCGAAATCCAGATCGACATCGCCATCAACTCCGGCAAGCCGAAAGAGATCGCCGAGAAGATGGTTGAAGGCCGCATGAAGAAGTTCACCGGTGAGGTTTCCCTGACTGGTCAACCGTTCGTGAAAGATCCTTCCATGACCGTTGCCGAGCTGCTGAAGAAAGAAGGCGCTGACGTTGTTTCCTTCACCCGTTTCGAAGTGGGCGAAGGCATCGAGAAGCAAGAGACCGATTTCGCTGCTGAAGTTGCAGCTCAAATCGCGGCTGCTCAAAAGGCCTAATCGAACCGGTTTTTCCGTTTCCCCAGACCGCGACTTATGTCGCGGTCTTTATATGACCAGGAATCAGTGACATGAGTACCAATCCCAAACCTGCATACAGACGTGTTCTTCTGAAGTTGAGTGGTGAAGCCCTGCAAGGATCCGAGGGTTTCGGCATTGATCCGGCGGTGCTGGAGCGTATGGCCCAAGAGATCAAAGAACTGGTTGAGTTGGGTGTTCAGGTCGGTCTGGTCATCGGTGGCGGCAACCTGTTCCGTGGTGCCGGTCTTGCCAAAGCGGGCATGAACCGCGTGGTGGGCGACCACATGGGTATGCTGGCAACCGTGATGAACGGTCTGGCCATGCGTGATGCCCTGCATCGTGCTTATGTGAATGCCCGTCTGATGTCTGCCATCTCCCTGCAAGGCGTCTGCGACTCCTACAGCTGGGCCGAGGCAATCAGCCAGCTGCGTGCTGGCAAAGTCGTTATCTTCTCTGCCGGTACCGGCAACCCCTTCTTCACTACCGATTCTGCGGCTTGCTTGCGCGGGATCGAGATCGAAGCTGATGTGGTGCTCAAAGCCACCAAGGTTGATGGTGTATACAACGAAGATCCGGTCAAGAATCCGGATGCCGTGCTGTATCATGAACTGAGTTATGATGAAGTTCTTGAAAAAGAGCTCAAGGTGATGGATCTTGCTGCCTTTACCCTGGCACGTGACCATGATCTGCCGATCCGCGTGTTCAACATGAACAAACCGGGTGCCCTGCGCCGGGTTGTCATGGGTGAACCGGAAGGCACTCTGATCCACCACGTTGGTAAATAAGATAAAAGTGAGCCACCTGGCGCTCTTATCCTATCCATCACGTCAGTAAATAAGATAGACACGGGCCGTGTAGCGGCTCGTTCGCCAAAAGGAAAACCACTGTGATCAACGAGATTAAAAACGACGCCAAGGACCGTATGGGCAAGAGCGTAGAAGCGCTCAAGACCCAAATGTCCAAGATCCGTACCGGCCGCGCTCACCCGAGCCTGCTCGACGGCATCCAGGTTGAGTATTACGGTGCTGCCACTCCGCTGAAACAGTTGGCCAACGTCGTGGCAGAAGATGCTCGCACCCTCTCCATCTCCATTTTTGACCGCTCCATGATCCAGGCGGTAGAGAAGGCGATCCTGACCTCCGATCTGGGCCTGAACCCGTCCAGCAATGGCCAGACTCTGCGCGTCCCGCTGCCGCCGCTGACCGAAGAACGTCGTCGTGACCTGACCAAGATCGTCCGTGCCGAAGCGGAAAACGCTCGTGTTGCCGTGCGCAACATCCGTCGTGACGCCAACGCTGATCTGAAAGCGCTGCTGAAGGACAAAGAGATCTCCGAAGACGACGACCGTCGCGCTCAGGAAGAGATCCAGAAACTGACCGACTCCTACATCAAGCTGGTCGATGAGGCCCTTGCCGTAAAGGAGAAGGAGCTAATGGAAATCTAACCGTCTGAAAGGTATATTACGAGCGCCGTGTAGTGCCCCTGCACGGCGCTTTTGTCTTTGTGGGAGAATTACATGTCGCTTTTGGCTGCGTTGGGTGATTGTGCCAACTCGTCTTTACCCCGTCACGTCGCCATCATCATGGATGGTAACGGTCGCTGGGCCCAGAACCGAGGCAAGATGCGGGTTTATGGCCACAAGGCGGGCGTCAAGTCAGTGCGCGAGGCCGTTACCTTTGCTGCGCGTGCCAAGATCGAGGCATTGACCCTGTTTGCATTCTCCAGCGAGAACTGGCGCCGCCCGGAAGGGGAGGTCAGTGCCTTGATGGAACTGTTCATCACAGTGCTGGGTCGTGAGGTGCAGAAACTGCACAACAACGGGATCCGGCTCAAGGTGATTGGCGATACTGCTCGCTTTAGTGAGCGGTTGCAGGCCAAAATCGCCAAGGCGGAAGCCTTGACCGCCAATAACAAGGGGTTGACCCTGAACATTGCGGCCAACTATGGCGGCCAGTGGGATATCGCCCAAGCTGCCCGCAAGCTGGCTAAAGCAGTGGCGGCCGGTGAACTGGCCGCTGACGACATTGATGAATCCATGTTGACCCGCGAGGTTTGCATGGCCGATCTGCCACCCGTGGACCTGTTGATCCGCACCGGTGGCGATCATCGCATCAGCAATTTTGTTTTATGGCAGCTCGCTTATGCCGAGCTCTATTTTACCCCGGTATTGTGGCCCGACTTCAACGAGGCCGAGTTCAGTGAGGCGGTCGCCTCTTTCGTTGCCCGCGAGCGTCGCTTCGGTTGCACGGGTGAACAGATACGGGAATTGATCGCCGAGCAGCAGACCGGCTAAACCCCGCTCCCAAGAGAGAGGTTTCTTTTGCTAAAACAACGAATTATTACTGCTTTGATGTTGATCCCCCTGGTGTTGGGGGCGCTCTTCTTTCTGCCATTGAAATTTTTTGCCCTGTTGGCTGCGCTGGTGTTTTTGTTGGCCAGTCGCGAATGGAGTGGGTTTGTCTCTGCTGCTCCGCAGCAATGGTTACCCATCGTATTTTGTCTGTTGCTCGGTGCCAGCCTCTTTTGGCTGCCGGTGGAGCAACTCTGGACGCCCCACCTGCACCCCCTCGTGATGGGCGTGCTCTGGACCGCGGTAAGCTGGTGGCTGCTGGGTCTGTTGCTGGTGCTGCGCTATCCCCAAAGCGCCAAGCTGTGGAAAGAGTCTATCTGGCTCAAGTCGCTGTTTGGTCTGGTGACTCTGGTACCCTTCTTCTGGTCGCTGGTGGCCATCCGTGGTTACAACTTTTACCATGACCCCATGATGGGCGCCTGGATCCTGTTGTTCGTGATGGGACTGGTCTGGGCGGCAGATTCTGGCGCGTATTTTTTCGGCAAGGCGTTCGGTAAGCACAAGCTGGCACCGGCTGTGAGTCCGGGCAAAACCATCGAAGGGATGTGCGGTGGTCTCTTTACTGCCAGCCTGCTGGCTATCGGCGTTACCTGGTCGATGGGATTTGTGCCTGCCAAGATGATCACCGTGCTGTTTTGCTCCCTGCTGGCGGTGCTTGCTTCCGTGCTCGGTGATCTGACCGAGAGCATGTTCAAGCGCGAGGCGGGCATCAAGGACTCCGGCACCCTGTTGCCGGGTCATGGCGGCATTCTCGACCGGATCGACAGCCTGACCGCCGCCCTGCCGGTGTTTCTGCTCAGTTATCTGCTACTCAGTCAGGAGTTTTGATGCACAAGTCACTGGTTATTCTGGGGGCCTCCGGCTCCATCGGTCAGAGTACCTTGAAAGTGCTGCGCCATAACCCGGGCAGTTGGCAAGTATTGGCGTTGACCGCCGCCCGCAACGTGGATGCCATGTTGCGGGACTGCCTCGAATTCTCCCCCCGTTTTGCCGTGATGGTCGATGAGGATGCCGCCCGTGAACTGGCTGCCCGTCTGAAAGCTCACGGCAGTGCAACCCGGGTCATGTCTGGTGCAGCAGCCCTCTGCGAGGTGGCCGCCCATCCCGATGCCCATAGCGTGATGGCCGCCATCGTCGGCGCGGCCGGTCTGGCCCCGACCATGGCCGCGGTACGTGCCGGCAAGCGTATTTTGCTGGCCAACAAGGAGGCGCTGGTGATGTCCGGTGCTTTCTTCATGGAAGCCGTGCGCGAACATGGCGCCGAGCTGCTGCCCATAGACAGCGAACACAATGCCATCTTCCAGTGTCTGCCGACCACCGTGCAGCGCCAGCCCGGTTTTTGCGATCTGGCGGCGGCGGGGATCAGCAAGATTTTGCTGACCGGTTCTGGCGGCCCGTTCCGTTACACCGAGATCGGCGAGCTGGCGAAGGTGACACCGGCGCAGGCCATCGCGCATCCCAACTGGTCGATGGGGGCCAAGATTTCGGTCGACTCCGCCACCATGATCAACAAGGGGCTGGAGTACATCGAGGCGCGCTGGTTGTTCAATGCGGCGCCCGAGCAGATCCAGGTGGTGATCCACCCGCAGTCGGTGATCCACTCCATGGTGCAGTACAAGGATGGCTCCGTGCTGGCCCAGCTTGGCAATCCGGATATGTGTACCCCCATCGCCCATGCGCTGGCTTACCCCAATCGC
The DNA here is from genome assembly GCF_001728955.1 of Aeromonas sp. DNP9. Lineage (NCBI taxonomy): Bacteria > Pseudomonadati > Pseudomonadota > Gammaproteobacteria > Aeromonadales > Aeromonadaceae > Aeromonas > Aeromonas sp. DNP9. Next base: position 23,879 of record NZ_LYSQ01000004.1, on the reverse strand, counting down.
ATCCCCTCCAGTGTGGAACCTTTGGATTTCTTCAGTGTCGGAGAGTTCAGCTTTATCCGGCCTGATTATGATCGCTACCCCTGTCTGGCGCTGGCCATCAATGCCTGCCAGAAGGGACAAGCGGCGACTACTGCGCTCAATGCGGCCAACGAGGAGGCGGTTGCCGCCTTCCTGGCCGGGCGCATCGGCTTTATGGATATTGCCCGGATCAACGAGGCCGTGATGCTGGCGCAGGAGAGCAGCGCCGTCGGCTCGCTCGATGATCTGTTTGCCCTGGACGGTGCGGCAAGAGCCCGTGCTCACACTTTGATTGAGGAGCTTGGCTGATGGGCGGTGTGTTGTGGAATATCGGTGCCTTTGTTGTTGCGCTGGGCCTGCTGGTCGCGGTGCACGAGTTTGGTCACTTCTGGGTGGCCCGTCGTTGTGGCGTCAAGGTTGAGCGCTTCTCCATCGGTTTTGGCAAGGCGATCTGGCGCCGGATGGGTAAAGATGGCACCGAATATGTGCTGGCGCTGATCCCGCTCGGTGGTTACGTCAAGATGCTCGATGGCCGGGTCGATGAACTCAAGCCCGGTGACGAGCAGTATGCCTTCAACCACAAGAGTGTCTGGGCGCGGATGGCGATTGTTGCCGCAGGTCCTATGGCCAACTTCGTCTTTGCCCTGTTTGCACTCTGGCTGATGTTTATCATCGGGGTGCCGAGCGTCAAGCCGGTGATCGGTGAAGTGCGTCCGGCATCCATCGTGGCCGAGGCGGGTGTGCTGCCAGGGATGGAGATTGTCGGGGTCGGCGATGAGCAGACCGGTGACTGGGAGAGCGTCACTTACGCCCTTATCAGCCATCTGGGTGACGATGCTGTGACTCTCAAGGTGCAGGCACCCAATACCAGCTATGCCACCGATAAAACCTTGTCGCTGACCGGCTGGACCTTCGATCCGGATAAAGAGTCGCCCATCGGCAGCTTGGGAATTGTCCCCCTGAGTGGCAAAGTGCTGCCAGTTGTGGCTGCCGTGGTGGCCAAGAGTGCCAGTGAAAAGGCGGGGCTGCAGGTCGGTGACCGTATCAAACAGGTCGGCGATCAGCCTATTACCGCGTGGGCCCAGTTTGTCGAGCTGGTGCAGCAGGCACCGGGCGAACCCCTGCAAGTGGTGGTTGAGCGCAACAACAGTGATCTCAACGTGACCCTGACCCCGGATAGCCGCAAGGTGCAGAGCAAGCTGGTAGGATTCGTCGGTCTCTCGCCGCAACTGGTTCCATTACCGGATGAATATCGAATTCTGTTACAGTATGGGCCTTTGCAGGCGCTGTGGCATGGCGCGGACAAGACCTGGAGCCTGATCTCGCTCACCTTCGACATGATTGGCAAGCTGATCGGTGGCATCGTGTCGCTGGACAACCTGAGCGGCCCCATCTCCATTGCCAAGGGCGCCGGCAGCAGTGCCGACTATGGTCTGGTCTATTTCTTGAGTTTTCTGGCGCTGATCAGCGTCAACCTGGGGATTATCAATCTGTTCCCCCTGCCGGTGCTCGATGGTGGCCATCTGGTCTATTTCCTGATCGAAGCGGTCACCGGCAAGCCGGTATCAGAGAAAATACAGGAAGTGGGTTTCAGGATCGGCGCCGCCATTCTGATGTTATTGATGGGAATTGCGCTGTTTAACGATTTCGCTCGCCTCTGAGGCCAGAGCATCAACAAGGACACATAAGAACAAAATGGCTGTTAAAAAAGCATTGGTGTTGAGTTGCCTGCTGGGTGCCAGTTTCCTGGCCCAGGCGGCCCCTGCCTCTTTTGTGGTGCAAGATATCCAGGTCGAAGGTCTGCAACGGGTGACCCTGGGTGCCGCACTGTTGAACCTGCCGATCCGGGTCGGTGATACCGTCGACTCCGTGGCTCTGGCCAGCGCCATCAAAAAGCTCTATGCCTCGGGTAACTTCGAGGATGTGAAGGTTTACCGTGACGGCCAGGTGCTGCAGGTGATGGTCAAGGAGCGTCCGACTATCTCCAGCATCGAGTTTGCCGGCAACAAGGATATCAAGGAGGAGCAACTGACCCAGAGTCTGGAGTCCTCCGGTATCCGTGTGGGCGATCCGCTGGATCGCACCGTACTCACCTCCCTCGAGAAGGGACTGGAAGATTTCTACTATGGCGTGGGTAAATACTCCGCCAAGGTCAAGGCAATCGTCACCCCGTTGCCGCGCAACCGGGTCGACCTCAAGTTCACCTTCGTGGAAGGGGAAGCGGCCAAGATCCAGCAGATCAACATCGTCGGCAACAGCGTCTTCCCTGAAGAGAAGCTGATTGCCCAGCTCTCCCTGCGCGACGAAGTGCCCTGGTGGAACTTTACCGCCGACCAGCGCTATCAGAAGCAGAAACTGGCCGGTGATATCGAGACCCTGCGCTCCTACTACATGGACCGCGGCTATATCCGCTTCCAGCAGGAGTCTACCCAGGTCTCCATGACCCCCGACAAGAAGGGCGTCTATGTCACCCTCAACGTCAAGGAAGGGGATCAGTACAAGGTCTCCGGTGTCCAGCTCAAGGGTGACCTGATCGATCGCGGTGGCGAGATGAAGGGATTGATCCCGATCGCTGCCGGCAGCACTTACTCTGCCAGTCAGGTGACTCATACCGAAGAGGTGCTCTCCAAGTTCCTCGGCCGTTACGGTTACGCCTATCCGAAAGTGGTCACCTTCCCGCAGATCAATGACAAGACCAAGGAAGTGGAGCTGATCGTCAACGTTGAGCCGGGCCCCCGTGTCTATGTGCGTAACATCAACTTCAGCGGTAACGCCACCACCGAAGACCAGGTGCTGCGTCGCGAGATGCGCCAGATGGAAGGCACCTGGCTCTCCTCCGACAACATCGAGCAGTCCAAGAGCCGTCTCAACCGCCTTGGCTACTTTGAGAGCGTCGAAGTGGACACCAAACGGGTGCCGGGCAACGATGACCTGGTTGACCTCGATTTCAAGGTCAAGGAGCAGCCAGCAGGCTCTATCAACGCAGGTATCGGTTACGGTACCGAATCGGGTCTGAGCCTGCAGGCGGGGATCTCCCAGGACAACTTTATGGGTACCGGTAAAAAGGTCTCCATCAACGCCAGCACCAACGACTACTCCAAGAACGTTGACCTGAGCTACAACGACCCCTACTTCACCGTGGATGGTGTCAGCCTGGGTGGTCGGGTCTACTACAACCAGTTCCGCGCCGATGATGCCGATATCGTTGATTACGAGAACGAAACCATCGGTTTCCGTCTCTCCAGCGGCTTCCCGGTCAATGAGTTCAACCGTCTCGACTTCAGTACCGGTATCGAGAGCACCAAGCTGAGCCGTCCGTCATTCAATGCCCAGAACTATCAGGAGTGTCTGAAGGACAATCCGGATACTGATGGCAATACCTACTGCTGGGATCAGTGGAATGATAACCGCCAGTCGGTACAGATGGATCAGTTCTGGAATGCTTACTCACAGGATGGTTCCAACCTCGACTTTGTGACAGTCGATGTCACCGCTGGCTGGACCCGCTCTACCCTGAACAAGGGGATGTTCCCGACTTCTGGCGATCGTCAGCGTATCAACGCCAAGGTGACCGTACCGGGCATGGAGCTGCAGTACTACAAGCTCTCTGCCGAAGATGCCCACTACTTCCCGCTCGATGCGGATCACAGTTGGGTAATGATCGGCAAGGGTCGTGTCTCCTACGGTAACGGCTATGGCGATGACTCCATGCTGCCGTTCTTCGAGAACTACTATGCCGGTGGTTTCGATACGGTACGTGGCTTCAAGAGCAATACCATTGGTCCCAAGGCAATCTACAAGACCTACAACAAGCCGGGCGCTGGCAGTTGCACGGGTTCTCAGCCGTGTGAAACTGGCTACTACGAAGGTTCCGACACCTCGGTGGGGGGGAACGCTCTGGCTGTCGCCTCACTGGAGTTGGTCTTCCCGACCCCGTTCGTCTCCGAGACTTATCGTCCGCAGATCCGTTCCACCGTCTTTATGGACGCTGGTACCGTCTGGAGCACCGATTTTGCCAACGGAGCATATCCTTGCGCCGCCGGTTCTGATTGCAACTATCTGAGCCAGGACTACTCCAACCCGGGCAATATCCGGGTCTCTGCCGGTGTCTCCCTGCAGTGGCTCTCGCCGATGGGCCCGCTGGTGTTTGCCTTGGCCAAGCCGATCAAGAAATATGAAGGGGATCGCACCGAAGTCTTCTCCTTCAACATCGGTCGTACTTTCTAAGCAGAGTTTTGCCCCCACCCATGCGGTGGGGGTCTTCAATGATGGGACGCGCGGTATGCGTGCCTCACCAGGTAACAAGACGGTCCTAACGCCGCTTGCATAATCGGGTAAATCAGGTAGCCCTCGCCATGAGGGAACAAGGAGTAAGTGTGAATAAAGCGTTGAAAGTAGCTGGTTTGAGCTTTGCACTGATGGCTGCCGGCATGGGTTCTGCCTTCGCTGAGACCAAGATCGCCGTGGTGGATATGGGCGAAGTCTTCCAAAAGCTGCCCCAGCGTGAAGCCGTTGCAGCCAAGCTGAAAGGTGAATTCGAGCCGCGCATGCGTGAGCTGCAGAAGTTGGAACAGGAAGGCCAGAAGCTGGTCGAGAAGTTCCGCAAGGATGAAGCCTTCATGAGCGCCGAGCAGAAGAAGCAGAACCAGGAGAAGCTGGCCAAGCTGCAGATGGAGTTCAACCAGAAGCGTCAAGCCTTTGAGCAGGACAACGGTCGCCGTCAGTCCGAAGAGCGTAACAAGATCCTGACCAAGGTGCAGGCTGCCATCGATTCCATCGCCAAGAGCAATGGTTACGATCTGGTGCTGGAGCGCAATGCCGCCCCGTATGCCGCCAGCAAGCTGGACATCTCCGGCCAGGTTATTTCTCAGGTAAGCAAGAGTAACTAATTGATGGCATTCACTCTCGCACAGCTGGCCCAGCAACTGGGGGCCCAGGTCCATGGCGACGGAACCCTGGAAATCCGCAAGGTAGCGACACTGGAAAAGGCCGGGGAGGGGGATATCACCTTCCTGTCCAACAAGAAGTACCGGCACTATCTGGAGCAGAGCAAGGCGACCGCCGTGCTCATTACAGAAGCGGATCTGCCATTTTGTCCCACCAATGCCCTGGTGCTCAAAGACCCCTATGTGGGCTTTGCCCGGGTAGCCCAACTGCTGGACACCACCCCGCAGCCGGCCACGGATATCCATCCGAGCGCCATTATCGCGGCTGACGTGCAACTGGGCGAGAGAGTGGCCATCGGCGCCAATGCAGTGATCGAATCCGGCGTCGTGCTGGGTGACGATGTACGCATTGGCCCGGGCTGTTTTGTTGGCAAGAATACCCGGCTGGGAGCGCGCTCCCGGCTGTGGGCCAACGTCACCCTCTATCACAATGTGACCATGGGCACCGACTGTCTGGTTCAATCCGGCACAGTGATCGGCGCCGATGGTTTCGGTTATGCCAACGAGCGTGGCGAGTGGATCAAGATCCCCCAGCTCGGCGGCGTGACCATTGGCAACCGGGTCGAGATCGGTGCCTGCACCACCATCGACCGCGGTGCGCTGGAAGATACCCGCATCGCTGACAACGTCATCATCGACAACCAGTGCCAGATCGCCCACAACGTGGAGATCGGCTACGGCACTGCCGTGGCGGGTTCCACCGTGATGGCAGGTAGTCTCAAGGTCGGCAAATACTGTATCATTGGCGGCGCTTCCGTCTTTAACGGGCATATGGAGATCTGCGATCAGGCCACCGTTACCGGTATGGCCATGGTGATGCGACCCATTACCGAGCCCGGTGTCTACTCTTCCGGCATCCCTCTGCAAACCAATAAAGAGTGGCGCAAGACCGCCGCCCGGGTGATGCGTATCGAAGAGATGCACAAGCGGTTAAGCAAGCTTGAGAAGAAGCTGGATCAAGAATAATCACGATTGGTATAGGGTACTGTTTTGACTACTGAAAAGAAGAGCCTGGGCATCCAGGAAATCATGGATCTGCTGCCCCACCGTTATCCGTTCCTGATGGTGGATCGTGTAGACGACTACGAGATCAGCGATGAGCGCAAAACCCTGCGCGCCATCAAGAACGTCTCCTTCAACGAGCCGATCTTCCAGGGACACTTCCCGGCCAAGCCGGTGTTCCCGGGCGTACTGATCCTGGAAGCGATGGCGCAGGCCACCGGTATCCTGGCCTTTACCATGGTGGGCAAGCCGTCCCCCAATGAACTCTATTACTTTGCCTCAATCGACAACGCTCGCTTCAAGCGTCCGGTCGGCCCCGGTGACCAGCTGGTGCTCGACGTGGAGTTCCTGAAAGAGCGTCGCGGTATTGCCAAGTTCACCGGTGTCGCCACCGTCGACGGTGAAGTGGTCTGTACCGCCGAGCTGATGTGCGCCAAACGCGAGGTTTAACACACGTGATCGACCAGACTGCCACCATTCACGATACTGCTATCGTCCATGAGTCTGCCGTGATCGGTAAAGGGGTTGAAATCGGCCCCTTTTCTGTCATCGGCGCCGAGGTAGAAATCGGCGACAACACCTGGGTGGGCTCCCACGTGGTGATCAAGGGCCCGACCAAGATTGGTTGCGGCAACAAGATCTTCCAGCACACCTCCATCGGTGAGGATTGCCAGGACAAGAAGTACGCCGGCGAGCGCACTTTCCTCGAGATTGGCGACAACAACGTCTTTCGCGAGAACTGCACCGTGCACCGTGGCACCATTCAGGACCAGAGCCTGACCAAGGTCGGTAGCGGCAACCTGTTCATGGTCAACGTTCACGTTGCCCACGACTGCATCATCGGTGATAACTGCATTTTCGCCAACAACGCGACCCTGGCGGGCCACGTGGTGATCGGCGATTTCGTGATCTTCGGTGGTCTCTCTGCCATTCACCAGTTTGGCCGTGTCGGTTCCCACGCCTTCGTCGGTGGCTGCGCCGCCCTGAACAAGGACGTACCGCCTTACGTGATGGCTGCCGGCAACTACGCCAAGCCGTTCGGGGTCAACTCCGAAGGTCTGCGTCGCCGCGGTTTCAGTGCGGAGGCCATCTCTGCCGTCAAGCGTGCCTACAAAGAGATCTTCCGCTCCGGCAAGACCATCGAAGAGGTGCTGCCTGTGCTGATCGAGATGGCGCAAGCCGAACCGGCCGTCCAGCTCTATGTGGACTTCCTCAAAGATAACGAGCGCGGGATCATCCGTGCCTGATCCGGTTCGTATCGGTATCGTCGCCGGAGAGGTCTCCGGCGACATTCTGGCTGCCGGTCTGGTGCGCGAGCTGCAAGTCCGTTACCCGGACGCGCAGTTTGAAGGGATCGCCGGGCCGCGCATGCAGGCTCTGGGCGTCAAGGCCCTGTTCGAGATGGAAGAGCTCTCCGTCATGGGGATCACCGAGGTACTGGGCCGTCTGCCGCGTATCCTCAAGGTTCGTCGCGAACTGCTGCGCCACTTCATCGTCAATCCACCCGATATCTTCATCGGTGTGGATGCACCGGATTTCAATATCGGGGTGGAGCTGAAACTGCGCCGCGCCGGTATCAAGACGGTTCACTATGTCAGCCCCTCGGTGTGGGCATGGCGTCAGAACCGCATTCACAAGATCAAGGCCGCCACCGACATGGTGCTTGCCTTCCTGCCGTTCGAGAAAGCTTTCTACGACCGTTTCGAGGCCCCTTGCCGTTTTGTCGGCCACACCATGGCGGATGACATTCCGCTGGTGCCGGATCAGGCTGCCGTGCGTCGCAAGCTGGGCATCGATGCCAACCGCCGCTGGCTGGCGGTACTGCCGGGCAGCCGCACGGCGGAAGTAGGCTTTATGTCCCCCCTGTTTCTCGAAGCGTGCAAACACCTGACGGTGCGCTATCCGGATCTCGGCTTCATCGTGCCGCTGGTCAACCAGAAACGGCGCGAGCAGTTTATGGCCATCAAGGCCGAGGTAGCGCCGGGTCTCGACATGGTGCTGCTGGAAGGGCAGGGCCGCGAGGCGATGATCGCCGCCGACGTGGTGATGTTGGCCTCCGGCACTGCGGCGCTCGAAGCCATGCTGGTGAAAAAGCCGATGGTGGTGGGCTACAAGCTCAAGCCCTTCAGCTACTGGCTGGCCCAGCGACTGGTGAAGACCGAATTTGTCTCGCTGCCCAACCTGCTCGCCGGTCGCATGCTGGTGCCGGAACTCATCCAGCACGAGTGTACCCCGGAGAATCTGGTGGAAGAGGTGAGCAAGTACTTCGAGCACGACAACAGTGCGCTGGTCAACACCTTCACCGAGCTCCATCAACTCATTCGCTGCAACGCCGATCTGCAGGCTGCCGAGGCGGTAGCCGAGCTGCTCGGCAGGTAGCTGCGGTAGGTTCGATTAGCCGCGCTGCGGCGTAATCGGACGATCGCGTCACTGTGTCGCCGAACGCTCACCTAACTAATAGATGCCCAGGGAACGTTCGAATACGCTTCGCTATTCGAACCTACCTTCCTTGTTTTGATTCAAGGCTACAAGATGATGATCGATATTCCTGACGACAAGCTGGTTGCCGGTGTGGACGAAGTGGGTCGTGGCCCCCTGGTGGGTGACGTGGTCACCGCTGCGGTCATTCTCGATCCCGCCAAGCCAATCGCGGGGCTCAACGACTCCAAGAAGCTCTCCGAGAAGAAGCGGCTGGCGCTGTTTGACGAGATCAAAGAGAAAGCGCTCGCCTGGGCCATCGGTCGCGCCACTCCGGAGGAGATCGACGAGCTCAACATCCTGCATGCCACCATGCTGGCGATGCAGCGCGCCGTGGCGGGATTGAAGGTCACCCCCGAGCTGGTCTTCATCGATGGCAACCGCTGCCCAAGTTTGCCGATGGAGGCGCGTGCCGTGGTCAAGGGCGATAGCCTGGTGGCCGCCATCAGCGCCGCCTCGATCCTCGCCAAGGTGACCCGCGATGCGGAGATGACCGAGCTGGACAGCCGTCATCCCGAATATGGTTTTGCCCGCCACAAGGGCTATCCGACTGCGGAGCATCTCGCCATTCTGGCCGAGCGCGGCCCGTTGCCGGAGTATCGCAAGAGCTTCAAACCGGTGCGCCGCGCATTGGGGATCGAGTAGACCATGCCATTTAGTTTGAGCAGCGAGAGGAGATGACGATGGCTGACCCCCGTTTTATCCACCTGCGAGTCCACTCCGACTTCTCCATGGTCGATGGCCTGCAGAAGATCAACCCCATCGTCGGTGCGGCGGCGGCCAACAACATGCCGGCGCTGGCGCTGACCGATCAGATGAACATGTGTGGTCTGGTGCGCTTCTATGGCGCAGCCCACGGCAAGGGGATCAAACCCATCGTCGGTGCCGACTTCTGGGTGCAGAGCGATGAGCTCGGCGACGAGCAGTTCCGTCTCACCCTGCTCGCCATGGATAACGACGGCTACCAGAACATCACCCTGCTTATTTCCCGCGGTTACCAGCGCGGCCACGTGCAGGGGCGTCCGGTTATCGACAAGAGCTGGCTCGCCGAGCATGCCAAGGGGGTGATCGTCCTCTCCGGCGGGCGCGAGGGGGATGTGGGCAAGTTCCTGCTCAAGGGCAACCGGCAGATGACCGAGCAGTGCGTCGCCTTCTATCAGACCCACTTCCCCGATGCCTACTACCTCGAACTGCTGCGTACCGGTCGACCTGACGAAGAGGTCTACTTGCACATGGCGGTGGCCATCGCCACCGAGTTCGAGCTGCCAGTGGTCGCCACCAACGAGGTGGTGTTCCTCAACGCCGATGACTTCGATGCCCACGAGATCCGGGTTGCCATCCACGATGGCTATACCCTGATGGACAAACGCCGTCCCCGTCGCTACAGCCCCCAGCAGTACCTGCGCAGTCAGGAGGAGATGGCGGAGCTGTTTGCCGATATCCCCGAAGCGCTGGAAAACACGGTGGAGATCGCCAAGCGCTGCAACGTGACGGTGCGTCTCGGCGAGTACTTCCTGCCCAACTTCCCGACCGGCGACATGACCACCGAAGATTTTCTGGTGGCCAAATCGAAAGAGGGTCTGGAGGAGCGTCTCGAGTTTCTGTTCCCGGATCCGGCGGTGCGGGCCGAGCGCCGTCCCGAGTATGACGAGCGCCTCGATGTCGAGCTGAAAGTGATCAACCAGATGGGCTTCCCGGGTTACTTCCTCATCGTGATGGAGTTTATTCAGTGGTCCAAGGACAACGGCATCCCCGTTGGTCCGGGCCGGGGCTCGGGGGCGGGCTCTCTGGTGGCTTACGCCCTCAAGATCACCGACCTCGACCCGCTGGAATTTGACCTGCTGTTCGAACGTTTCCTGAACCCCGAGCGGGTATCCATGCCCGACTTCGACGTCGACTTCTGCATGGACCGGCGCGACGAGGTGATCGAGCACGTCTCCGACATGTACGGCCGGGATGCGGTCTCCCAGATCATCACCTTCGGTAGCATGGCGGCCAAGGCGGTGGTGCGGGACGTGGGCCGGGTGCTGGGCCACGCTTACGGCTTTGTGGATCGTATCTCCAAGCTGATCCCGCCGGATCCGGGCATGACGCTTGCCAAGGCATTCGAGGCCGAGCCCAAGCTGCCCGAGCTCTACGAGCAGGATGAGGAGGTCAAAGACCTCATCGACATGGCTCGCCGCCTGGAAGGGGTGGTGCGCAACGCTGGTAAACACGCCGGTGGCGTGGTGATCGCGCCCACCAAGATCACCGACTTTGCGCCGCTCTACTGCGATGATGAGGGCCATCACCCGGTTACCCAGTTCGACAAGAACGACGTGGAGTACGCCGGTCTGGTGAAGTTCGACTTCCTGGGTTTGCGGACCCTGACCATCATCGACTGGGCGCTCGGCATGATAAACCCGCGTCTTGCCAAAGAGGGCAAGCCGCCGGTGGACATCGCCGCCATCCCCATCGATGACAAGAAGTCGTTCGACCTGCTGCAGCGCTACGAGACCACGGCGGTATTCCAGCTGGAATCCCGCGGCATGAAGGATCTCATCAAGCGGCTGCGCCCCGACTGCTTTGAAGACATGATCGCACTGGTGGCCCTGTTCCGACCGGGCCCGCTCCAGTCAGGCATGGTGGATAACTTCATCGACCGCAAACACGGTAATGAAGCGATCTCCTATCCGGACGAGAAGTGGCAGCACGAGAGCCTGAAACCGATTCTGGAACCGACCTACGGCATCATCCTCTATCAGGAGCAGGTGATGCAGATCGCCCAGACCCTGGCGGGTTATACCCTGGGTGGCGCGGACATGCTGCGCCGGGCGATGGGTAAGAAAAAGCCCGAGGAGATGGCCAAGCAGCGAGCCGGTTTCGAGGAGGGTGCCGTCAAGAATGGCGTCGACGGCGAATTGGCGATGAAGATCTTCGATCTGGTGGAGAAGTTTGCGGGCTACGGCTTCAACAAATCCCACTCCGCCGCCTATGCGCTGGTCTCCTACCAGACCCTCTGGCTCAAGACCCACTTCCCGGCCGAGTTCATGGCGGCGGTGATGACCGCCGATATGGACAACACCGACAAGATAGTGACCCTGGTGGACGAGTGCCAGCGGATGGGGCTCACCGTGATCCCGCCGGATGTGAACACCGGCCGCTATCGCTTCTCGGTCAACGAAGATGGTCATATCGTCTACGGGATCGGGGCGGTGAAAGGGGTCGGTGAAGGCCCCATCGATGCGATCTTGAGCGCCCGGGATCAGGACGGCCCGTTCCGCGATCTGTTCGACTTCTGTAACCGGGTCGACATCAAGAAGCTCAACAAGCGGGTGATGGAGAAGCTCATTCTCTCCGGCGCCATGGATCGGCTCGGCCCCCACCGCGCCGCCCTGATGGCGACCCTGGAAGAGGCGATGCGCGCCGCCGAGCAGCACGCCAAGGCGCAGGCGGTGGGGCAGGTCGACATGTTCGGCGTGCTCACCGAAGAGATTGACGACGTCAAGAAGGCGTTTGCCAACGTGCCGCACTGGCCTGACAAGGTGTGGCTGGAAGGGGAGCGCGAGACTCTCGGGCTCTATCTCACCGGCCACCCCATCAACCAGTACAGCAGCGAATTGCGTCGTTATACCTCGGGTCGCCTGTGCGATCTGCATCCCACCTCCCGCGATACCGTAACCACGGCGGCGGGGCTGGTGATTGCGGCCCGCAGCATGGTGACCAAGCGTGGCAACAAGATGGGGATCTTCACCCTGGACGACCGTTCCGGTCGCCTCGATGTGACACTTTTCAGCGAAGCGCTGGAAAAATATGAAGAATTGATGCAAAAAGACCGCATTTTGGTGGTTTCTGGACAGGTCAGCTTTGATGACTTCTCCGGTGGCCTTAAAATGTCGGCTCGAGAATTACTGGATATCAACGATGCGAGGGAGCGTTTTGCCAGAGCAATCCGCATCTCCCTCGATGAACAGCGGATTGATGATCGCTTTTTCCCGCGTTTGTGCGAGATTTTGGAGCCCGCCCGTGCCGGAGTCTGTCCGGTTCAGGTAAACTATCGTCGCCCCGGCTCCCGGGTGCGATTGACGCTCGGTACCGAGTGGCGGGTGACGCCCACCGATCAACTGATAGATGACTTGCGAGTCCTGCTTGGACGAGAGCGGGTTGAATTGGTTTTTGATTAGAGGTTCTAAGGCCCTATGAGTCTTTTTCTGGATTTTGAACAGCCGATTGCCGAGTTGCAGGCGCAGATTGATGAACTCAAACATGTGAGTGAAGGCAATCACGCCGTGGATCTGAAAGACGAGATCCGCCGGCTGGAGAAGAAAAACGAAGAGCTGACCAAGAAGATCTTCGGTGATCTGGGTGCCTGGCAGGTATCCCAGATGGCGCGTCATCCCCAGCGCCCCTACACCTTTGACTATATCGAGCATATCTTCACCGATTTCGACGAGTTGGCTGGCGATCGCGCCTATGCCGATGACAAGGCTATCGTCGGCGGCATCGCCCGTCTCGACGGTGAGCCGGTGATGGTGATTGGTCACCAGAAGGGTCGCGAGACCAAAGAGAAGATCAAGCGCAACTTCGGCATGCCGCGTCCGGAAGGGTACCGCAAGGCCCTGCGTCTGATGGAGATGGCCGAGCGCTTCAAGATGCCGATCATCACCTTTATTGACACCCCGGGTGCTTACCCCGGCGTCGGTGCCGAAGAGCGTGGTCAGTCCGAAGCGATTGCCCGCAACCTGAAAGTGATGGCCGGTCTGACCGTGCCGGTGGTCTGCACCGTGATCGGTGAGGGCGGTTCAGGTGGTGCGCTGGCCATTGGCGTGGGTGACCGCGTCAACATGCTGCAGTACTCCACCTACTCCGTCATCTCGCCGGAAGGGTGTGCCTCCATCCTGTGGAAGAGTGCCGACAAGGCCTCTGTGGCTGCCGAAGCGATGGGGATCACTGCCCAGCGTCTGAAAGAGCTCAAGCTGATCGACCATGTGATCGACGAACCCCTCGGCGGTGCCCACCGCGATGTGGAGAAGATGGCCAAAAACCTCAAGGCTCGCATCAAGCAGGATTTGGACGCACTGCGTCCGCTCGATACCGAGCAACTGCTGGAGCAGCGTTACCAGCGTCTGCTGGGCTACGGCTACTGCTAAGCGCAGCCGACAGCCCCGAGTATTCAGGCCCCCGTCATCGATGGGGGTTTTTTATTGCGGTTGATCTGCCATTCAGGTTAGTGCCCCCACACGCCCTGAAACGGCGCAGGTCAGTCTTCTAGGGTGAGGGGCAGGTTGGTATGCGGGCTGTCAGGGAGTGCGGCAACGTGTTGTCTTTCGTCTGACCGCTGCATCCTGTGGCATCACTAGCGATGCCATGACCTGCCACTTGATCATCCGATTGCGGCATAAAAAAGCGCCCCGACCGTGCGGAGCGCTTTTACAGGTGTCTGGCAGTATTACAGTTCAATCTCGTCTGTAAGACCTTCATAGGCGATATCGATGGATTGCAGCTCCTTCTGCAGGCGATGTTTGTCTTTCAACGCCTCGATTTCACGCCATTTACGTTTTTTTCCCGTTGTCCCGCGGCTACGCGAACCGAGTTCAACCACCTCGTCATAATCGAAGTTGAACATTTCCATGGCTCCCTCCTTGGTTTTTATCGTTTTCACCACCCGTATAACATAACGAATCTGAAATTAAAACGTTTTCGTGACGACTCTATGACAGCGCTAAAAAAGCCCATGAAAAAAAACCGGGCCCCTTGGTGGGGGCCCGGTTTTTATCAGAAAAAAGAACCGATTACAGGCGGCTTGCCAACATGGTTTCCAGCTTGCCCTGGTCGATGGCAAACATGCGGATGCCTTCGCCCAGCTTCTCGTGAGCCATGGCATCCTGGTTCAGTTCCCAGCGGAATTCGGCTTCGGTCATCGGGGTCGGTTTGGCCTTGCGCTCACCGGTGTAGTCCAGTTTGCGTACCACGGCGCCTTCGGTCTTGCTCAGCTCTTCCAGCAGGGCCGGGCCAATGGTCAGGCGGTCGCAACCGGCCAGTTCCAGGATCTCGCCGGTATTGCGGAAACTGGCGCCCATCACGACGGTCGGGTAGTCGTGCTGCTTGTAGTAGTTGTAGATGGAGGTGACGGAGACCACGCCCGGATCTTCGCTGGCGGTGTAATCACAGCCATTTTTAGCCTTGTACCAGTCGAGGATGCGACCCACGAACGGGGAGATCAGGAAGGCACCGGCTTCGGCACAGGCACGGGCCTGGGCGAAGGAGAACAGCAGGGTCAGGTTGCACTGGATACCCTCTTTCTCCAGAACCTCGGCGGCACGGATCCCTTCCCAGGTGGAGGCCAGCTTGATCAGAATGCGGTCGTTGCTGATACCCGCTTCGTTGTAAAGACGGATCAGCTTGCGGGCCTTGGCGATGCTGGCTTCGGTATCGAAGGAGAGGCGGGCATCAACTTCGGTAGAGATGCGGCCCGGAACGATCTTCAGCACTTCCAGACCGATGTTGACGGCCAGCTTGTCGCCCGCGTCGATGATTTGCTGTGCCTTGTCCTGGCTCTGGGCTTTGGCCCACTTGATGGCGTCTTCGATCAGCGGAGCGTACTCGGGGATCTCGGAGGCCTTCAGAACCAGAGAGGGGTTGGTGGTGGCATCGATGGGCTGATAGCGTTTGATGGCTTCGATATCACCGGTGTCGGCAACAACAGTGGTCAGGGCTTTCAGCTGGGTTAATTTATCGGCCATAGCGAATATCATCTCTTAATGAGGGAGTAATCCCTGGGTTGCGGGCTTGAGACGGTGGTTCTGAAATAAAATTACAGGATCTTGGTGCCTCAGGCTCAGAAAAGCGCGATGGGGGCGGCCCATCGTCATTGCCTGCCTAATTAATACTGATGTGCTGCATCCTGCAATAGGGGCGCTTGGTTGTTAAACATTCAGGCTGTTGAGTTATCCCGTTTTATGGCTTGAAACTATATGATTAGTAAGGTTTTTTACATTTCCCTTCGACCTCGCTCCGGTTTGCTTTCAGCTGAACTTTTTTAGCCAATATCCATATTTGTGTCGTCGATCACATAAATTATCTCGCTACGTACTTGAAATTTAATTACAGCGAAAACGTTTGGCGAAATATCGCCGTTTGAAAGCCATTTCATGCAAGCGTTTGCGTTTTCGGATAGCTCATCAGGGATATATCAAAATGGTTCTCTTATGGGGCTTAATGGTGGCCTGTCTGATTGAATTATTGAGTTTGTTGAAAGTTTGCGATTTAAATGGAGCTTTATGGGCTTTTACCGTTCGTTTTTTGTGTCTCGCGTGACCGGGATCACTATTCTGGGCTCTCCCGCTGTGCTAGATTCCGCCCCTTTAGCGAAACGCTAATTAAACGACAGACAGAAAACGGTCAGCGCAGACTGACCATGGATGTGAATAACAACGAGAGAATTATGGACACCTTGATTGCGATGCTAAACGACCTGATGTGGGGAGCCGTGCTCATCTACCTGCTCATCGGGGTCGGTATCTTTTTCACCTTCCGCCTGGGTTTTATCCAGATCCGTCACTTTGGCCACATGTTTTCCGTGCTGAAAAACAGCCGTAAATCGGACAACGCAGGCATCTCCTCTTTCCAGGCCCTCTGTACCAGCCTTGCCGCCCGTGTCGGCACCGGCAACCTGGCCGGTGTGGCAGTCGCCATCTATCTGGGTGGCCCCGGCGCCATCTTCTGGATGTGGCTGATTGCCTTTATCGGCATGGCGACCGCCTTCGTTGAAAGCACCCTGGCCCAGCTCTACAAGGTCAAGGATGAGGATGGCAACTACCGTGGTGGCCCGGCCTACTACATGGAGAAAGGCCTTGGCATGCGCTGGATGGGGGTGGTGTTTTCGCTCTGCCTGATCCTGGCATTTGGTCTGGTGTTCAACGCGGTGCAGGCCAACTCCATCAGTCTGGCGATGAAGGTGGCGTTTGGCATTCCTGACTGGGTCAGCGGTCTGGCGCTGGTGGCGCTCTCCGGCCTGATTATCTTCGGCGGCATTCGTGGCATTGCCCGTTTTGCCGAGCTGGTAGTGCCCTTTATGGCACTGGCTTATATCCTGCTGGCGCTGGTGATCGTGGCGATGAACATCACCGAGTTGCCCCATGTCTTCATGCTGATCATCAAGTCTGCCTTCGGGATTGAGCAGGCAGGCTCGGGTGCGCTCGGTTATGCCATCTCCCAGGCGATGATCAACGGCATCAAGCGCGGTCTCTTCTCCAACGAAGCGGGCATGGGCTCTGCGCCCAACGCTGCAGCGACCGCCACTCCCTATCCGCCGCACCCGGCCTCTCAGGGTTATGTGCAGATGCTGGGGGTCTTTATGGACACCATCGTCATCTGCAGCTGTACCGCCGCCATCATCCTGATGTCAGGTCAGTTTGAGCCGGGCTCCGGCGTGACCGGTGTCGAGCTGACCCAGCGGGCGCTCTCCTCCCAGATTGGCAGCGGTGGCAACATCTTCATTGCGGCAGCCATCTTCTTCTTCGCCTTCACCTCTATCGTGGCGAACTACTCCTATGCCGAGACCAATCTGGTGTTCCTCGAGCACAACCACAAGGGCGGTCTGATGCTGTTCCGGGTGTTCGTGCTGGGGATGGTTATGTTCGGTGCCGTGGGTGAGTTGCCGATCGTGTGGGCTATGGCGGATGTCTCCATGGGACTGATGGCCATCGTCAACCTGGTGGCGATCCTGCTGCTCTCCAGCGTCGCCATCAAGCTGGCCAAGGATTACAACGACCAGCTCCGGCTGGGCAAGGTGCCCACCTTCGATGCTAACAAGTACCCCGAGATCCGCTCCCAGCTGGAAGAGGGGATCTGGGACAATCCGACCAAAAAATAACAAGCGGTGAGTCAAACCTCTTGATTAAAACCTGAAGGGGGAGCCGGTGGCTCCCCCTTCTTTTATGGCGCACTCGTTGGCTGTTGATCCCAGCGCCGAACGAGCTGTCTGATACGTCGTCGTAACTGGCGCCAGCAGCGCCCTTGTTGCCGTTCGCTGAGGGGGGCATAACGCCAGCGACGATAGAGCCACGCACTCTTTAGCAGGGGGGGGGCAAGGTCGGGGCGCAGCCGCGCCAGCCGCTCGCACCATGCTCCCATGCTTTCGGCAGGCTCTGGGGAATAGCCGCTGCGTTTGCCCCGTTTGAGCAGGGGTTGCCAGATACGCCGCTCTGGCGGCAGGCGGGCGGGCAACAGCAGGGGCAGGCTCACCAGCAGGGCGACCAGCATCAGGCTGGCGAGGATCAACCAGGGAGTGTGTCCCGCCTGTGCGGGCCAACGCAGGCCGATTTGTTGCCAGAGCTGACCCGCATCGTAACCAATCACCCAGCGACTCCACTGGTAGTCGATATTGTTGCCCCACCAGCGCAGTTGATTGAGCAGGGCCCAGTTGCGATAACGCTGCAAAGCGAGGGGGGTGGCAGCGGTAAACTCGTCGCTCAGCGCTTCCCTCACGCCGCCTTCAATACGCTCCGGTGCCACTGCCGCAGTGGGGTCGATTCGCCGCCATGATCCCTCTTCATCGAGATACTCCACCCAGGCGTGAGCATCGAATTGGTGTACCGCCAGATAGTTGCCGGTGGGATTCCACTCGCCGCCGAGATAACCGGTGACCAGCCGTGCTGGAATACCGGCAGCGCGCAGTACGAAAGTGGTCGCCATGGCGTAGTGGCCGCAAAAGCCCTGTCTGGTATCGAACAGAAATGTATCTACCCCGTCACTGCCAAGTCGTGGCGGGGTCAGGGTGTAGTAATAGGATTGGCTGCGAAACTGCGCAAGCAGGGCGGCGACCAGCGCTGCGCGTTCTGGATAGCGCACAGCCAGCCCTTGGCCGTGAGCGCGCGCTCTCGGGTTGCCCCCGGCTGGCAGTTGCAGGTTGCGCTGGGCGGCTTGGTGGTCATCCTCGGGCAGCGCTTCGCCGCGGCCAATGCGATAGCGGATTGCCACCTCGCCGCTCCCCTGCCGATAGAGGGTGTCGAGAGGCGTGAGCATTACCGGTCCCGCCAGCAGGCGCGGTTCGCTCAGGGCAAAGGCCCAGCGGTGGCGCTGGGGCTCGGCGATTACCTCGTAGCTCCCGGCGGGTAACGGACTATCTGCCAGTTGAGTGTTGGCCTGTGAAGATGATGCCAGAAGGGTCAGCCCGGTCTGCACCGGCACTGTCTGCTGCCATGCTTTGACCTCAGGGCTCAGCAACCAGCGCTGACCATCGAAAACTTCTTGGCGCATCACCGGAAAATAGCGCTCGCGGACAGGGGGCGGGTCATCGGCAAAAGTGACCCGAAACGCCAGTTCGGAGGAGTTGACCAGTTCGCTGATATCGCCGGGGGCCAGCTCTTCCGAAAGCCCCGACAGGGCACGGCTGGTGGTGGGCATCTGCCAGAGGGGCGGCAGCCTCGGCAGCAGCAGAAACAGAGTGATGAGCAGGGGAAGCGCCAGCAGCAGGGCACCGCCCGCGCTGCGCCAAGGCCGTTTCTGCTCGGGAGCGATGGCGGCCACCAGCGCGGTTACTGCCAGCCAGAGCGCTACTGTCATTCCGGCCGTCCAGCCGATGCTCTGTCGCTGCACCAGCGCCAGCGCGATAAGAAAGAAGGCGAGCAGCAGCACCAGCTCGATATCCCGATCGCGCCGTACCTCGATCATCTTGAGGCTATAGCCGAGCCAGAGCAGATTGATAAGGGCAGGCAGGGTGCCCAAGCCACGCCACTGTAGTCCCAGCAACAGCACAGTAGTGATGGCCAGCAGCGCCAACCCGCGGGCAGGCAGGGGCGGCCAGCCGCGCCACAGCATCATGGCCCGGACGCCGAGGGTGATGGCGCCCACTGTTACTACCCAGAGTTGCAACTGGGGCCAGAGCGCCGCGACCAGCAGCAGCTGTTGCAGGGCGATGAATGGCAGCAGGCGGCGGTTATCGAGCAGCATCTGGCGTGCTCTTCGGTGGTGTGGCATCGAACTGGGCCAGTGCCAGCAGGCAGCGCTGCACAAAGGCGGCACCACTATCGGGCCCCAGCGTCTGGTTTGCCAGCATCAGGGTAAAGGGGATGCCCCGCTTGCCGTAATCGGCGCACCACCAGGCCAGTACCGCCAGCCGCTGCTCCAGATCCCCACCCGCGACCCGCTGCAAGGTGAGGTGAGTGTCATCCTGCTGCGGTTCATGAAACTGCTTGGTCAGCAGGCCGCGCCCCTGGGCAAGTTGTTTCCAGGCGACCCGGCCCAGTGGCTCACCGGCCTGATGTGTCCGCAGGGTATCAAAGTCACCGAGAGTGGCTGGAGCGGGTTGGCCCTGATAACCCTCGCTTTCGGTCGCATGTTCCCCTCTTAACGCGCCGAATGCTGGTTTGGGAGAGATCCAGCCCTCCAATTGCAAGTCCAGCAGGGACCAGCAGCGAAACAGGCCGAGAGGGTAGCGGCTCTCGACCCGCAATCGACCAAGGGGCAGTGGCCCACGGCGCGAGCCCGATACTGGCAGGATAACTGAGCTGGGCACAGCGTCGGCCTGTGCCAGCCAGAGGGTGCCTTCGTTGAGGCTAAACCGGAGCGCCAGCACCGGGCGAGGGCTCTGCGCCAAGATACGGATAGGTAGCTGGCTACCCGCTTCCCCCAGCACCAGCGGGCCCCCCAGCAGCTCCAGCCCCAGCAGGTTGCGGTGGGTGAGCCACATGGCTGCCATAAACAGGCTGCCGAGGCAGTAGGCCACCAGCAGTACCAGATTGTTCTGGTAGTTGGTGCCTAGCAGATAGATGGCGAGCAGCACCAGCAGATAGAGCAGCCCCATGCGGGTGGGGAGGATAAAGAGGCTGCGGGTACCCAGCGTGATCTGGCGGGCCGGGGGAATGCGGCGCGCGAGCCAGCGTCGTTGCCAGCGGGCTCGCCACTGCTGCCAGCGGTCAAGCAATTTGCTCATCAGGGATTGTCCGGATCGACTCTGGCCAGCAGCCGCTGGCTCAGGGGACAGGCTTCGCCGTGCTGCACGTCAAAGCTGCCCCGCAGCCGATGCTCGGCCACATAGGGGAAGACTGCCTGCACATCCTCTACCGTGACAAAATGCCGCCCCGCCACCAGCGCCCAGGCCCGGCTCACCGCCAGCAAGGTCTGGGCTGCACGGGGGGAGAGGGGCTGTGGCAGATCCCCATCAAAGCGGCTCTGGTGCACCAGCGCCAGCAGGTAGTCGAGGGTGGCATCGGAAACATGGATAGCATCACCTTCCGCTTGCAGGGCAGCCAGCTCGGCGTCATTCAGCATGGCGGGCAACGGGTCAGTCGGCTGGTTGCCCCGCAGTAGCTGGCGCTCCGCCTCTCGCGGTGGAAAACCCAGCGAGAGTCGCACGGCGAAGCGGTCGAGTTGGGACTCCGGCAGTGGATAGGTGCCCGCCTGATCCGCCGGATTCTGGGTGGCGATGACGAAAAATGGAATGGGGAGTGGGTGCGTGTGGCCCTCGATGCTCACCTTGCCCTCGGCCATCGCCTCCAGCAGGGCGCTCTGCACCTTGGGGCTGGCACGGTTGATCTCGTCCGCCAGCAGTACCTGGGTGAAGATGGGGCCGGGGTGAAAGCGAAATGTTTGCTGCTGGGGGTCAAAAATCTGAAGCCCCAGCAGGTCGGCGGGGAGCAGATCGGCGGTGAACTGCATCCGCCTGCATGCCAGCCCCAGTACCTGTGCCAGCGCGTGGGCCAGGGTGGTTTTACCCATGCCGGGCAGATCCTCGATCAGCAGATGACCGCGCGCCAGCAGGGTCACCAGCGCGATTTTCAGTTGCAGCGGCTTGCCCAGAATGACTTGCTCCAGTGCTGCCAGCAGCCCGGCAATCTGCTCTTCTCTCTTCATTCCCTTCATACACATTCCCTGTATTGCGTCGCACCTACAGCTTATACGCCAGCAAGGGCCAAGGCAGATAACAGACGGGCGGTAAAAGTGCTGCGCAGGGATGGCTATGAGCGGGAGGTGACCCGGTTTCTTACGGCCTCTGGTCGATTAAATATGGCCGCCCAGGCACGTAGCTCAATACAATATTTCCTGATTGGAATGTACCGATCGCCATCTCTTCACTAGGTGAGAGCGGTTGGCGCCCATATAGTTGCCCCCATTGCGACGCGCTGCGTTGCTGCCTTTGTGGCCATTTTGGCCCCGCCACTGTTCGCCTGTCGCTGTGATCTGGCAGGCATCTGCACGCCAATCTGTTATGGAGCATCCATGCCTGTTTTCCTGTTGTGCACTTTTCTGATGATCATTCTCTATCCGGTCGGGATCGATCTCTATCTGGTCGCCGTGCCCCAGATTGCCGATGCCCTGCAGGCGAGCGAGGCGCAGATCCATACCGCCTTCTCCATCTATCTGTTTGGCATGGCGGCCACCGTGTTGCTGGGCGGGATGATTGCCGATCGCTACGGGCGGCGCTGGGTGGTGCTCGGGGGCGCGCTGATTTTTGTCCTCGCCTCGCTGGTGGCAGGCAGTGCAGAGGGGATAAGTCAGTTCTATTTCGGCCGTTTCTGGCAGGGGGTCGGGGCGGGGGCGCTCTATATCATGACCTTTACCGTGCTGCGGGATGTGCTGAGTCAGGAGCGGCTGGCGATGGCACTTTCAATGATTAACGGGGTCATCTGCGTGATCCCGGTACTGGCGCCGGTGCTCGGTTACCTTATCCTGTCCCATTTTGACTGGCGCGGGATCTTCGTGGCGATGGCGCTGGTGGCGGCCATCAGTGGTCTGGTGAACTTGTTGCTGCTCAAGGAGACCCGCCCAGCACGGCAACCGGGGAGTAGCGCGGCGCTGCCCTTTGCCCTACTGCGCTCGCCGCGCTTTATGCTGCTCTCCCTGCTGACCAGTGTCAGCGTGACCTCTATTTTGGTCTATGTCAGCGTCTCGCCGCTGATCCTGATGAAGGAGTTTGGCTTCACCACCGAGCAGTACTCCATCGTGATGATGGTGATGGCCGGCGTGAGTATGTCCACCTCCTTCCTGACGCCCCTGCTGTTGCGCTGGTTGGGCAAACAGAAAGTGCTGGCGGTGTCTCATCTCTCCTATCTGCTGGCTGCGTGCTCACTGATCGGCAGCTGGCAGGCGGGGGGCGATATCCATCTGTTGCTGCCGGGGTTTGCGCTGGTCTGTGTCGGCTTCTCCTGTGGGGTCGGGGTGGCGATGGGGGAGGCGCTCGATGGTTGTCAGCATAACGTGGCCTTTGCCAGCGCCGTGCTCTGCATCATGCAGATCAGCCTCTCCGCCCTCTATATCTGGCTGCTGGGTCAACTTGGCTTTACTCCGACCGAGATGCTGATCTGCGCCCTGCTGCTGGCACTGCTCAGTTACCTGGCTGTCAAAGGGCTGTTACCATGGCTCGCGCTTCGTGAAGCGCGGTCGCAGGGCTGATGGAAGATGAGAGGGGATATGCGCAATCTGGGTGAACTCGATTTGAACCTGCTGGTGGTCTTCAAGTACCTGATGCAGGAGCGCAGTGTGGCAGGGGCGGCCAAAAAGCTCTGTGTCACTCCGTCGGCGGTAAGCAAGTCTTTGGCCAAATTGCGGGAGTGGTTTGACGATCCCCTGTTTGTGCGGGTGCGGCAGGGGTTGCAGCCCACCAACCTCTCCCTGACCCTGGAGGAGGAGCTGAAGGTCTGGTTCCAGCTCACCGACAGCATCACCTCGCTCAATAGCGAGGCGATCCCCGACGGTGCCCGTTTCACGCTGGTGATGGAGTCCCCCTTCTACATCAGCTTCCTGAGCGATTTGCCCATGACCATCTACCAGAAGTACCCCAACTCGGTGGTCAGGATGCTGGGGTGGGATCACCACTCCCTCAACGACATCGTCAATGGCGATGCAGATCTCGGCTTCTGCGCCCGCGAGACCCATGGCCGCTCTCAGGCCAAGGTCAATCGGTTGCCCTACTACATCGATCACGAGGTGCTGTTCACCGATCGCCCGGTGGTTTTTCTGCGCAAGGATCACCCCTTGCTCCAGCAGAAGTGGTCGCTGGAGAATTTTCTGGCCAGCCCCCAGATCAGCATGGTGTGGGAAGCGAACGATACCTGGGCCCTCGACAGTCTGCTGGAGGACGAGGGGCTAAAGCGGGAGGTGCCCATTATGGTCTCCAGCTTCGAGCAGGCACTGCATATCGCCTCCCAGTCGAGCCACGAACTGATTGCGGTGGCTCCTTCCTACTGCGGTGGTTATGCCAGTCGGCATCATGGCAATCTGATCGCCATGCCGCTGCCGCTCCCCGAGAAGCTCTACGCCCAGCTGGAGATCGCCTTCATCCTGTTGTGGCACAAACGACACAATCAGGATGCCAAGGTGATGTGGCTGCGCAACGAGATCCGGCGACTCTACAATGACGAATTGCCACGCTAATGTGGTCGTGACGGTGCCCATCGATCAGCCGGAGCCAGCTGTTTCGGCTTGTTATTGATTATTTAACCGGCGGTGGGCGTT
>NZ_LYSQ01000003.1:0-235749 GCF_001728955.1 Aeromonas sp. DNP9 | reverse complement strand
AAAAAAATGCCCTCCACCAGGGAGGGCATTGCAGGAGCGGGAAAACTCAAAGTAGCGGGGCATTGTCTTGCAGGTACTCCTGCAGGATCGGATTTTCGATATCCCGCTGGTCGGCCAGTTGCCACAGATTGTCACGCACGCCATTGGCAATCAGCCGGATCACCCCGGACTCGATAGCCGACATGACACACATCTGTACCGGCTCATTGGTGCTGAAACCGGCCTCGGCCTCCAGCAGGCGCTTGTACTCGACGAAGCGGAATACCCCGGCCTGCACCTGTTGCGACAGCACTGTCTTGGAGGTGGTGACACTGTTCAGGATCCGGCCAGAACGGATATCAACGGCACGCAGATTGACCGTTACCTGATCGACCCGATACTCCCCGCTGGCACCGATACCAAAATACTTGGCTCCCGCCCCACCGGTTCGCACATTGCTGTCATAGGCGACGATCCCCCCCTCGATCAGGATGTTGGCGGCGACCAGCGAGGGCAGTTGATTGGCATTGTTGCCGGGAACGTTGGGCTTGTTCTGGGCCGCACGCACAATCTTGCGTTCGGTCAGCAGGTTCTGCAGCCCTTCCCGCTCCAGCGGTACAAACCATTGGGAATCCCACAAAGCCGTACTCAGCATGGCGACCCCACCCTGGGTGACCGCCGTGGAGAAGTTGGACGCCGGTGCAGGCAGGTACTGACCGGTCTGATCGCGAAAATCGTAGACGGCCGCGACAATTTTCCCTTTTGGCTTGGGCAGACTGATCAGCTCCTTGTAAGAGACGGATCGCGGCATCAGGGTTGCCTTCTCATCAGCAACGGGTGAGCCGATATGGGTCGCACAGCCAGCCAGCGCAAGCAGGGGCACTATCAATAACAGTTGTCGTTTCATCGCGCCCTCAGTCGGCAATCAGGCCATTCACTTCGATCATGGTGGTCTGGTTGGTCACCCGGTCGGTGATCGAAACCACCAGGGTGCCATCTTCATCCACCACATTGATGGCAAAATCATCGGTCACCAGACTGCCGCTCTGGCTGCCATCCTTGCCGATATCGGCCAGCAGCTGGCTGATCAGGCGGGATTGCAGGTTGGAGGTCAGGCGATCCAGCGCCGAGGTGCCGCTGCTACCGCTGCCACTGGCGGGATCCTTGTAATCATTCTGCGCATTGGCGGTGCCAAGCAGATGACTGCTGTTGAGAGGGTTACCCCCAAAGCTGGGGTTGACGGGGCGATAGACAAGCTCCGACGCATGGAGCGCTGGCGCTATCAGTGCTGCAACTAGCCATAACCGGGCACGCATGAAAAATATCCTTATAGTTCATCATGTTCCAAATCGAAGGTATCCATGAACAGGGTCGCGATCTTCTGCTGTTCGAGGGTCTGCCTGACCTGTGACCAAGCCAGTTTGGCGCTCTGCTCCTGCTGATTGCGGCCGGGAGAGAGCGCGGTTTTAAAAATCACCTTCCGGTTATGGGTGATCCAGATCAGGCTGCCCCAGCGGGCTGTCGGGCGCTCATGAATCGTCAGATTTTCTCTGGCATCCGGGTCTTCATCACTGCGCAACCGGGTAAATTCGTTATAAAAGCCCTGACCGAAGCGGGTAAAAGTGCGATCCAGCACCAAACCATCCACATCTAGCCGATCACTCTCCTGCTCCGGCTGTACCGACTCCAGCGGTGCATCGGCATCGGCCGCTACAACGGTCGTGCAGCCCCAGAGCAGCGTGAGGCAGCACGCCAGAGAGAGCGCTTTCATCAGTGGGAATCCGATACATCGAGATACTCTTTGGCCCAGCTCACCGCCTGGATCCGGTTCTTCACATTCAGCTTTTTAAAGACGTTATAGAGGTGGGATTTGACGGTGTGCTCGCTGACAAACAGGCTGTCGGCGATCTCGACATTGGATGCGCCCGTCATCAGATAACGGATGATCTCCTGCTCTCTGGCGGTCAGCAGAGTGTCGTTACGCAGCAGATAACTGTTGCCCTGGCGATAGTATTCGACCAGCTCGCACAGCAGGTGGCGCGGCATCCAGTACTCGCCCAACAGGATTTTCTGCAACCCGGCAACCAGTCTGTCGAGCGGATCCTGACGGAAAAACAGACCGCAGATCTGCGGCCACATCAGCAGCAGGTCGCGATCCGTCGCAGTGGGAGCATTGAGCAGCACAGTGGTCGCCATGCCAAAGCGTTCGGAGATCGCCCGGTTCCAGCCCAGTGACTGGCCGGAGCGGATATAGTCGAGATCGATGAGAAACAGCGTGCCGTCACACTGGTTATCTAGCTGATTAATCTCGTGGATTAGCTGGACGGGACGGCTCAAATGAGAGATGAGGTATGCAGCAAATGTGCTGGCCTGCACATTATTTTCAGTGACCAGTGCGATCGGGCATGCGGCTTTCATTGTGTGCTCTTCCTTGAACCTGTAAACCACCTAATCTGGCCGACTGAGTCTACCAAGGAGGTATGGGAGCACAATATTAAAAAAGTATGAGAATGGATCTCATAAATATCGTAACCATATGTTTTTAGTCGATTTAAAAACCTGTTCCAATTCGCCAATCGGCCAGCATAACAGGAATATATGGCAGAAATGTGATGCCTGACGCGCCGGAAACAGCTGCAACCCGACCATCACTACAGCAGGAGCCAACAGTTACCTTTGGCACATCAAGCCGGTTAAGGATGCTGCCAATCCGCTTCGCAACTGTTACTATGACCGTCACATGCGTCTGCGGGACATTGCGCCCCGCACACAGCAACTAATCAGGTATCTAGTCGTGTTGGACCAGGTTTCGACCTGGCCGGTAAATAAGGTGGAAGAGAGATTATGGCCAGTCGAGGCATCAATAAAGTCATTCTGATCGGTAACCTCGGGCAAGACCCGGAAGTACGCTACATGCCGAGTGGCGGTGCTGTGACCAACATTACTCTGGCTACCTCCGAAACCTGGCGCGACAAGCAGACCGGTGAGCAGAAAGAGCGTACCGAATGGCATCGTGTCGTTTTCATGGGCAAGCTGGCCGAAGTGGCTGGCGAGTACCTGAAGAAGGGCTCCCAGGTCTATGTGGAAGGCAAACTGCAAACCCGCAAATGGCAGGATCAGAGCGGCCAGGAGCGCTACACCACTGAAGTGCTGGTCGACAGCTTCACTGGCGTGATGCAGATGCTGGGTGGCCGTCCGCAAGGCGGTCAGGGTATGGGCCAGAACATGGGTGGCCAATCCCAGGGTAACTGGGGTCAACCACAGCAGAGCATGCCTGCCCAGCAGCCGATGAATCAGCAGCGCCCGGCACCGGCTCCGCAGCAGAACATGCAGCCGCAAGGCGGTTATGGCCGTCCTGCCCAGCAGCCGCAATCTGCGCCGCCGGTATATAACGAGCCGCCGATGGATTTCGACGACGATATCCCGTTCTAAGAACAGAATATTGAAAAGGCCCTGATAACTCAGGGTCTTTTTTTATGCACTCAGGCTGAACCTCTCAGCCCGAAAGGGATATAACGCTTTTTGGTTGCCTCCCCTACAGTGATGGATATCCTCCACAGGAGCGCTTTGTGAAAAGAGCAATGAAACTGCTCACCCCTCTTTTGCTAATGCTGACCAGCTTGCTCTCCGGCCAGTTGCAGGCAACGCCACTCAAGGTCGGGGTCAGCTTTGCTATCCCCCCTTATGTCATCGAAGGCGAGAATCGTGGCATCGAGCTGGATCTGCTGAAAGAGGCGTTCGCTGGCAGCGGCTATGAGCCCAGCTTTGAATTTCTGCCGCTGGAGCGTACCTTCCGCCTGTTCGAGTCAGGAAAGCTGGATGCCATCATCAACGTCAGACCCGGTATGGTTGATCCTCACGTTCTGACCCAGCCCGTTATCACCTTCCATAACCGGATCTTCACCCTGCGCAGCACCCACATCAGTACTCTGGACGACCTGCATTCAAAACGGGTCACCGCCTTTCAACGGGCAAGGATCATTCTGGGGGGCGCGTTCGCCACCATGGCCAACCAGAATCCCCACTATGAGGAGGTAGCCAAGCAGCAGGTGCAGGTACATCAGCTAATGCGCGGCAGGGTCGATGCAGTCGTACTGGAGGAGCGGGTGTTCTACTACTACCTCGACCAGCTGATTGCCACCGCCCAGGCAGGCGAGCACTACGAGCGCAATCAGGTCAGGCAAGCAGACCTCTTCCCGCCCACCGTCTATCACTTTGCCTTCCGAACGGCCGATGCCCGCAATCTGTTTAATAAGCGCCTTGAGGCGATGCATCAGGATGGTCGTTATCACCAGATTTTCGCGGCTTACGGCGCCACGCCGTGAGCCACAAACATAAAAGCCAGCCGGTAAGGGCTGGCTTTGTACTGGCTCCGAAGGAACAGCAGTAGGGGAGCGTTACTTCATTGCGCTGCCATTTTTCAGTTCTGCTTTCTGACGTTTGGCTTCGCGTTTCTCTTTCAGTGACATCTGCGGTTTTTTCTTGGCATCTTTGCCGTTGTGATGTTCTTTGTTACTCATCATCAAACTCCAAAAATGTTACCCAGACAGTTGGTTCCTCATGGGAGCCAGCATGCCATCCGAATCATCAACTTCAGTACGCTTGGTGGGATGGTGCAAGACCATCACCAGACCCAGCATACCCTCCAGCGGCATCCGGATCCAGCCTCATTCTCGTCCAAAAGATGTCGCGTGCAGCCCCTTGAGCGGGGAAGCCAAACGACCTCGACAGGAAAGACCAAAAAAGAGTAATTCGCATTATTAAATGTTGTCACGCTTATATTAAGCCATCGTTACCTAGATATTTTCACGGATAAATATAAATCCCTCTCATTATTTATTGCCGCGCAAGAGGTCACCATTTTAATAAGCATTCGCAATATCATCGGAAGCATCAGGTTACAACACCGAATAGGTTATTTCCGGTCAGCCGGATATAATGCGCGCCGCACCGAAATATCCTTTTTTATTCAGGAAGCTGTGACATGAACAGAAAAACCAGAGCCGCCATGGTGTCGGTCTGCTCCAATATCAGTCTGATCATCATGAAAATGGTGGCCGGTTTCGCCAGCGGCTCGGTCAGTATCATCTCGGAGGCGATCCACTCCGCCATGGATCTGGTAGCGGCCCTGATCGCCCTGTTCGCGGTGAAAAAGTCCGATCTCCCGCCCGATGAGCGCCACCCCTATGGTCACGACAAGATTGAAAATGTCTCCGGTGTCATCGAAGCACTGCTTATCTTGCTGGCCGCGGGCTGGATCATCTTCGAAGCCGTCGACAAGCTGATCACCCCCAGCCCGATTGAAAGCATTGGCTGGGGCGTGCTGGTGATGGTGATCTCGGCGCTGGTCAACAGCGGCGTCTCGGCCTACCTCTACAAGGTGGCCCGAGAGGAGGAGTCGGTCGCCCTGGCTGCCGATGCGCTTCATCTCAAGGCGGATGTGCTCACTTCAGCCGGTGTCGCCGTCGGTCTTGGCGGGATCTGGCTGGCCGGTCTGTTCGGCCATTCACTCGCCATCCTCGACCCGCTGGTCGCCATTGCGGTCGCCATCTTTATTGTCAGAGAGGCGATCAGCATGCTCAACGAGGCCTTCCAGCCGCTGATCGACCAGAGCATGAGCCCGGAAGAGCTGGCGATGACCAGCCGCATCATCACCGAATGCTGCCCTGCCGCCAGCGGTTTTCACGATCTGCGCAGCCGTCGTGCCGGTCGTCGCCGCCATATCGACTTCCATCTCACACTGCCCCCGGAGATGAGCATCGGTGAAGCCCACGATATCTGTGATCGCATCGAACACGCCATCATGGAGCAACTGCCCCACGCCATAGTGCTTATCCACGTCGAGCCGGAGGAGCAAGAGATGCCCTCACCGCTCGCCATAAATTGAAATGTGGCAAACAGGCGGGAAAGTGGCAGCGAAATAACGGAAAGTTGGCACAAACCCGCATTTTTACTGCCGGAAAGCCGATTGCATAAGAAGTGATCGGCACAACTGTGTTAGGGTGTCTAACCACCCTGCCGCAGGAGCGCGCCGTGAAAAAGCTGGAAATGAAAGATCTGACCGAGGCCGAAAAAGCCGAGATAGCCTTGTTATTGCAAAAGGCACAAGCCAATGCAGACCACCAGCTGACCAACGGAGAGCGGAACAAGATCCGCGAAGAGGGTCGCCTGAAAATTGTGGCCGACCGCGCCGAAGCAGCCAAGGCTGCCTCCAAGCTGGCTCGCGAGAAAGCCAAAGAGCGTGCCAAGAACCAGGTACTGCCGGAAACCTTCAGCTGGATTGATTCGGTCAGCAACAAGTTTCGCAGCAAGCGCTGATCCCTTCTTGCAAAACGCCCGCTGGCACTTGGTGCCAGCGGGCGTTTGCATGTCTGGGCGATGCTCGATGCGCCAGATTTGGCGCTGCCATTGATTTGCCGCTCAGAAGCTAATCGCAGCAGCAAATACGTGATTTACATTGTGAGTTAGAGAAAACGCCAACTGACAATCCCCATCTATCGCCAGCTTTTCATTTTTTCTCATATTTTTGCCAGAACTGGCTACATAGTCAGGACAAAAAAGCCGAATCCGGCTTGCCACAGGGTGATATGAGTCTGCACTGATTTTTCTATGCCGTTGAAATGCATCATGTTTACTATAAAAAAATGATATTTTTGGCTGTTACAAAACATTAATATCGAGATAAAGTTTGCTTTAAAAATGAGAGCGTGTTTTAATCTTTCTCGATGGTTCGGCAGTTCAGACCTGATTATGTTAGGCAGTCATTTTAGTAAAGCAGTGATTAGCATAAGCGTTATCCTCGGATAATTCTTATCAAATAATTCTCCTTCTTTAGTGCTCCCCATACGTATTGCTGACGAAAAATCAAAAATTGCCATTTAGGTGGCATCAACACTATTTAAGGAAATTATTATGTCTAACAAAATGACTGGTACCGTTAAGTTCTTCAACGCTGAGAAAGGTTTTGGTTTCATCTCCCCGGCTGACGGCAGCAAAGACGTGTTCGTACACTTCTCCGCTATCCAGTCCACCAGCTTCAAAACCCTGGACGAAGGTCAGCGCGTTGAGTTCACCATCGAGCAAGGCCAGAAAGGCCCGGCTGCTGCCAACGTAGTTGGTCTGTAATTCAAGCCGGAGCATGCTGCTGATGGCTCATGCCAACTGCTGACAGCTCTGCAAGAATTTAAAAAAACCCGCTTCGGCGGGTTTTTTGTTTTTCCCCGCTTTTTCCTCACTGATCTCCCCTCGCCCGACAGCTTGCTCCCTCCCTTACACGCTCTCACCGCTTGAGTCTTAGAGTGAGCTCCGAATGGACTCAAAATGTAAAATAGTGACGAAAAAGTCAGGTTATCCGCTGTATTTGCCGCGAATTCTTGCTATTTTGCGCGCCACCAACGCAAACGATTTCCTTCACACTTTCAGGATTAGTTATGGCAAAGCAAGATATGGCCGCCCAAACAGGGACTGGCGGCTTTCTGGACTCTTATTTTTCCATTTCTGCGCGCGGCAGCAGCGTGCGTCAGGAGCTGGTCGCGGGGCTGACCACCTTCCTGGCGATGGTCTACAGCATCATAGTGGTGCCGAACATGCTGGGCGCTGCCGGCTTTGAGCAGGGCCCGGTGTTTGTGGCCACCTGTTTGATCGCCGCCTTCGGCTCCCTGCTGATGGGCCTGTGGGCCAAGCTGCCGATGGCTATCGGTTGCGCCATCTCCCTCACCGCCTTTACCGCATTCAGTCTGGTACTGGGTCAGGGACTGAGCATTCCGGTCGCGCTGGGCGCCATCTTCCTGATGGGTGTGCTGTTTACCCTGATCAGCGTCACCGGCGTGCGCCAGTGGATCCTGGACAACCTCCCCTCCGGCATCGCCCACGGTACCGGCATCGGCATCGGTCTGTTCCTGCTGCTGATCGCCACCAACGGCGTCGGCATGGTGATTAAGAACGAAGGGGCCGGTCTGCCGGTGCAACTGGGTGAAGTAACCTCCTTCCCGGTCATCATGACGGTGTTGGGTCTGGCTGCCATCTTCGGTCTGGAGCGCCGCAAGGTGCCGGGCGGCATCCTGATGGTGATTATCGCCATCTCCATCCTTGGCCTTATTTTCGACCCGAAAGTGACCTGGCAGGGCTTCTTCGCCATGCCGAGCCTGACTGGCGAGAAGGGCTCGCTGGTGGGCAGCATGGATCTGCTGGGCGCCCTCAATCCGGTGGTCATTCCGACCGTACTGGCACTGGTGATGACCGCCGTGTTTGACGCCACCGGCACCATCCGTGCCGTGGCCGGTCAGGCGGGCCTCATCAACGAACGTGGCCACATCATCAGCGGCGGCAAGGCCCTGACTGCCGACTCCGTCAGCAGCATGGTGGCAGGCGCCGTCGGTGGTGCTCCGGCAGCCGTCTACATCGAATCTGCCGCAGGCACCGCGGCCGGCGGCAAGACCGGTCTGACCGCCGCGCTGGTCGGCGTGCTGTTCCTGCTGATGATCTTCCTCTCCCCGCTGAGCTATCTGGTACCGGCTTACGCTACCGCACCGGCCCTGATGTACGTCGGTCTGCTGATGCTGGGCAACGTCACCAAGCTGGACTTCAGCGACTCGGTCGATGCGCTCTCCGGCATGCTGTGCGCCGTCTTCATCGTACTGACCTGCAACATCGTGACCGGCATCATGCTGGGCTTCGTGGCGCTGGTCGTTGGCCGCATCTTCGCTGCCGAGTGGAAGAAGCTGAACATCGGCACCGTCATCATCGCCCTGGCGCTGGTGGTCTTCTACGCCGGTGGCTGGGCCATCTAATCCATTCGCATATTCCGGTTATAGCCAAGGGCCCTGCGGGGCCCTTTTTCATAGCTGTGAGTCAGCTAACAGTTTCCCGCTCGCTTGCCTTGCGCCGTTTCAGATTGAAACACCCATCCCCCTTCTGCTGTTTCAAATCCGAACCAAAACGCCCGTCATTTTTATCCCTTTTTCTGTCGTTAGACTGGCTCCATCAACCATTTGCCCACCCGAGCGGTGGCGAGCCAAGGAGTGAGCCATGAAGAAACTGATCAATGCCGTCGATGCCGTGGTCCGTGAACAACTGATGGGGATGGCAGCCGCCCACCCCGAGCTCAAGGTCCGTATAGAACCCCACTACATTACCCGCGCCGACTCCCCCGTGATGGGCAAGGTGGCGCTGGTCTCCGGCGGTGGCAGCGGCCACGAGCCGATGCACGGCGGTCTGGTGGGTAAAGGAATGCTGGATGGCGCCTGTCCCGGCGAGATTTTTACCTCCCCGACCCCGGATCAGATGTACGAGTGCGGTCAGGCCGTTGATGGCGGCGCGGGCGTGCTGTTTCTGGTGAAGAACTACACCGGCGATGTGCTCAACTTCGAAACCGCGGTCGAGCTGCTACACGGCGATGGCGTCAAGGTCGGCTTCTCGCTGATCGATGACGACGTGGCGGTCAAAGACAGCCTCTATACCGCCGGTCGCCGTGGCGTTGCCACGACCGTTCTGTGCGAAAAACTGGTGGGGGCCGCTGCCGAAGCGGGCTATGACCTGACCCGCTGCGAGGCGCTGGCCCGCCGCATCAACAACCAGAGCCGCACCATCGGCGTTGCCACCCACGCCTGCACCGTGCCTGCTGCTGGCAAGCCCTCCTTCACCCTAGCGGACAACGAGATGGAGTTCGGCGTGGGCATTCACGGCGAGCCGGGCATCGAACGCCGCCCCTTCACCGACCTCAATACCCTGGTGGATGACATGTTCAAGGAGCTTGCTGACAACACCCCCTATGGCCGCCCCCTGCGTCACTGGGACAGAGCCTCCGGCAGCTGGCAGGAAGAGCACACCTTTATCGAACCGCTCAACAAGGGCGATAGGGTTATCGCACTGGTCAATAGCCTCGGCGGCACCCCCATCTCCGAGCTTTATGGCGTCTATGGTCGCCTCGCCACCCTGTGCGAAGAGGCTGGCATCCATCTGGTGCGCAACCTGATTGGCCCCTACTGCACCTCCCTCGACATGACCGGCATCTCCATCACCCTGCTCAAGGTGGATGATGAACTGATGACCCTGTGGGATGCCCCCGTTCACACCCCCGCCCTGCGTCGCGGCTGCTAAGGAGAACCCATGTTAAGCAAGCATCACATCGTCAACTGGCTGCTCGACTGCGAACATATCTTCACCGAGCAGCGTGACTACCTCACCGCGCTGGATACCGATATCGGCGACGGCGACCACGGCCTCAACATGCAGCGCGGCTTCGCCAAGGTGGCCGAGAAGCTGCCCGCAGTGGCGGACAAGGATATCGGTCAGGTGCTGAAAACCACCGGCATGACGTTGCTCTCCTCGGTCGGCGGCGCCAGCGGACCGCTCTACGGCACCTTCTTTATCCGGGCCGCGGCCAGCAGCGACGCCTGCCAGAGCCTGAGCCTCAGTCAGCTGTGCAAAATGCTCAGCGATGGCGTCGAGGGGATCGTCTCGCGCGGCCGTGCCGAGCCGGGCGACAAGACCATGTGCGATGCCTGGTGGCCGGCACTGGCCGCCCTGCAACAGGCGCAGCAGCAAGAGCTGCCGCTCAATGAAGCGCTGGACAAGGCGGTGGCAGCCGCCGCAGCCGGTACCGAGGCCACCATCCAGATGCAGGCTCGCAAGGGTCGCGCCAGCTATCTTGGCGAGCGCAGCATCGGCCATCAGGATGCCGGGGCCACCTCGACCCTGCTGCTGCTGACCGCCCTGCGTGACAGAGCGAGGTTGTGACATGATCGGAATCGTAGTTGTCTCTCACAGCGCCATGCTGGCGGCCGGTTTGAAAGCGCTGGCCGACCAGCTCGGCAGCCCGGCCCGATTGCTGCTGGCGGCCGGGGTCGATGACCCCGACCACCCCATCGGTACCGATGCCATAGCGGTGATGAGTGCGATTGAAGAAGCGGATGACGGCAGCGGCGTGCTGGTGCTGATGGACTTGGGCAGCGCCCTCCTGAGTGCCGAAACCGCCCTCGAACTGCTGCCCCCGGAGCTGAGCGCGAGGGTGCGGCTCTGCCCCGCCCCGCTGGTCGAGGGTACTCTGGCCGCCGTGGTGGCGGCCGGTTCCGGCCTGACGCTGGACGAGGTGGCCGCCGAGGCGCTCGGTGCCCTTGGCCCGAAGCAGGCGATGCTGCCTGCCAGCGCGGCGCAGGCCGCCACCGAGACAGCCCCCGTTGCGGACGACGGCTGGCTGCGCTGCGAGGTGGTGGTGGATAATCCCCATGGCTTGCATGTGCGCCCCGCCGCCCGACTGGTGGCTGCCCTCAAGCCCTTTGCCGCCGAACTCAAGCTGCAAAAGGGGGATAAAGAGACCAATCCCCGCAGCCTGACCCGGCTCGCCATGCTCAACGTGCGTCAGGGCGATGCGCTCACCCTGCTGGCGCGCGGGGAGGATGCCAACGCCGCCCTGGCCTGCTTCCAGCAGCTGGCCGCCGAGCGTTTCGGCGACTGAGCTGCCTGTTTGAAGGCGCGGCAGCGACCTTATCGGCCAGCCGCTGCGCCACTGTTGTGCAAGTAAAAGACGAAGGAGTCCCCGGCACCGCCGCCCCTTCGCCCCTGTTAGTTTCAAAAGAAGTCTTATGAACTAGAGAGAGGGATAGAATATGGACCGCATCATCATCAGCCCCAGCAAATACGTGCAAGGCAACGGGGCCCTCGCCAATATCGGCAACTACGTCAAAGCGCTCGGCAGCAAGCCGCTTATTCTGGCCGACGCCTTCGTCACCAAGCTGGTGGGCGATACCGTGGCCACCAGCTTCCACGGCGCCGGTATCAAACCGGAGTTCGACTGCTTCAACGGCGAGTGCTCTCGCCCCGAGATCGACCGTCTGCTGGCCCGCTGCAAGCAGACCCCGTTTGACGTCATCATCGGCATCGGCGGCGGCAAAACGCTGGATACCGCCAAGTCGGTCGCTTTCTATCAGAAGGTGCCGGTGGTCATAGTGCCCACCATCGCCTCCACCGATGCCCCCACCAGCGCGCTGGCGGTCATCTACACCCCACAAGGGCAGTTCAGCGAATACCTGATGATCCCGACCAACCCCAACATGGTCATCATGGATACCGGCGTGGTCTCCCGTGCGCCGGTGCGGCTGCTGGTCTCCGGCATGGGGGATGCGCTCTCCACCTACTTCGAGGCGCGCGCCAACAAGGTCTCCGGTTGCCAGACCATGGCCGGGGGCGCCTCGACTCTGGCGGCGCAGGCCATCGCCGAGCTCTGCTACAAGACCCTGCTGGCCGATGGCTACAAGGCCAAGCTGGCGGTGGAACAGGGGCTCTGCACCAAGGCGGTGGAGAACATCATCGAGGCCAACACCTATTTGAGCGGAATCGGCTTCGAGAGCAGCGGACTGGCCGCCGCCCACGCCATCCACAACGGCCTGACTCAGCTGGCCGAGTGTCACCACCTCTACCACGGTGAGAAAGTGGCGTTCGGCACCCTGGTGCAGTTGGTGCTGGAGAACGCGCCGATGGCGGAGATCGAAACCGTTCTGGGTTTCTGCCGCTCGGTGGGCCTGCCGACCAACCTGCATATGATGGGGGTCAAGGAGCTGGATATGGCGCGCCTGATGGAGGTGGCCAAAGCCTCTACCGCCGAGGGCGAGACCATCCACAATATGCCGTTCAAGGTCACGGCCGAAGATGTGCTGGCGGCCATCGTCACCGCCCATCAGCTGGGGCTGTAACCACGCCACGACTGACTCTGCCATATAACACGGCCCCGCAACTGCGGGGCCGTTTCGTTTTCTGCGGGCCTCTTGGCGACGGCTCACCATCAGCCGTGATAGTCGGCGGGATCGATCTCGAGCAGCTTGAGCCGCCGCCACAGGGTGGTGCGGCTGATGCCAAGATGTTGGGCCATCTGGCTCACCTGCCCCTTGCAGGCATGGGCGCAGCGCAAGATGGCTTGCCGCTCCAGCTCCGCCAGCGTGAGCAGCGGCTGCCCCACCACCTCGTCGGCCACCCGCTGATAGCCGTGGCGAATGGCAGCGGGCAGCGCCTCGGGCGGGATCGGCCCCTGACCGGCATGAAGCAGCGCATGCTCGACGGCGCTGCGCAGCTCCCCCAGATTACCGGGCCAGGGATAGGCGAGCAGACAGTCGAGGGCCGCCGGACTGAACTGGCGCACCGGCTCGCGTCCCTGCGCCGCCAACTGCTGGCTGATCAGGCCCGACAGATCCGCCGCGCGCTCCCGCAATCCCGGCAGCCACAGCTCGCACGCCTGCAAGGCATAGAGCAGCTGGCGGCCAAACAGCCCCTCCTGCACCAGCTGCTCCAGCGGGGCGCTGCTGGTGGCGATGATCCGCACCTTAAGCGGCAGGATTCGGGCCGAATCGAAGCGCTGGATGCGGCCGGTCTTGAGCAGTTGCAGCAGCGCCGCCTGCATGGGGGCAGATAGACACTCCACCTGCTCCAGTACCAACGTGCCGCCGTGGGCCAGCTCGAACTTGCCCGCCCGCTCCTGCCCCGCCTCGTCGGAGCCCATCAGCTCCAGCGCCATCCGCTCGCTCGGCAGCGCCTTGCAGTTGAGGGTAATAAGCGGCCCGGCGGCCCGTTCGCTGCCAAAGTGGATCGCCTCCGCCAGCTGGGCCTTACCCACCTCCTCCTCGCCGCGCAGCAGGATCGGCCCCTGACTCTGGGCCGCCTGCCGGGCGTAGCGCAGCAGCTTGCGCATGGCGCTCGATTCGCCCACCAGCGCCGACAGCTCGGGCACCGTCTGGCGCAGCTGGTGAATGGCCCGCAGCCGATCGACCGGGTGCAGCAGGGCGATAAAGCTGACCCCCTCCGGCCCCGGCAGCGGCTTGAGGCTCACCAGCGCATTGATAAACTCACCCTCCTGCGCGCCGAGCCGCTCCAGCGTCACCTCCACATGGCTGAGCGGCGTCTGCCCCCTGATGGCCAGCTGCAACCGCTGGGGCAGCAGCAGATGCTGCTCCAGCGGTTGGCCGAGACAGAGCGCCGGATCGAGCCGCAGCCGTTGGGCCGCCAGCGCGTTGAGGTAGCGCAGCCGCCCCTGCGGATCCCAGGCCAGCACGCCGTCATCCATGCCATCGAGCAGGGCGTAAAGTTCGCTCAGGTGGTGCTGGGACTCCTGCATCAGGGTCTCCATCTGCAGCAGATGGGCCAGCTCGCGCCCGGCGCTGACGGTGAGCGCCAGATCGCCGGCGCTCGCCTCCTCCACCTTGCAGATCAACGCAATGATGGCGACCTGACGACCATTGCTGTTGTAGACCGGGCTGGCGCAGCTGTGCCAGGGGTGGAGGGTCTGGTTGAAGTGCTGAGGGCCGCTGACGCAGAGCGGCACCCCCTCCAGCGCCGCCAGATTGATGGCATTGGTGCCGATGCGCCCCTCGCTGAAAAAGGCGCCGGGGCCAAACCCCAGCACCGCCAGCTCGTGCAGGGTATCCGGGTGGCCGGTTTGGGCCAGCAGGCAGCCGCTCTCGTCGGTGAGCAGCAGGGCGCAGGGGCGCCCCTCCATAAATTCGTAGAGATCTTCGAGGGCCATCTCGCCAGTGGTGAGCAGGTCGCGCTTGCGCTGGCGCAAGCTCTGCAAGGTCTGCCCCTTGGCGCTGTGAGGCGGATGCCAGAGGGTGGCACTGGTCTGGTGGGCGCAGCGCAGCCAGGATGCCTGCAGATAGTCGGGCCAAGCGAGCAGCGGCTGAAGGTCAGATGGCATGGTCACAGCAATATCCGGCAAGATGTGAGCCGACCATTTAACCACGCCAGCGCACCCGATTCAGTGACCTGCCTCAGAGGGTGGCAAGCCCGTCCTCCTCCCGCTCGGCTTCACCGTCGGCAAATTGCTGGCCGAGCCAGTGACAGAAGGCACGGCACTCCGGCATCCCCTCGCTATCCTGATGCACCAGCAGATCCCACTGCGGCCCCTTGACCCGACGGGTGGAGAGCGGCAACAGCAGCCCCTGCTGACGAGCGGGACGGGAAAGCAGTTCGCTCACCAGCGCCACACCGAGTCCGGCGCTGGCGGCCTCCAGCAGCAGGCCGGGATCGGAGAAGTTGAGCCCACGGGTCTGCAGATGCAGATCCTCTCCCCCCCCTCAGCGTCCAGTGATGCCAATCCAGTTCTCGCTCGCCGTGCAGGGTGGTGCGCTCCCCCGCGGGTCGGGACAGCACGGTTGCGGTGGCCACCGGCAGCAAGCGATCCGCCAGTAGGTGCTGATGGCGACACTCGGCCTGCGGCCCGAGATCCCAGCGCAGGGCGAGATCAACGGTCTGCTCCGCCATATCGGGCTCTTCATCGCTGGTAAACAGCCAGAGATCGATGTCGGGATGCAGGCGATGAAACTCCCCCAGTCGCGGTAGCAGCCAGTGGCGAGCGATGGCGGTGCTGGTGTTGAGCACCAGCTGGTTCGGTTTGCGGTGCTGCTCCAGCCGCTGGATCCCCATCGCCAGCTGCAACAGCACGCTCTGGGTGGTCTCCAGCAGATCCTGCCCCGCATCGGTCAGCACGACCGAACGCCCCTGCCGGTGAAACAGCGGCTGGCCGAGCAGCTCCTCCAGCGAGCGGATCTGCTGGCTGATGGCGGACTGGGTCAGGTGCAGCTCCTGCGCCGCCTGATGAAAACTGCCGAGTCTGGCCGCCGCCTCAAAGCCCCGCAGCACGTTGAGCGGGGGCCACTGCTTGAACACCATTGATTAGCTCCACTTATCACTTTTACGGAAAATTGATCGTTTGTTCGCAGCCACAGCCACAGATAGTCTATTACTCAACGCAATTCGATTAACAGCGCTTGTCACTTCCGGTCATTCAGCGACAGCAAAGAACGCGCTTATCCAAGGAGTTTTTCATGCCATCCCGACGCAACGTATTGAAACAGCTGGCGGCCATTGGCGTGCTGGCCGGGCTCGGCAATCTGCCGGGCAAGGTCCACGCGGCCAGCGGCAATGCCGATGAGGATGCTGCCAGCGGCGAACCGTTCCATATGCCCGATGAGGCTGGCCCTCAGGCGCAGGTCTGGGTCGCCTTTGCTGCCAGTGCCGATATCTGGGGCCGCGACTACAAAGAGGTGCAGGCGACCATAGGGCGGCTGGTTAAAGCCATGACCCCTTACACCAAGGTGAGTGTGCTCTGCCGCGAAGAGGAGGAGGCGCTGGCCCGCCAGCTCTGTGGCGAGCAGAACACCCGCTTTATCGTCGCCGAGCTGGACGATATCTGGCTGCGCGATACCGGCGGGGTCTTCGTCCAGAACGGCGAAGGGGAGCTGGGGCTGGTGGATTTCAACTTCAACGGCTGGGGCGACAAGCAGGAGCACGAACAGGATGCGGGGGTAGCCGAACTGGTCAGCAAGCAGGCGGATGCCCACTATCTGCAGAGCAAGCTGACTGGCGAGGGGGGCGGCATCGAGGTGGATGGCAACGGCACCGCCATCATGACCGAGAGCTGCTGGCTCAACAGCAACCGCAATCCGGGGGTGAGCAAGGCGCAACTGGAGGCGGAGCTGAAAGCCAATCTGGGGCTGCGCAAAATCATCTGGCTACCGGGCATCAAGGGCAAGGACATTACCGATGCCCACGTCGACTTCTACGCCCGCTTTGTCCGCCCCGGGGTGGTGGTGGTCAATATGGACAACGACCCTGAGTCCCACGACTACGAGGTGACCCGCCAGCATATGGCCATCCTCAAGCAGGCCACCGATGCCGACGGCAACAAGCTGGAGCTGCATGTGCTGCCGCCCCCGCTCGATGTGCGGGACAACCGCTTTAGCCGCAGCCGCGACTTCGCCGCCGGTTATATCAACTATCTGCCGATCAATGGCGCGGTGATCGCCCCCGAGTTTGGCGACAAGGCCGCCGACAGCTACTGCCACGAGCTGCTGGCACGCCTCTACCCCGGCCGCGACATCGTGCAGATCAATATCGATCCGGTCGCCGCCGGTGGTGGCGGCATTCACTGCATCA
This sequence comes from Aeromonas sp. DNP9, assembly GCF_001728955.1. Lineage (NCBI taxonomy): Bacteria > Pseudomonadati > Pseudomonadota > Gammaproteobacteria > Aeromonadales > Aeromonadaceae > Aeromonas > Aeromonas sp. DNP9. Next base: position 218,850 of record NZ_LYSQ01000003.1, on the reverse strand, counting down.
CCCTGCACCAGCCAGCCTGACCTTCCCCTACCCACTGATAACCCGGGGCGTTGCCACGCCCCGGGTTATTTATCCACGCCAATTACTAACCCCCAGCCCCGTATCTTGGCTAACTACGCAATATATTGCGTTATCCCGATCACACTCCAAGCATATTCACGCAAACAAGGTTGGGCGACGCTATCCATTGTAGAACCTGTAATCTACTTTTAATCAACGATAAAAATGTCAAAGGAGGACGTTGCATGAATACGTTCAGTATCAGAGATAGTAATAATGTGATTCAAAGTCACCTTTTCATGGCGGTTATCTGGATGATTCTGAGTTACATGGATGGTTATATTGACGGGTTAGTATTACCTTCTCTCTAACTACTGTTAGACCCGATATATTTTACTGGGGATAAAATTATGCTTGTAATTACGAATCGGAACATTGAAAGGAATTTCCTGAAGACAGGCATTGGAAATGAAAATTCATTTGGTGAAGAGTTAAATGCTAACGGTCCGAATGAAGTTCGTCTCGCTAATGCCACAAAATTGAATGGTATTTGGTCTTTGACTTTGGTGATGGAGCCTAAAATCCTCACAAGTGAAAACTTGCCGAGCCGCATCCAGTTCCAAGAAGTGCTGCATAGATGCAAAGAGAACAATCGCAATTGCCTTTTTTATGTTCATGGCTTTAACAAGCCCTTTGATGAGACACTTGAACAAGCATGGAAGCTCCAGGAAAGATATAACCTAGAGGTAATATTATTGTCATGGCCATCAAACACAGGTGGCTTCCCAATAAAAGAATATAAGAACGTAAAACGTATCGCCAGAACTTCTACCGGTGCAATGGATTCATCCTTTGAGAAATTGGCGCAGTACGTTCAAATGCCATTCAATCGAGATGCCCTCTTGTCATGTAATGTTACACTCAATTTGATGACGTACAGCATGGGAAATTTTTTGTTTCAAAGTTATGTTGAGGGTTCGCTGTATGATAATGAAACACGAATGTTCTCTAACGTAATTATTTGCCAAGCAGATTGCGACAATGAGGGGCACGAGAGTTGGGTAGATAAAATCCAAGCTGGGAAAAGGGTTTACATTACGATTAACGAGAATGACAAGATACTTGGTTGGTCTGATGCCAACTTTCAGAAAGATAGACTTGGAAGAACCGCTAAAAACCTGACATCGAAAAATGCAGTATATTTCGACTTTACTGAGAGTCCTGGCATGGGTAACACACACCAGATTTGGGGACAAGATACAAACAATGTTGTTAAAGATTTTTTTGCACGTGCTTTTAGCGGGTTGAAGGCAGAAGAAACACCAGGTCTTATTTTTGATCAACGTATTAACGCATTTAGAGTAGAGTGATATATACATGCGAAAGGGATGTCAAAAATCATTGTTACTTTTGACATCCCTAACATCCATGTTAAGCAATTATATATTACATCGCGTGGGGGATTAATTGTGCCGGATTTAACACTAAAGGAAGCATTTGATATATATCAAAAGCAAAGTGATAGTATTCATAAGATTTGGACATATTTTCAGATGATCTCCGTTGCAGTTCTTGGTTATACCATTGGCAGCAATAAGGACCAATGGAGCGCTGAAACATATTGTCTTATCGCTGGAAGCTATCTATTATTTGCAGTCGCAAATCAAGCGGCTATTATTCTTTCTCAAAAAGAACTTTATAAATTCGGATGTGCAGTAAAAGTCGTGGCGGAAAACAGTGGGGTAGTTGGAAAACAACTTGTCATCGAAACAATAATGCCATGGAAAGTAGCTTTATTTCATACACTTGCTACAACAGTAATCCTAGCCGCAATATTCGTAACATGGCACGATAAGAGCTCAAAAGCGGCATCCAATCCCATAACCAAAGCTGAAATTAGGATGCCCACATGTCTAAGCAAGATGTAGCCTAATCAGCACAGATAATTGGGTATCCTCTTTTGCCGCGACATAACCCTGAATCAACCTTCCTAATGCTATCACCATAAACAAAAGAGCCGCCCTTATGGGCGGCTCCTGGCATCAGCGATGGATGGCTGAATCGTCTTTTTACTGAATCGTCACTCGGCCTTGGGTGCTTCAACCGCCGCGGTCACCGGTTGCTCATCTTCCTTGATCCAGGCATCCAGCAGGGTGTAGCCCACCGCCAGCACCACGGGGCCGATAAACAGACCGATGATCCCCATGGTCAGCAAGCCGCCGATAACCCCCACCAGAATGAGGATCAACGGCAGATTGGCGCCGCGTTTGATCAGGAAGGGGCGCAGGAAGTTGTCCATGGTGCCCGCAAACAGTGACCAGACCAGCAGGAAGGTGCCCCATGTGGTTTCGCCGCTCCAGTAGAGGTAGCTGATACAGGCCAGCAGCACCGGGAAGGGGCCGATCTGGGCGACGATCAGCAGGAACATCACCACCACCAGGATCATGGCGTAGGGGATACCGGCAATCAGCAGGCCGACACCGGCCACCGAGGATTGCACCAGCGCGGTCACCACCACCCCCATCGCCACGGCGCGGATCGCCTGTGAGGCGAGCACGGTTGCATTGTCACCCCGTTGGCCCGCTAGCCGGTGGGCGAAGCGGCGAATGCCGGTCGCCACCACTTCACCGGAGTGATAGAGCAGGCCGCAGATACCGACTGTCAGCAGGAAGTGAACGAACAGCAGTCCCAGATTACCGGCCTGAGAAGCCAACCAGCGGGCAGTCTGGCCGAAATAGGGCGCCAGCTTGGCAAACAGCACCTGACCGCCGCTCGCCAGAATTTGCTGCCAGAACTCATAGAGCTTGCCGCCCACCAGCGGGATCTGTTGCAGCCAGAGCAACTCCGGCGGCGGTGAGTGGCTGATACTGGTGCCCAGTTCGATCAGCATGGGCGCCTTCTCCGCCACATTGGCCAGCGTCATAAAGAGCGGGATGACAAACATCAGCAGCAGCACCAGCGTCATAAACAGGGCTGCCAGCGAACGCTTGCCCCACAACAGCCGCTGCATCATCAGCATCAGCGGCCAGGTGGCGATGGTGATCATGGTGGCCCACACCAGCGCAGGCAGGAAGGGCTGCAACACCAAGAAACAGGAGATAATCAGGAGGCTGATAAACAGCACCCCGAGGGTTATCTTGGCCAAATCCACTTTTTTCACATTCATAGAGTTCCCTTGTCTGAGCCGTTGCCCTTGGGTCGTGTGTCGCATTTCAAGAAAGAGAGTATCCACCAGAGACCAGCGCTCAACCAGAGCCCCAGCCCGAAAAAGAGCACAAACTGACCAAGCAATATGGTCAGCGAACTGCTGGTCAGCAGCGGCAGCGCCCAGAGTCCCGCCCCGATCACCGCGCCCCCCGCCAGCGTGACCGCACCGGTCAGGATGGGGGGATAACCGCCGCGAGCCAGGGAGCGCAAACCGCCAACCCAGAGCCCGAAGGCCGCCAGGCCGATCCCGGCCAGATGGGCCGATTGGGTCAGCCCCCCGAGCGCCAGCGCAGATGCAATCAGCAGCAGCCAAGCCGCCGAATGCCTGTCGGCACGCCAGCAGGGACGCGCGGCCAGCAGCAAGGCGCCGAGCAGCAGGCCAACCGCCACATCGGAGATAAAGTGCACCCCAAGCCAGACCCGCGCCAGACCTGTGGTGAGCGCCAGCAGCAAGGCCAGCGAATAGGCCAGCCCGCGCCGGGCAGGCCAGAACCAGCCAAGCAGCGCCCCCCAGAACAGCAGGGCCGAAGCGGTATGGCCGCTCGGCATGCCAAAGCCTTGCGCGCTCTGGGTTGCCAGCAGCGGTTGCAGATGGAAGGGGCGCGGCCAGCCGATCCCCTCCTTGCTTGCCTGCACCAGCAAGCCGAGCCAGAGCATGGCGAACAGCAGCTGGCGCAGCCGCGGCCACCCCAGCAGCGTGAGCAGCAAAGGTATCAGGGCAAGCTGAAAGCCGCCTGAACCAAACAGATTGCTGACCGACAGCCACCAGATATCGGGCCCCAGCCACTGCTGCAGGCGCAGCATCAGCGGGATCTCGACCTGATGCAGCGCATTGCCCTGCGCCACGAAATCGGCCTGCCAGCGCACCTCGCTCTCGGGCACCTTATCCAGTCGGGATTGCAGCCAGTCGAGCTGATCCGGGAAGCGGCGCTGCTCACGGGGCAGCTTGTCCACCGCGACCAGCCTGGCATTGAGTATCTCCCCGCCCAGATTGGGGGCCTTCAGCAGCGAGACAAAATCGGAATCTTGCTGCGCGACAATCGGCTCCAGAGTGCGACAGGCAAAGATAACCGCCCGCTGCCAGCGGCCCAACTCCTGCACCACCTCCCCCTGCAAGCCGGTCTCCTCATAGAGTTCGCGCAGCGCCGCCTGCCCGGGGCGCTCGCCGCCATCGATATAGCCACCGCTCAGGCTGTAGCGGGAGGAGATGCGATCCTGCACCAGCAGCAGTTGATCCTGATGGCGGATGGCGCAGGCCGCTGCCGTGGGGGCTGCCGATTCGGCACTCAGGGCTGGCTGAGCGGCAAACAGCGCCAGCAAGAGTAAAAAGAGGGTTCTCGACATCAATTTGCTTTCCCTATGCACAATGGCGACAAGCCTCCCAGAAATCAGATAGTTGGGCAACGGTAGCGGCCGGATCGCCGCCGTTCCCGCCGCGCTGACGGCGTACGGAAGATTGCGATGAAGCAGGGCACTCCCTACTATTGGCGGCTATCTTCAATTTCATGCAGCAAACGCTGGAGCCCTCCATGAGACAGTTCGGCTTTTTCCTCGGCATCGCCATCGGTGTCATTTTGATCCTGTTCGGCAGCATCGTCATCTTCCAAGCGCTCCCTGCCGCACTGGATGTACTGGAGATGCCAAGCCGCATCCCGTTCGTGCGCGAGGTCTACACCTGGCTGATGACCAGCGCCAACGGCCTCACCGCCCAGCTGGAGCAGAACTTCCTGGAAGCGTTCCAGACCGTGCTCAAGCTGATCCTGCTCATCACCTTCATGTGGGTCTGCGTCAAGCTGGTCAACATGGGGGTGCTGATTATCCGCGCCGGGGTTGATCTGATCCGCACCGCCATCGCCCACAGCGAAGGCCCCCACGACCAGAAGAAGCCGGATCAGCACGATCACTTCTGACTCTGACATGGTTGATGGATGTGAACGCTGCCGCCCCCAACCGGGGCGGCTGTGTTATATGCGCGGTATGAAGGCCCCTCCCAGCCCCCATGGATACCCGATAAAGCAGCGGCTTTCCCTTGTGAATCAGCAAACTGCCCATATGTTGCATCACCTTGACATGGTTTGCGCCCCGCGCGGCGGCGGCCCGGTTTCTATCCCGACCCCGTGCTCTGGTATAATCGACCACCTCTTTTCCCCGTTATGGAGCCTGTTCATGCCCAATCATGCAGAAAGTGCCCTCGAGGTTCGTCTCGACAAGTGGTTGTGGGCAGCCCGTTTCTACAAGACCCGCTCCATTGCTCGGGATCAGATAGACGGGGGCAAGGTGCACTACAATGGTCAGCGCAGCAAACCGGGCAAACAGGTGGAAGTGGGTGCGCTGATCCGCTTCTGGCAGGGGCAGGACGAACGCGAAGTGCGGGTGCTGGCCTTGAGCGAGCAGCGCAAATCGGCACCGCTGGCCCAGCAGCTCTATGAAGAGACCGCCGAGAGCCTGAAAAAACGGGCCGAGAACAGCGAGGCGCGCCGCTTCAACAGCCAGTTTGCCCCCAGCCCCGAGCGCCGCCCCGACAAACAGGAGCGACGCCAGTTGCTCAAGGTCAAACAGTACTGACCGACCCCGATTTGATACCGGGCTGGCATCAACCCCAGTCCGCCCGATTTACCTCACCGAAAATCCAGGAATACATGATGAGCAACCAAGATCTGCTGTATCGCTATCTGTTTGAAGAGTACGAAGTGCGTGGCGAGCTGGTCCAGCTGGATCACACCTACCGCCACGTAGTGGAAGCCCAGAACTACCCGGTGCAGGTGCAAAAACTGCTGGGCGAGCTGCTGGTCGCCACCAGCCTGCTGACCGCCACCCTCAAGTTTGAAGGCTCCATCACGGTGCAGCTGCAGGGCGATGGCCCGGTGCGTCTGGCCGTGATCAACGGTGACAACAACCAGCAGCTGCGCGGCGTGGCCCGCTATGAAGGCGAGCTGCCGAGCGATGGCAAGCTGCAGAGCCTGATTGGCAACGGCCAGCTGATCATCACCATCACCCCGGAGCAGGGCGAGCGCTATCAGGGCATCATAGCGCTGGACGCCGATACTCTGGCGGGCTGCCTGGAGCACTACTTCGCCCGCTCCGAACAGCTGGCCACCAAGCTGTGGATCCGCACCGGCTATCACGAAGGTGCGCCGCGCGCTGCCGGCATCATGCTGCAGGAGCTGCCCGCCCAGAGCGAGGATCACAGCAACGATTTCGATCACCTGACCCAGCTCACCAGCACCATCAAGGATGAAGAGCTGTTCGGCCTGCAGGCAGAAGAGATCCTCTACCGTCTCTACCATCAGGACAAGGTGCGGGTGTTCGATCCGCAGGCGGTCGAGTTCCGCTGCACCTGCTCCCGCGAGCGCTGTGAAGGAGCTCTGCTGCAGATAGAAAAGGAAGAGGTCATGGAGATGGTGCAGGAGCTCGGCAAGATCGACATGCACTGTGATTATTGCGGCGCCCAGTACCAATTTAATGGGATCGATGTCGAAACCCTGTTCAGCAGGGCTCCCGGCAATGATGCAAACCAGTTACACTAATTAAAGGCGGGCAAAACCCGCCTTTAACTTTAATAACAAAAAAATACCCTATTTTATAAAGTTTGATGGCGATCGCTAAACTCTACCACCTAAGTGATAGGATGACCGTCAGATAGAACCCTACCAACCTCTGAACCCAGGAGAATACAATGACAATCGTGGCAGAACCCACCCTGGCCCAACAATTAGGACTGGACCAGTACGGCATCAAAAACAGCCAAGAAATCGTTCGCAACCCCTCTTACGAGCAGCTTTTCGCGGAAGAGACACGCCCTGACCTGGAAGGGTTCGAGCGCGGTGTGGTGACCGAGCTGGGCGCCGTCAACGTAAACACCGGTATCTTCACCGGTCGCTCCCCGAAAGATAAATATATCGTCAAAGATGCCACTACCCAGGATACTGTGTGGTGGTCTGACCAGGGTAAAAACGATAACAAAGCCATTACCCCGGAAGTGTGGTCACATCTGAAAGGGCTGGTCACCAAACAGCTCTCCGGCAAGCGCCTGTTTGTAGTCGACGGTTTCTGCGGTGCCAACCCGGATACCCGCCTGGCCGTGCGCATCATCACCGAGGTGGCCTGGCAGGCACACTTCGTGAAAAACATGTTCATCCGTCCGAGCGATGAAGAGCTGAAAACCTTCAAGCCTGACTTCGTGGTGATGAACGGTGCCAAGTGTACCAACCCGAACTGGAAGGAGCAGGGTCTCAACTCCGAGAACTTTGTTGCCTTCAACATGACCGAGAAGATGCAGCTCATCGGTGGCACCTGGTACGGTGGCGAGATGAAGAAGGGCATGTTCTCCATGATGAACTACTTCCTGCCCCTGCGCGGCATTGCCTCCATGCACTGCTCCGCCAACGTGGGTCAGGACGGCGACGTCGCCATCTTCTTCGGCCTCTCCGGCACCGGCAAGACCACCCTCTCCACCGATCCCAAGCGTCAGCTGATCGGCGATGACGAGCACGGCTGGGATGACCACGGCGTGTTCAACTTCGAAGGGGGCTGCTATGCCAAGACCATCAAGCTCTCCGAAGAGGCCGAGCCGGACATTTACCACGCCATCCGTCGCGATGCGCTGCTGGAGAACGTGACCGTTGCCGCCGATGGCACCATCGACTTCGATGATGGCTCCAAGACCGAGAACACCCGTGTCTCCTACCCCATCTATCATATCGACAACATCGTCAAGCCGGTCTCCAAGGCAGGTCACGCCACCAAGGTGATCTTCCTGACTGCCGACGCCTTCGGCGTGCTGCCTCCGGTCTCCAAGCTGACCAAGGAGCAGACCAAGTACCACTTCCTGTCTGGCTTCACCGCCAAACTGGCCGGTACCGAGCGCGGCATCACAGAGCCGACTCCGACCTTCTCCTCCTGCTTCGGCGCAGCCTTCCTCTCCCTGCACCCGACCAAGTACGGTCAGGAGCTGGTGAAACGGATGGAAGCGGCAGGTGCAGAGGCCTATCTGGTCAACACCGGCTGGAACGGCACCGGCAAGCGCATCTCCATCAAGGATACCCGCGCCATCATCGACGCCATCCTGGATGGCTCCATCGAGAAGGCCGAGACCAAGGTGCTGCCGATCTTCAATCTGGAGATCCCGACCGCGCTGCACGATGTGAACCCGGCGATCCTCGACCCGCGCGACACTTACGCCGACAAGGCCGAGTGGGATGCCAAGGCCGTCGATCTGGCAGGGCGCTTCATCAAGAACTTCGAGCGCTTCACCGATAACGACGAAGGCAAACGTCTGGTTGCGGCAGGCCCGCAGCTGTAACAGGCTCGCTTCGTATCAGTGACATCATGCCGGTCAGCCCCGCTGACCGGCATTTCTGTTTTTGTGGAGCCCCGAACGCCGCCATCGCCCCCGTTAAAGGGGCCAAAACCTTGCCTTTGCCCATTGTGACAGGTTAGATTCAGCCAAACTTTATACAATATACAATTCTGTAACGCCCAATCGTGACCCGACCATGACCCCACCCTACAAGACCCGAACCCAGATGGTGATGGAAAACCTCCGTGGCCGGATCCTCCGTGGGGAGTTCCCCGCTGGCGCCCCCTTGCGTCAGGATGCCATTGCCAAAGAGCTGGCCGTGAGCCGCATTCCGGTACGCGAAGCCCTGATGCAGCTGGAAGCGCAAGGGCTGGTGAAGTTCGAAGCCCATCGCGGCGCTGTGGTCACCATGCTGGACGCCTCGGCCATTGAAGAGCTCTTTTATTTGCGAGCGCTGCTGGAAGCCGATACCCTGTTTCACGCCGTCGACAAGATGACGGAAGCCACCTTCGCACAAGCGGAGGCGATCCTCGCCCAGTTTGATCACGCCCTGGAGTCAGGCACCCAGATCGAACATTGGGCCGAGTTGAACCACAGCTTTCACGCCACCCTCTATCAGGCAGCCGGTCGCCCCCAGGCACTTGAACTGATCGCCCAGATCAATCTGAGCTGTGACCGCTATGTCCGCTTCGAGCTGCTCTTTGCCAGCGACGGGGTGGACAAGGCGGAGCGTGAACACGCCCAATTGCTGGAACTGTGCCGCGCCCGGCGCAAGCACGAGGCGGTGGTGCTGCTCAGGCAGCATATCGAAGCGGCGGGTCAGTCGATCAAGCGGATCCTGGCCAGCGGCCATAAAAACTGAACACTCATATAGCAACCATCTGGCACTAACGACATGAATAATTTCGAGATAATTGAAACCCGCGTCGCCCAAGTCAGGGCCGAGCTGGCCATGCAGGAGTTGGACGCCTTTATCGTCCCCCACGATGATGAGCACCTCGGCGAGTACATCCCCGCCTATGCCGAGCGGCTTGACTGGATCACCGGTTTCAACGGCTCTGCCGGCGTCGCCATCATCATGGCCCAGCGGGCAGCCCTCTTTGTCGATGGTCGCTATACGGTGCAGGCGCGGATGCAAACTCCCGCCGAACTGTTCGAATTCCTCCACCTCATTGAAAATCCCCATGTGCAGTGGCTGGCCGAGCAGCTGCCGTCAGGCTCCCGGGTTGGCTTCGATGCCCGCCTGCACAGCCTGACCTGGTACAAGAACGCCAAGGCCGTGCTGGCCGATCGCGGTATCGAGCTGATCCGCGTCGAGCAGAACCCCATCGACCTGAACTGGAGCGATCGCCCGGAGCCGACCAAGAGCCCGGTCATCCTCTACAGCGAGGAGTTGGCGGGCCAGTCCAGCCAGTCCAAACGTGAACAGCTGGCGGCCGACCTGCGCAAGCGCGGGCTGGATGCCGTGCTGCTGACCCAGGCCGAGCCCATCAACTGGCTGCTCAACCTGCGTGGCCGCGATATCGACCGGCTGCCGGTGGTGCTGGGCTTTGCCGTGCTCTACGCCAACACCAGCATGGATTTCTTCGTCGATACCGACAAAATTGACTGCTTTGCTTTCACCCAACACGTTGGCCAGGATGTCTCCGTCTACCCCATCGACAAGCTGGGCGACGTGCTGCAGCGCATCGGTGAAGATCAGCAGAAGGTGCTGGCCGATCCGGACAGCGCCAACGCCTGGACCCAGCTCGTCATGGAAGAGGCGGGCGCCATTCTGGTGGCTGGCCAAGACCCCACCATGCTGCCGAAAGCGTGCAAGAACGAGATCGAACTGACCGGTATGCGTGCCGCTCACCTGCGTGATGGCGTGGCCATGACCCGCTTCCTCGCCTGGCTGGATCGGCTGGTCGCCTCCGGCGAGTTCGAAGGGGTGGATGAAGGCACCCTGGCCGATCAGGTGGAAGCGTTCCGCCGCGAGCAGGAGCACTACGTCGAGCCGAGCTTCGATACCATCTCGGCGCTCGGCCCCAACGCCGCCATGTGCCACTACCACCACACCAATGGCACCCCCCGTGCGTTTGGTCAGGACAGCCTCTATCTGCTGGACTCCGGCGCCCAGTATATGGATGGCACCACCGACATCACCCGCACCATCAAGGTGGGTGAGGTGAGCGACGAGCAGAAAGCGATGTTTACCCGGGTACTGCAGGGCCATATCGCGCTGGATCAGGCCCGCTTCCCCCGCGGCACCGCCGGAATCCAGCTCGACGTGCTGGCCCGCATGCCGCTGTGGCAAGCCGGTTACAACTACGACCACGGCACCGGCCACGGCGTCGGCCACTTCCTGAGTGTCCACGAAGGGCCCCAGCGCATCGCGCCGAAAGGGAGCATGGTCGCCCTGCAACCGGGCATGGTGCTCTCCAACGAGCCGGGCTACTACCGTGAAGATGGCTTCGGCATCCGCTGCGAGAACCTGGTGGTGGTGACCGAGCTGGAACAGGTTGGCGAGCTGCCGATGCTGGGCTTCGAGCGTCTGACCTACGTGCCGTTCGATACCCGCCTGATCGACCGCAGCCTGCTGAGCCCGGCCGAATTCCGCTGGATCAACGAATACCACGCCGAGGTGTTCCGCCGCCTGAGCCCGCTGCTCGAGGGCGAAGATCTCGCCTGGCTGGAGCAGGCAACCAGCCTCATCTGATAACACAGGGCCTGCGGGCCCTGTTTTTTATCCCCCCTTTTGACCTGTATCAACACCCAAAGCGAGCAGGTCAGGAGAATGGCGGCCATGAAAAGTCATCATGCCAGCCCAGCCCGGGGCTCACACGCCGCAGCCAGCAAAAAGGCGAGTGACCATCCCAGACTCATGCGCGAGCAGCAGACGGTCAGCGCCATGATCCGCCTCTACTGCCAGCACCATCATCAGGATCCCCATTGCCGCCACTGTCGCCAGTTGCGGGATTTCGCCCATCAGCGCCTTCGTCGCTGCCGTTATGGCCACGGCCACAAACCCACCTGCGCCAACTGCAATATCCACTGTTACGCACCGGCGATGCGCAAACAGATCCAGCAGGTGATGAAGTGGAGCGGCCCGCGCATGTTGCTGCGCCACCCCTGGCTCACCCTTCGCCACCTGCTCGACGGCTTGCGCAAGGCCCCCAAACTGCCCCAGAGCCGCCCCCTGCCGCCATAACCGCCAATCCCTTGCATCCGGCAGGGGATGACCACTACCCTATGACTCCTTTTTTGCCGTTGACCCCAAGGTCAGCGGCGTTGCCGATCCGTTTGCTGCCAATGGAGTCCTGATGCACCACAACCCGCCCCTGCTACGCACCGCTACCCACCATGACATGCACGCCATCTGGCAGATCGATGCCAAGGTGTTTGGCGAAGATGTCTATCCCGCCTTCTTCTTCCGTCAGGCGATGGATTTGTGGCCCGAGTTGTTGCTGGTGGCCGAATACGAGGGGCAGCTGGTGGGGTATGTGCTGGGGGGATTCGGTCAGGAGCGGTCGCAAGGCTGGGTGCTCTCGCTGGCGGTGCTGCCCGAGGCGCGCGGTTTTGGTCTGGCCGAGCGAATGATGCGCCAGATGGAGGCCAACCAGCAGGCACTGCAGATCAGCGAACTACGGCTCACGGTCGATCCGGCCAATCCGGCCCAGCGCCTCTACTACCGGCTCGGTTACACATTGCAGGCGGAAGTAGCCGACTATTTCGGCCCCGGAGAAGACCGTCTGCTGCTGGTTAAAACCCTCTCCGGTACAGCTGCGATTCAAGGACAAAACCGGTTACAGAACGCATAATTGGTTACATTTTGCCGATTTCATGTGTGACGTGGTTGGAGTAAAGTTCACTCATCAACCGGATTGTTCAAATTACGTGCAGCCCAGGAGGCCCACCATGTTGAAGCGTATGACCCTTATTGCCCTGCTGGCAGCGACTACCATCACCGGATGCGCCAACAGTGACGTTTACTCTGGCGATGTCTACACCAAAGACCGCGCCAAACAGGTGCAGACCGTCAGCTACGGCACCATCATCTCCACCCGCCCGGTGAAGATCCAGGCCGATGAGAACTCCCTGATGGGCACCATTGGCGGCGCCGTAGTCGGTGGCCTGCTGGGCAGCACAGTCGGTGGCGGCACCGGACGCGACATCGCAGCCGCAGGCGGCGCCATCGCCGGTGCAGCGGCAGGCAACGCCATCGGCAACAAGATGAATCAGGTCGACGGCGTCGAGCTGGAGATCAAGAAAGAGAACGGCGAAGCCATCGTGGTGGTGCAGAAAGCCAGCCCCACCTTCACCCCGGGTGCGCGTGTGCGCATGACCCAGGGCAATGGCAGCATCAACGTGGCCGTCGTGAATTAAGCGTGTGAACTCAGGCTTTGCAGCTCTCGAGTAACAAAAAACCGCCGGTTTCGGCGGTTTTTTGTTGTCTGACGTTCGGGATTACATGCTGTAAGCCTTCTCGCCGTGGGAGGTGACATCCAGCCCTTCCCGCTCGGCATCGCCGTTCACCCGCAGGCCCACCAGCATGTCGACCGCCTTGAAGGCAATCGCCGCCACGGCACCGGACCAGAGCAGGGTGACACCGACCCCGATAGCCTGGATCTTCACCTGAGTCAGGATGGAGTAACCCTCGGCCACCTGATTGGTGACATAGTCCCACACCCCGGTGCCGCCCAGATCCGGGCTGGCAAAGACGCCGGTCAGCAGGGCGCCGAGAATGCCGCACACCCCGTGCAGACCGAAGACATCCAGGCTGTCATCGGCCCCCAGCAGACGCTTGAGACCGTGGACACCCCACAGACCCGCCACACCACTGATAAGGCCCATCACCAGACCACCGCCCACACCGACGAAACCGGCTGCCGGGGTGATCACCACCAGACCGGACACCGCACCAGAGGCGGCCCCCAGCAGGGAAGGACGTCCCTTCATCACCCACTCGGCCAGCGTCCATGAGAGAGCTGCCGCAGCCGGCGCCACCCAGGTGTTGATAAAGGCGAGTGCGGCGATACCGTTGGCTTCCAGCGCGGAGCCCGCGTTGAAACCGAACCAGCCGAACCAGAGCAGGGAGGCGCCGATCATGGTCATGGTCAGGCTGTGCGGGGTCATGGGATCACGACCGTAGCCCAGACGCTTGCCCACCAGATAAGCCCCCACCAGACCCGCCACGGCGGCGTTGATGTGCACTACGGTGCCGCCTGCAAAGTCCAGCGCACCATGCTGGAACAGATAACCGGCAGTGGCGGTCGCCGTGGCCGCAGCCTCTGCGCTGGTATAGGCATCCGGACCCGCCCAGTACCACACCATATGAGCCAGCGGGATATAAGCAAAGGTGAACCAGATCACCGAGAAGAGCAGCACGGCAGCGAACTTGATGCGCTCGGCAAACGCCCCCACGATAAGGCCGCAGGTGATGGCGGCAAAGGCCCCCTGGAACACCACATAGATCAGCTCGCTGATCCCGACCCCCTTGCTGAAGGTGGCGGCGATGGAGTCAGGGGTTACATCCTTGAGCAACACCTTGCTGAAGGAGCCGTAGAAATTGCCCCCTTCGGTAAAGGCCAGCGAATAGCCGTAGATCACCCAGAGCACGCAGATAAGGCAGAACAGGGTAAAGACCTGCATCAGCACGCTCAGCATGTTTTTGGCCCGCACCAGACCACCGTAGAAGAGGGCCAGACCGGGGATCGACATCAGGATCACCAGCACCGCCGAGAGCAGCATCCAGGTGTTGTCACCCTTGTTGATTGTCATGGCGGCAACCGGTGCCACCGCCGCCTGTACCTGAGCGACCTCTTCGGCCCAACTTGGGGTAACCAGCAAGGCAGGCAACATCGTCAGACCCGCCATCATCCATTTTTTGACCATAGAGCACTCTCCTTCCCTGTCGTACCGGTACAAGACCGGCTCCGTTTCCCTGATTGAATCTGTGGCGAACCGCAAGGTGTTGCTGCAACCCGCCAGAATCACACCCGCGCCCTGCACGGGGATGCCTCTTGCCACTTCCTCATCACTGCATCTGCCGCCGATGACCGCAAGAGACCGTCTGACATGTAAAAAGCATAAAGCGGGCCACAAATTTAAATCCTTTTAAATCATTGCATTAGTAAGATCATGCATTATCAATGCACCAATTTGGCGCATGAGCTGCGCTAACCTGCCCAGGGTCGCCCTGTCGCAGGGCAGGCGATAACGTCCGCACCACAAGTGCGCAAACCCTGAGCCAGCCCACAAGCTGACGTCATCGATATCGCGCGCTGCAGGCCCGCTCGTTTACACTGACAGACCAGCCGTTTCCTGTTATCCGACCACGGCATGCCATTACGCAGTCTCTTGTTTGCAACCTGATGGCAGGCCCAATCCGAGGAACACCATGCAGTTCGATCGTCTCGACATCAGCCTCTCCCACTACCGTCATCTCGACCGGGAGCATCGCGCCCACATCGCGCTGCTGGGGATAGTGATGCTGGCCATCATGGCCCTTCATCTGTTGCTGTTGCCCCACTTCCCCTACGAGCGTTTTTACGCCGTCAGCTTTGGCTTCGAGGTGATCAACTGGCTCACCATGCTGTTCCTGTTCTGGGTGGTGCAGTGCGCCCACCTGCCCACCCACACCTACCGCATGCTCTCCTGCGGTCTGATGTTGTGGATCATGGGGGCCACCGCCGACATCATGGATGAACTGGTGGCGCAGCCACTCTGGCTCGCCATCTATGCCGAGGATCTGCTGCGCTCCAGCGGCATCCTGCTCAGCAGCATCGGCATCCTGAGCACCATGCACCACCTCTTCCACATCAATACCCAGCTCAGACAACAGGCACTGTTCGACGATCTGACCCAGCTGCCAAACCGGCGCTACTTTCATCAGCAGCTGTTTCTGGAGCAGGGGATTTGCCACGCCCTCATCCTGCTGGATCTGGATCACTTCAAGGTGATCAATGACAACTACGGCCACGATATCGGGGATCGGGTGTTGCAGCAGTTTGGCGAGCTGTTGCAACAGCACTGCCCGCCCGGTGCGCTGGCGGCCCGTGTCGGGGGTGAAGAGTTTGCCCTGCTGCTGCCCGTCGCCCACGAAGCCGAGCTGCAGCAACTGGCCAACGCCCTGCTCACTGCGACCCGCGCCATCGCCCCCGACCCGGCCCATACCATGACGGTCAGTCTGGGAGTGGGAGTCCGCGAGCCCAAGGAACCGGCAGTCTCGCTGTTCAAACGGGTGGATCAGGCGCTTTATGGCGCCAAGGAGGCGGGCAGAAACTGCGCGGTATGGGCGATGCCGACTAACAAGGAGGCATGAAGATCTGCAGGTTAATTGCCGATCACGGCGGAAGATTGCTGCTGAGACAGGGGCCCAATGGCCCCTGTTTTATGGGGAAAATCCCCTCGCCTAAAAGCGGAAGGTAAGACCGATATTGGCCTGCCATTGGGTTACCAGCTCCCCGCGCACCTTGAACACGCACTGCTCCGGGTTGCAGAGAAACTGGTTGTTGTCGTTGACCAGCGAGCCATAACCGCGCACCTCGGCCCGCAGCGCCAGATGCTCGGCGAGGTGCGGTTGCACCCCAAGCGCCAGCGACATGGAAGGGGTCACCTCGCTGTCGTAGGCGGCAAAGCGGGTCACCCCGATCCCGGCGCCGATATAGGGCGCCATCAGGTTGTCAGAGAGAGTAAGCGCACCGGCAAAGTGCAGGATGTCCACCGTCAGGCGGTCAGGCTGGTCGGGAGAGAGGGTGGTGGACTGATGGCTGTAAAGCAGTTCAATCATGCCGGGATCATCCACCTCCTTGCTGATAAAGAAGCCCCAGCTGCCGGAGCCCTGCCCCTGCAGTGAATCGAGCGAGGCCGAGACCGGCACCGGCTGCACCACCTCGTCACTCTTCTCGAAGTCGATGGACGAGCTGTAACCGAAAAACGGCGTCACCTGCCAACCGGATGTGGTCGCGGCCTCGGCACTCCAGACCGGCCCCAGTGGCAGCAACAACCCCATCATCGCTATCCCGGCTCTCTTCATCATCATCCCCTGCTCCCTGTGTGATTGTGCAGAAAGCATACCAGAGGCGTCCTAGGCCCATCCTAAACGGCGGCTGTACCGGACCACTTTCATCGCGGGATTCCCCCCTCGCCTGAACCCCTGCCACTCCGCCCCACTGGCACCGTTATGCGCCTCCGCCACCATTCATCGACGGTTAACCTCT
This sequence comes from Aeromonas sp. DNP9, assembly GCF_001728955.1. NCBI lineage: Bacteria > Pseudomonadati > Pseudomonadota > Gammaproteobacteria > Aeromonadales > Aeromonadaceae > Aeromonas > Aeromonas sp. DNP9. The sequence continues at coordinate 202,143 of NZ_LYSQ01000003.1, read as the reverse complement.
GCCACGTATGCTGGCGCCAAATCGGGTCATCGGGGCCCGAGATCACCACTCAGAAGGACATCAGGGAATGGTTGCCGCGCAACTCAACGACCCCAAAACTACCCTAGCGGATACCCTGCGGGCCACCGCGCATGCCATCGACGAGAGCCACATCAGCCTGCGCCAGATGCTGGAGCTAGTGGGCGAGCAGGGGATGCTGCTATTTTGCGTGCTGCTCACCGTCCCCTTTCTGTTGCCGGTCTCCATTCCCGGCGTCAGCACCCCGTTTGGCCTGTTGATCCTCTTTATCGGGATCGGCATCACCCTCAATCGGGTGCCCTGGCTGCCCGCCATGCTGATGGAGCGCCGCTTCGCCGCCGACCAGCTCAAGCCGACCCTGCACAAGGGGGCGGATCTGCTGGCCCGGGTCGATCGCGTTATACGCCCGCGCCTGCTGGTGCTGACCGGCAGCAACACGGTCAACCGCTGCAACGGCCTGCTGATCATGCTGGCCGCCCTGCTGCTGATGCTGCCCCTGGGCGCCATCCCCTTCACCAACGCCATGCCTGCCTGGGCCATCCTGCTGCTTGCCACCGGCATGTTGCAGCGGGATGGTCTGTTTGTCGCCGGTGGCTATCTGCTGGTGAGCGCGACCCTGATCTGGTTCGGCGTACTGGCAGCCGGCCTGCTGATGGCGGGCCAGAGCGCCACCAGTTTGCTCGGGTAAATGCGAGACAAAGAAAAAGGGCGACCTGATGGTCGCCCTTTTTGACTTGTGCGGGATCCGCCGTTACAGCAGATCGTAGATAAGGGCCGAGATGGCCAGCAGCCCGATCACCAGCACGAAGAGGGTACTCGCCCCGCGATAACGCTTGAGGGCGGGCAGACGATAAATGGAACAGGCCGGCAGCAGGAACAGGATCACCGCGATGAGCGGCCCGCTCACCTTCTCGATGATCTCCAGCACGTTGGGATTGAGGTAGGTAATGACCCCGGTCACCACGAACAGAATCACCGACGAGACCCGAGCGATGGTCGCTTCACGCAGGGAGAGTCCCAGCCCCTGACAGGCACCGCTCACCATGCTCACCGTCCCCTCGCTCACCCCCATGGAGGTGCCGAGGAAGGATTTGGACATGGCCAGAATGGCGATAAGCGGCCCCACATAGGCGATCAGCGGATTGGAGAACTTGTTCGCCAGCGCCGACAGCACCGAGATATTGTCGATGCGCGCCTGCGCCATCTCGGCCTGACTCAGGCTCATCACGCAGCTCACCACGAAGAAGAGCACGCTGCCGCAAATCAGCAGGCTGCTGCACTTGATGATCCGCTTGGCGCGCAGGTCGGCACTCTCCTGACAACGCTTCTTCTGCGCCGCACTGAAGGAGGAGATGATGGGCGCATGGCTGAACGAAAACACCATCACCGGCACGATCAGCCAGAGGGATTTCCAGAACGCCGGATCACGCCAGTCCACCGCCTGACTCTCGCTGAAGTAGGAGAGGCTCCACTGGGGCAGCAGATAGATGGAGAGGCCGATCAGAAAGGCGACCATCGGTAGCGCCAGCACGCTGATGGCCGATACCACGATCTGTTTGCCGGCCAGCAGCACCAGATGCAGGCCCAGCATCACCCCCAGCACCAGCAAGCCGCGCGGCAGCTCGGCATCCCCCAGCTGGTGAACCACGAAGCTCTGGATCGCGTTGGTGATGGAGATGCTGTAGACCAGAATGATGGGGTAGAAAGCCATCAGATAGACCAGCATCAGCAGTTTGCCCGCCTTGGCACCGAAGTGCTCCTCCACCACATGGGTGATATCCCCTTCCCGATGGGAGCTGGAGAGCACAAAGCGGCTCAATGCCCTGTGGGAATAATAAGAGAGCGGAAAAGCCAGCAATAAAATAAACAGCAAAATAACCGGGGAATTACTGCCAACCGTAATAGGGAGAAATAACGTACCGGCACCGACAGCAGTGGCATATAGGCCCATGGTCCATACCGAATCGCTTTTCTCCCATTTCAATTTTGAAACAGGGTTACTCTTTTCAGCAATAGAAACACTCATTGCAATATATACCTTATTAATCTGTCATCATTATTTTTATTGGCCCGAATAACAGGCTGGAGATATGTCGTTGCATATCGCCCTGCACATGAAAAAACAACGCCGCCAGCGGCCAACAGGGCCACCGGAGAGAAACGGAGCTGCCACGCTACCATCGTTGAAATCGCTATCCGGGTCAAGGTTAATAATTCATGACTGTTTGAATCAGAATGTTTCAAAAGACAACGGGATGTATCACATTCGTCACCCAAAACCAGATTCACGCCTGTTTGATAACATACCGATAAAACCTCATGCTGTTGCCCAACAACACAAATAAGACCAGCGATCAGGCCAATAATATTAACACCTTAAGCTGTGGAATATGAGTTAAATAATACGGCCAACTTTTCTACTAATTGACAGTGATGTCAGCCAATTTATTCAGGGTAAAAGCGCAGGCTATTTCCCACAGCGACCGGGGTGGCACTCTCAACCTACCGGGCAGTGCGCCACCCGGTTGCGCCCTGCCCGCTTGGCCCGATAGAGCCACTCGTCGGCCCGGGCCAGCGCCTGATTGATCTCCTCCTCCGGCTGCACCAGAGTTGTGCCCAGACTGACCGTGATGGCAACCGGATCGGCAGGCAGCGCTTCGACGGCGGCGCGGATCTGCTCCGCCATCTGCTGCAAACCGGCTTCATCGATCCGCGGCAGCAGGATCAGAAACTCCTCGCCACCGCTGCGCACAAAGAGGTCATCCGCCCGCAACAGGGCATCGATGCAGCCACTGAATCGCTGCAAGGCCCGATCTCCCTGCTGATGGCCGTAGTGATCGTTGATCTGCTTGAAGTGATCGATGTCGAGCATGATAAGACCGCAGGGGGTCTCCCCTGCCCGCAACGGCTGGCAGTGCTCGAAGAAGAACCGGCGGTTGTAGAGGCCGGTCAACTGGTCGGTTTCACTCTGGCGCAGCAGTCGCTGCTGCAACTCGTACTGGCGGGTGATATTGCGGGTCACCCAGGCCACCGCCCGCTTGCCGTCATAGAGGGAGGGTAGCGGCGCAATCTTGCCCTCAAAACGCTGTATCCCTTGCGGCCCGGCGGCGGCATTGATCCCCCCCACCTCGGCGGCGGAGAGTTCATACTCCACCACTCGCACCTGACCGCTCGCCAGCGATTCGGCTACCTGCGCCTTGACCCATATTGCCATCTCGGGTGGCAGCACATCGGCCAGCTGCTTGCCCGCAAGCGGATTGCCATCGTGATAGGATTGTTGCTCCATGCCGCCGATATATTCCACGTAATAGCCATCTTCACTGAGGATAAAGACGGGGTCTGGCAGTTGGGCCATCACTTCATAAAGCTGGGTTACCGAAAGCGCCACGAAGACTCCTGTACTTCAACGTCAAACAGGGGGGAGATATTCTGCCTCAAGAGGAATCACACGCCCTCATCGGCAGAACAGAAAAATCTGCGGCCACAGCCAACAATCCTTTACATCTAGCAGCCTGCCAGCCTCTCGGCCACCACGGGTGGCCAGCGCGTTGCTACTCCCGCCACTGCGCTCGCTCACAGTAGCGAAAGCCCCCTCCCCCGGTCGCGCATATCCCATTGTTTCAACTCACAAGTTCATTTACGCTGGCCGTCCTGAGTCCAGTTTTCACCTCATCAGCCATCAGGGAGCCAGCCACCCGCAACCGCAGGGGCTGTACCACGGAAAAGGAATCGCCAGATGAAAAACGCCATCGTTACCGCCCGCTTCGACGCCATCAGCACCGAAGGGGAACAGCTCACCCTCAAGATCGCCATCAAGGCCCCCGAGCCGGATCCCAAGTCCGCCAGCGGTGACTGGCGCTGCAAGGTGAAGCTGGCGGGGCTGAGCGACAAGACCTTTATCTACGGCATCGACAGCCTGCAGGCACTGAGCCTCGCCATCAAGTTTGTCGAAACCGAACTGCGCGCCTTCTCCGATGCGGGCTGGCAGTTCTATCTGCCCAATTGCCCCGATCACCCCATCGACATGAGCGCCTGTTACTTCCCGGCGCTCTAGCCCGGCCAACCCAAGGAGACCAGATGCACGGACCCAATCCCGCCAATCCCCACCCCATGAACGGCTTTCCCCAGGTGTGCTTTATCAAGAACACCATCAAGGGGCCCAATATCGAGGTGGGTGACTACACCTATTACGACGACCCGGAGGATTCGGCGGGCTTTGAGCGCAACGTCCTCTACCACTTCCCCTTCATCGGCGACAAGCTCATCATCGGCAAGTTCTGCGCCATCGCCCGCGGGGTGAAGTTCATCATGAACGGCGCCAACCACCAGACCTCCGGCTTCTCCACCTACCCCTTCTTTATCTTCGGCAACGGCTGGGAGAGCGCCGCCCCCGCCCCGGGCAGCCTCCCCTACAAGGGCGATACCGTCATCGGCAACGATGTCTGGATTGGCTATGACGCCCTGATCATGCCGGGAGTAAAAGTCGGCAACGGCGCCATTATCGCCGCCCGCTCCGTGGTCACCGGCGACGTGCCCGCCTATGCAGTGGTCGGCGGCAACCCTGCCAAAGTGATCCGCTACCGCTTCGACGACGACACCATCGCCCGTCTCAACGCCATCGCCTGGTGGGACTGGCCGGTGGAGCAGATCAGCCGCAACCTGCCGCTTATCAGCGGCGGCGAGATAGCCGCGCTGGAAGCGGCAATTCGTTAGAGACAACCACTACGACAACAACATGACCCGCAAGATAGTAGAAACAACAAAGGGCGCCTTGTCGGCGCCCTTTGGCTTGATGGATATCGCAGAAACCTGCGGGCTCGGGCTGGCTATCAACCGGTGTTGCGCATCCCTGCGGCGATACCGGCGATGGTGACCATCAGCGCCTTGTCCAGCTCGGGGTGCAGGGTCTCCGGGTGGTTGCGGGAGCGGTTGAGCAGCTCGGCCTGCAGCACGTTGAGCGGGTCTGTGTAGGGGTTGCGCAGCTTGATGGACTCCTTGATCCACGGCTGATCCTCCAGCAGATCCCCGCGCGGGCTCAGTTTCAGCACCACCTCGATGGATTCGGCGAGCTCCTGACGCAGCTGTTTGCCAAGGCCCCACAGCTCCTGCGGTACCAGACGGGTGTCGTAGTACTCGGCGAGCCAGACGTCCGCCTTGAGGAACACCATCTCCAGCATTTCGAGGCGAGTGCGGAAGAAGGGCCACTGGGCGCTCATCTCTTCCAGCACCGCCAGCTTGCCGCCGTCGATCGCCTGTTGCAGCGCCTTGTGGGCACCGAGCCAGGCCGGCAGCATCAGGCGGTTCTGGGTCCAGGCAAAGATCCACGGAATGGCGCGCAGGCTCTCGACGCCGCCGTTGGGTTTGCGCTTGGAGGGACGGGAGCCGAGCGGCAGCTTGCCGAGCTCCATCTCCGGGGTGGCGGCACGGAAGTAAGGGACGAAGTCCGGATGACCGCGCACGATACTGCGGTAGTGCTCGCAGGAGTCGGCGGCCAGCTGTTCCATCACCTCGCGCCAGCACTCTTTAGGCTTGGGCGGCGGCAGCAGGTTCCCTTCCAGCACGGCGCTGGTGTAGAGCTCCAGACTCTTGATCGCCACTTTCGGCAGACCAAACTTGAAGCGGATCATCTCTCCCTGTTCGGTGGTACGCAGACCGCCACGCAGGGATCCCGGCGGCTGGGAGAGGATGGCCTGATGGGCAGGAGCTCCACCACGACCGACGGTACCGCCACGGCCATGGAACAGGGTGAGGCGGATATTGTTGGCTTCGGCAAGTCCCACCAAGGATTCCATGGCGGCGTACTGGGCCCAGCCAGCAGCCATCATGCCGGCATCCTTGGCAGAATCGGAGTAGCCGATCATCACGTACTGACGACCCTGAATGTAGCCGCGATACCAGTCCACCGAGAGCAGACGCTCCATCACGGCGGTGCCTGCCATCAGGTCATCCTGGGTTTCAAACAGCGGGGCGACCGGCATGCGGAACTTGCAGCCCGCCTCTTTGAGCAGCAGTTGCACCGACAGCACATCGGACGGCGCACCGGCCATGGAGATGATGTAGATGCCGAACGCATCGGGGTCGTGCTCGGCGATGACCTGACAGGTATCCAGCGTCTCGCGCACCTCGGCGCTCGGTTCCCAGTCGTGGGGAATGAGCGGGCGACGGGAGTTGAGTTCGTTGAGCAGGAAGGCCTGCTTGTCATCTTCGCTCCACTCGGCGTAGTCACCCAGACCCAGATAGCGGGTCAGCTCGGAGAAGACCAGCCCGTGACGCTCGCCATCCTGACGGATATCCAGCTTGACCAGATGGATGCCGAAACAGGCGACCTTGCGCAGCACATCCAGCAGCATGCCATCGGCGATGTTGCCCATGCCGCAGGCGTGCAATGAGTGGTAGCAGAGCTCTAGCGGCTCGCGCAGCTGGGCGGTAGTCTTGACCAGATCCTGGCTCTCGCTCGCCTGACCCTGCACCTTGGCAGTGAGGTGCTCCTTGGTTTCGCGCAGCGCTTCACGCAGCTCGCGCACCAGCGCGCGGTAGGGCTCGGGGTGATCGCCAACGCGAGCGCGCACGGCGTCGGTACAGTCGGACATGGAGAGCTCGGAGGTGAGCTCCTTGATGTCTTTGTAGAAGAGGCTCACCGCCATCCAGCGGCCCAGCTCCAGCACTTCGGCAGTCACTTTCGCGGTGACGAAGGGGTTGCCGTCTCGGTCACCGCCCATCCAGGAGGTGAACTTGACCGGCGCGGCATCCAGCGGCAGCCGCACACCCAGATGGTGTTGCAGACGCTCGTCCAGATTGCGCATGAATTCGGGGATAGCAGGCCACAGGCTGTTCTCCACCACAGCGAAGCCCCACTTGGCCTCGTCGACCGGAGTCGGGCGCTGTTCGCGGATCTCGTTGGTGTGCCACGCCTGATTGATCAGCTGTTCGATGCGATTGAGGATCTTGTCCCGCTCGCGGGGCAGCAGGTCGGAGAGCTCCAGCGCCTCGAGGCAGTCGTTGAGCTGTACGTGCTTGTGGATCAGGGTGCGACGGGTCACCTCGGTTGGGTGAGCGGTCAGCACCAGATCGATATCCAGCTCGCGCACGGCCTGAATGATGGCCTCTTGCGACAGGTTGGAGGCTTTCAGTTTGTCGAACATCTGCTCCAGCGGGTCCGGGGTGCAGACCTGCTCTTCGCAGCGACGGGAGATGGTGTGGAACTGTTCCGCCACGTTGGCCAGATTGAGGAACTGGCTGAAGGCGCGGGCCACCGGCAGCAGTTCATCATCGCTCAGGGTGCGCAGGGTATCGAGCAGACGTTCCCGGTCTGATTCATTGCCCTTGCGGGAGGACTTGGCCAATTGGCGAATGGTTTCGATCTTGTCGAGAAAGGCCTGACCCTGATGATCCTTGATGGATTTACCCAGCAGCTGACCCAGCATACCTACGTTGGCGCGTAGTGCGGCGTACTTTTCGTTCATTCCACATCCTTATCTTGTTGGTGCCTGACACCCATCCGGGGTGCTAGACGACCTCACTTATTGTTGTGCGATTACAACATATGCTCCGTCATCTTAGGGTGACAATCTACCCAGATTGTCTGCGCAAGGTCAAATAACAGGCCGATTCAGAACATGTATTTCCATCACCACTCCACAACCGGCTTGTTATGTAACTTACTTACAGTTTTACGCCCCTTTCATCGCCGCCGCTACAGGCAAAAACGTCTGATCAGGTGCTGCAACACCGTGGTGGTCGGCTTGACGAACGAGAGGTCGAGATACTCGTCAGGCTGGTGCGCCTGGGTGATATGGCCAGGGCCCATCACTATGGTTTCGCAGCCAAGCTGCTGGATAAAGGGTGCCTCGGTGCAGTAGTTGACCGACTCGGCGGCGCGACCACTCGCCTTCTCAGCTTCGCGCACCAGCACAGAGTCATCGGCGCAGGCATAGGCAGGGATAGGCTCGTGCAGATGTTGCAGATGCAGGCAGCCCGGCTGGTGAATTTCGATGGGAGAGAGCGCCTCTTTGAGCATCCCCATCAGCTCGTCCGGCCCCACCTGCGGGGTGGGTCGCAGGTCGATATGCAGCTCGCAGCAGCCGCAGATCCGATTCGGGCTGTCACCGCCCTGAATGTAACCCAGGTTCAGGGTCGGCTGCGGCACGGCAAAGCGGTGGTCGGCGTAGCGATCTTTCAGATCCTGCTGCAAGCGCAGCACCTGCCCCATCGCCTTGTGCATGATCTCCATGGCGTTAACGCCGTTGGCGGGATCCGAGCTGTGACCGCTCTTGCCGGTAATGCGGATCGCCTCCGACATATGCCCCTTGTGGGCTACCACCGGCACCAGCCCGGTCGGCTCGCCAATCACGGCGTAGTCGGGTTTGAGCTCGGCCGCCGCGGCGATGGCGCGAGCCCCCGCCATGGTGGTCTCTTCATCGGCAGTGGCCAGAATGCGCAGCGGCTTGCTGAGCGTCTTGAGGTCAATATCTTTCAGCGCCTCGACGATAAAGGCGAAGAAGCCCTTCATATCGATGGTACCGAGGCCATAGAGGCGGTTGCCCTCTTCGGTCACCTTGAAGGGATCCTTGCTCCAGCCCCCCTCATCGAACGGTACCGTATCGGTATGACCCGCCAGCAGCAGACCGCCCTCCCCCTGACCGATCGTCGCCACCAGATTGAACTTGCCCGGCAAGTCGGGGAGCGCTGTCACCTCGCACTGAAAACCGAGCTGACCGAACCAGTCGGCCAGCAGCCGGATCACCGCCTCGTTGCTCTGATCCCACTTGGAATCCGTGCTGCTGATAGAGGGAATCGCAATAATATTCTTATAAAGTGAAAAAAAATCCAGATTGGCCATCAGCTCCTCCTTGCGTCCCCGGAATGTTTCTGTTAGAAAATACAAATGCAAAGTGAGTGCATGAATATTCTGTAATTTTACCTGAATATCTGGCTCATCAACAAAGGCTTCTAGTTGTAAGGGAAAGTTAATGTTCTGTCACCTGATCTATAACCGACGACACACACCCGCCTGAATTTCCCCTCCGCACTTGTGCAAAGGGGCGATCGAACACCCTTGTGCACTGCAGCGTCATGCTGTGAATCTCGAACTCTGACTTGGAATATTCAAACATGCTCAACACCGTTATCGTCGGTGCCAGTGGCTACGCGGGAGCTGAACTGGCCGCACTGGTACAGAACCATCCACAACTCAAACTGTTCGGCCTCTATGTCTCCGCCGGCAGTCAGGATGCCCACAAGCGCTTCTCTTCCCTGCATCCCCAGTGGGTCGGCGCCCTCGATCAGCCGCTGCTGCCGCTGGACGAGGATGGCATGACCCGGATCATGACCCAGGCCGATCTGGTGCTGCTGGCCACCGCCCACGAGGTGAGTGCCGAGCTGGCACCCAAGTTTCTCGCCAAGGGGCTGCCGGTGTTCGATCTCTCCGGCGCCTTCCGGGTCAAGGATCAGGGCTTTTACGACAGCTTCTACGGCTTCACCCACCAGAGCGAACAGTGGCTGGATCAGGCCGCCTACGGTCTGGCCGAGTGGAATGCCGATGCCATCGCCAGCGCCCAGCTGATTGCGGTGCCGGGTTGCTACCCGACCGCCTCCCTCTGCGCGCTCAAGCCGCTGCAGCAGGATGGCCTGATTGCCAAGGGGTGGCAGCCCATCATCAACGCCGTCTCCGGGGTCTCCGGCGCCGGGCGCAAGGCGGCCATCAATACCAGCTTCTGCGAAGTGAGCCTTAACCCTTACGGCACCTTCAATCACAGACACCAGCCGGAGATCAGCCATCACCTCGGCAAGGAGGTGCTGTTCCAGCCCCACCTTGGCAACTATGTGCGCGGCATCCTGGCCACCATCTATGTGCAGCTGGCGGACGGCGTCACCCCCACGCAAGTGGATCAGGCCTTCCTCAAGGCTTACGAAGGCAAGCCGCTGGTGCGCCTCACCGGCCAGATGCCCTCTATTCGCGGTGTGGCAAACACCCCTTACTGCGATATCGCCTGGCAACAGCAGGGCAACATGCTGGTGGTGGTCTCTGCCATCGACAACCTGCTCAAGGGCGCTGCCTCGCAAGCCATTCAGTGCATAAATATCAAATTCGGATTTGAACCGGCCACCGGCCTGATTTAAGGACTTAGGAAGGATCTCGAACATGGACAAACAGACGTTGGTAATCAAGCTGGGCGGCGCCCTTATCGAGAACGACGAGGCGCTGACCGCCCTGTTCGCCACCCTCAAAACCTTTCTCGACGATCAGCACCGTCCGCTGGTGCTGGTGCACGGCGGTGGCTGTCTGGTGGATGACCTGCTCAAGGGGCTGGGTCTCACCTCTACCAAGAAGAACGGCCTGCGGGTGACCCCGTTCGAGCAGATCCCTTTCATTGCCGGGGCGCTGGCGGGGACGGCCAACAAGCAGATGATGGCCAAGGCGATCGCCACCGGCATTCCGGCGGTGGGGCTCTGTCTGGCTGATGGCGGCCTCTGTCAGGTGACCCAGCTCGACCCGGATCTCGGCGCCGTCGGCGAGTGCAAGCCGGGCAATCCGGCACTGGTGGCGGGCATCCTCGGTCAGGGCTTCCTGCCGGTAGTGAGCTCCATCGGCATCACCGCCGAGGGGCAACTGATGAACGTCAACGCGGATCAGGCGGCCACCGCCATTGCCGAGGCGCTCGGTGCCGATCTGGTGATGCTCTCCGACGTGAGCGGCATCCTCGATGGCAAGGGCAAGCTGGTGCCCCAGCTCGACAAGCTGACCGCGCTGGATCTGATGGAGAAAGGGGTGATCCGCGATGGCATGGCGGTCAAGGTAGAAGCCGCCCTGCACGCCGCCCAGACCCTCGGCAAGCCGGTCTGTGTCGCCAGCTGGCGTTACCCGGACCAGCTGCTCAAGCTGCTGGCTGGCGGCGCCGTCGGCACTCAAGTGGCCATTTGATCTCCACCGGAACAAGGAACATCCGATGCAACATCTTCTGAAAGACAGTGACCTGAACAAAGCCCAGATTGAAGCGCTGATTGCGCTGGGCAAAGCGCTCAAGGCCGACCCGAAGAAGTACAGCCAGGCGCTGGCCGGCAAGAGCGTGGTCACCCTGTTCGAGAAGCCCTCCCTGCGTACCCGGGTCACCTTCGACATCGGCATCGCCAAACTGGGCGGCCACAGCGTCTATCTGGATCAGCAAAACGGCGCGCTGGGCAAGCGGGAGTCGGTGAAGGATTTCGCCGCCAACCTGTCGCGCTGGTGTGATGCCATCGTCGCCCGGGTGTTCGATCACCAGACCCTGGTCGAGCTGGCAGAGCACGGCACAGTGCCGGTGGTGAACAGCCTGTGCAACCTCTACCACCCCTGTCAGGGGCTGGCCGACTTTATGACCATTGCCGAGCACTACGACGATCTGTCTAAGGTGAAGCTTGCCTACCTCGGTGATGGCAACAACGTCAGCCACTCTCTGCTGCTGCTGGGGGCGACCCTCGGCACCGACGTCACCCTGATCTGCCCGAAAGGCCACGGCCCGGATACCCAGATCTTCCTGCAAGCGCAGGCACTGGCGGCCAAGTCGGGAGCGACCATCCACATCAGCGATGACGTGGCGGATATCGAAGGGTTCGACGTGGCCTACACAGATACCTGGGTCTCCATGGGCGACAACACCCCGATGGAGCAGGTCAAAGACCTCTTTATGCCTTACCAGATCAACCAGGCCCTGCTCGACCGTACCGGCATCCAGCACGTGCTGCACTGCCAGCCGGCCCACCGCGAGCTGGAGATCACCTCGCAGGTGATGGATGGCCCCGCCTCCCTCATCATGGACGAGGCCGAAAACCGGATGCATATCCAGAACGCCGTTTTGCTGACCCTTCTTGGCGGCAAGTAACGCGACACTCAACCTGAATCACGACCCTTTATCGAATCATCATGGAGAGAAGTAAAATGAGCGGAATCAACAAGATCGTACTGGCTTACTCGGGTGGACTGGATACCTCGGCCATCATTCCCTGGCTGAAAGAGCACTATGACGCCGAAATCATCGCCTTCGTTGCCGACGTCGGTCAGGAGCGTGACGATCTGGAAGGGATCGAGCAGAAGGCCATCGCCTCCGGCGCCACCAAGTGCATCATCAAGGATCTGCGCGAAGAATTCGTCAAAGAGTACGTCTACCCGACCCTGAAGACCGGCGCCGTCTATGAGGGAACCTATCTGCTGGGCACCTCCATGGCCCGTCCGGTGATCGCCAAGGCGATGGTGGAAGCGGCGCTGGCGGAAGGGGCCGATGCCATCTCCCACGGTTGCACCGGCAAGGGTAACGATCAGGTGCGTTTCGAAGGCGCGGTCGCCGCGCTGGCGCCCCAGCTGAAAGTGATCGCCCCGTGGCGGATCTGGGACATGCGCTCCCGGGAAGATCTGCTCTCCTATCTGGAGACCCGCAACATCCCCTGCAAGGCGACCCTGAAGAAGATCTACAGCCGCGACGCCAACGCCTGGCACATCTCCACCGAGGGTGGCGAGCTGGAGAGCACCTGGAACGAGCCCTCCGAAGCGGTCTGGCAGTGGACCGTATCGGCCGAGCAGGCTCCGGATCAGCCGGAGTACGTCAAGCTGACCGTGGCGCAGGGTGAAGTGGTGGCCGTTGACGACCAGCCGCTGAGCCCGCACCAGATCCTGATGACCCTGAACGAGCGTGCCGGCAAGCACGGCGTGGGCCGCATCGACATCACCGAAAACCGGATGGTGGGGATGAAGTCCCGCGGCTGCTACGAGACCCCGGGCGGTACCGTGATGGTCGCCGCGCTGCGCGCCGTGGAAGAGCTGGTCTTGGATCGCCCGACCCGCGCCTGGCGGGAGAAGCTGGGTGCCGAGTTCTCCCATCTGGTTTATGACGGCCGCTGGTTCACCCCGCTGTGCAAAGCGATCCTCGCCTCTGCCAACGCCATCGCCGAAGATCTCGACGGTGAAGTGGTGCTGAAGATGTACAAGGGTCAGGTCACTGCGGTGCAGAAGAAGTCACCGAACAGCCTCTACTCCGAAGACTTCGCCACTTTCGGCGCCGATGAAGTGTATGACCAGAGCCATGCCGAAGGCTTTATCCGTCTCTACACCCTGGCCAGCCGGATCCGCGCCATGAAGGAACAGCATCAAGCCATCGGTGGCGACCACACCCACGGTTAAGCAAGCGCGATAACCCGTTGATTCCATTGAGGGGGCATGGCCCCCTCTTCTACAGGCAGAGAGCATAGCCCCCTGACCCATCATCGGCGGTGTGACAAGAGGGGCAGCGCCTCGGCCGCTTCTGTGAGATAACAGGGGCTGTGTGAATATGATGCTGACGTATTTTCTCCCTTCTCCCCTTGCGGGAGAAGGGGCGGGGATGAGGGGGGAATTACCCTCACCCTAGCCCTCTCCCAGAGGGAGAGGGAACCGATTCGCAGTTGCTGGATTTGACGTGTTCAACGGCAACAGCACTCATCACCACCGCACTGTTATTCAGGAAAATACAGGGCAAGATTTCTGCGCGCAGGCCAAGAGGCCGCGCGAGTACGGCAGGCGTAAACGCCTACCGACAACGCATTCAAGGAGAGCAGTATGGCACTTTGGGGTGGACGCTTCAGTCAGGGAGCCGATAGCCGGTTCAAGCAGTTCAACGATTCGCTGCGGTTCGATTACCGCTTGGCGGAGCAGGATATTCAGGGCTCCATGGCCTGGGCCAAAGCGCTGGTGAAGGTGGGGGTCTTGACTGCCGATGAACAGGGCAAGTTGCAGCAGGCGATGGAGGTGCTGCTCGCCTCGGTACAGCAGGATCCCCAGCAGATCCTGAGCTCGGATGCCGAGGATATCCACTCCTGGGTCGAGAGCCAGCTGATTGCCGCCGTCGGCGATCTTGGCAAGAAGCTGCACACCGGCCGCTCGCGCAACGATCAGGTCGCCACCGACCTGAAACTCTGGTGCAAGGCGCAGGGCGAGCTGCTGCTCGGCTCCATCACCGCCCTGCAACAGGGGCTGGTCGCCTCTGCCCGCGCCAATCAGGCCGCCGTGCTGCCCGGTTACACCCACCTGCAGCGGGCCCAGCCGGTCACCTACGCCCACTGGGCGCTGGCCTATGTGGAGATGCTGGAGCGGGACTACTCCCGCCTGCAGGATGCCCTCAAGCGCCTCGACACCAGCCCGCTCGGCTGCGGCGCGCTGGCGGGTACTGCCTACGCCATCGACCGCGAAGCGCTGGCGCTGGACATGGGCTTTAGCGGCGCCACCCGAAACAGCCTGGATTCGGTATCCGATCGGGATCACGTGGTGGAGCTGATGCACGTCGCGTCCCTCTCCATGACCCACCTGTCGCGGTTTGCCGAAGACCTCATCTTCTACAACACAGGTGAAGCCGGTTTTGTGGAGCTGTCCGATGCGGTCACTTCCGGCTCGTCGCTGATGCCGCAGAAGAAGAACCCCGATGCGCTGGAGCTGATCCGCGGCAAGACTGGCCGGGTGGTCGGCGCCCAGATGGGCATGCTGATGAGCCTCAAGGCGCTGCCACTGGCCTACAACAAGGACATGCAGGAAGACAAGGAGGGGCTGTTCGATGCCCTCGACACCTGGCACGACTGCCTCGATATGGCGGCGCTGGTGCTAATCGATCTGAAGGTCAACGGCGAGCGCACCATGACGGCGGCACAGGGCGGCTATGCCAACGCCACCGAGCTGGCAGACTATCTGGTAGCAAAGGGCATTCCTTTCCGTGAAGCGCACCATATCGTCGGCGAAACCGTGGTATTCGCCATCAGCGTGGGCAAACCGCTGGAGGAGCTCTCCATCGGCGAATTCCAGCGCTTCAGCCCGGTGATCGAGTTCGACGTCTACCCCAATCTGGAACTGGAAGCGACCCTGGCCAAGCGGGTTGCCAAAGGCGGCGTCGCCCGCGAACAGGTTGAGGCAGCCCTGACTGCCGCCGAAACATGGCTGGCCAAACGGGTGGGTTAAGCCAACCGGCTTGTCATCCAAAGTTGAAAGCAAAACGGCAACTCGAGGTTGCCGTTTTTTATTGCTCACCGCCGTTCAGGCACTGGCATTGAGCAATTTGCCAACCCCCTCGCCCTTACCATTGGGCAGGGTCTGTTTAAAGGCGCCAAGCAGCTGATCGAGATTGAGATGGCTGGCACCGAGGGAATCCTTGAGGGTATCGAGTTCACTTTGCAGCGCATCGAGGCGGGTGCTCTGGGTGCCATTGGCCAACTGGTTGCGGGCGGTATCGATGGCGGCCGGGAGTGACTGACCGCTATTTTCCTGTCCCAGAGTCTGCATCAGCTCCCCCATAAAGTGGTTGATGGCCGAGCGGTTCTGTTCGCTATCGGCATCCTTGATACCGAGCCGCTGGAACAGGCTCTGGACTGTCGGGGCTAGGTGCTCCTCCTGTACGGCAGGCTGCACGGGCTGGGGTTTGCTACTGTTGCCAAGCAGCTGGTTGCCCAGCTTGAGGGCGAGCAAGGCAAGGGGAAGCAGGCTGCTGATCATGATAACTCTCCGCGACAACGACCCTTGATGGTGTTGCCAAGAGGTCTGCATAAGCGGGGCCAGCACGATGATAAAACGCACAGCACCGGCTAATCCCTTGAATGGCAGATCTATTTGTTCAAGCAGCACGCAGGAGATAGTCGAGCGCAAAGGGGAGTCAAGCGGCCAGTAGCTGCCGCCACGGGCGGTAGTGGCAATATGGTGGCAAAGCGTTTTGCCGCCCACCCGAGCCGCGCCCCCTTCCTTTCACACCCTGATCGCCAACTCTTTAAGCCACTTGCGCAGCCGCCCGTTGGCGTTGAGATAGGGGGAGGCGCTATTGAACTGGATCATCCGCCCGAGCGTCCACTTCTCATACCAGAGGCAGCCATACAGCTGCAAGTCGCTGCGCGCCTCCACCAGTTCAATGATGTGCCCTCTGGCGGCCACCAATCGCTGTAACAACGCCGGATAGCTGAGCCCCTCGTAATCCCGATAGAACTTTTGGGCCAGCCCGCCCAACTCGTTCCACTTAAAACCGGTTTCAGGAAAATCCACTGGCAGACCTGCCGCATCCCGCTCGATCCACTTGATCAGCAGTTCGTTCCAGCCGATAAGGTAGGCCAGCAGATTGACAACGCTCATCGTGGTTCCCTTGCTGTGCCCTACTAGGTTCGGCTCCCGCACCCGGCTCTCGGGGACGGCCTGCAACGCCTTGAACAACTTGCTGAAATTGGTATCGATCGCGAGTAGCAGCTCGGCCTTGTTTTGCGGGATCCCCATTGCTCTCCCCTTTTCAGATTTGCTTGCGGTGCAGCCGAGGCGATTGCCGCAACCCCGGCAGCACGTTACGCTAGCCCTCTTCCATCCTGTGCAGCTCATCCAGTGCAGGCCAACCATCACGGCAAGATCGGCAATGAATCAACTAATCAGCTATATCAGGGCCATTCATCGACAGGAGAGCCCCGTCACTCTCTCCCGCCAAGAGAGTGAACACTATAGCGAGCATGATGAGAGCGGCACTGTGATCCAGCACCAGATAACCACCAGCTGGTTTACCAATGGAGTCGTCATCCGCCGGCAAACCGAACAGGACGAAGCGCCATCGCAGCAGCTTTGTGCCGAGTGCTGGATCAGCTATCGAGTCATCGCCAGCCCCATCCCCATCACTCCAGCCAGCAAGCTGTTTCACAACCACTGCCAGGAGCGATTCTGGTTGAAGGTGCAGGGCATCACGCCGCAAAGGTGATTGGTGCGCCCGTGAGCAGGGCGCGGCAGGGGGAAACGCAAAGAGGCTCCGAAGAGCCTCTTTTTGTTTCCGCGTCGGAACCCGACTCAGCCCAGCAGTAGATAGAGCTGGTGAGCGGCTACACCGGCGCACAGGCCGCCGATGGTGTGGGCAACGATGGCGCGGGAGGTGAGGTGGCGATAGCCGAGGGCATCGAGCATGGCGGTGTGGGTGCTCAGAAAGCCACTCCAGCACATCCCCATGGCGGTAAACACCGCGACCTCGTTACCGGTGATCCACCCCTTGGCGATAAAGGGGGGCACCAGTGACATGGCGGCACCGACCGCACCGAGGGAGGTAGCCGGGAAAGCGACCAGCTCCGGCTGCTGGAAGCCAAACAGCAGGTCAAACAGCCAGCTCACCTTGGCGGCCAGCACTGGCAGCAGGGCTACCCCCTGAAACGCTTCGCCGGTATAGCCCTTGTCGCCGGGGCCGAAGGTGAGCAGCATGACGAAGGTGCTGATGATCAGCACCCCGGGGATCACCGCCATCCCCAGCTCCACACCGGATTTGCCGCCATCGAGCAGAGAGTTGAGGATCCGCAGCCAGCCGGGAGCCGCCTCTTTGGTCACCCCTACCTTGCGGCCGTCGGACGATACAGCGTCATCGTTCAGCACTTCCCCCACCAAGGGGCGGATCATCCGCTGCATCAGTCGGGTAGAGACCACCGAGCCCACCAGCGCGCCAAGCAGCCCGATCAGTGCTGCGCTGGCGGTGGATTCGCCGCTCGGCAGTTGCAGGGTGGCCATAAAGGTGACCACGATCAGCCCCATGCCAAAGGCGGTACCGAAGTTGGTGAGCGACACCAGCTGCCACGGAGTGAAGCCCTTGCGAAAGCGGCTGTCCTTGGCGAGGCTGATCACCGCCGGGTTGTCGGAGAAGAAGGTCATCAGCGCCGCCAGCGCGGTGCGACCGGGCAGACGAAACACCGGCTTCATCAGGGGGGCCAGCAGTACCTCCAGCAGGCGGATCACCCCGAACTCGCTCAAGAGCTGACTCAGGGCACCGGAGAGCACCGTGATCCCCATGATAAAGAGCACGGTATTGAGCAGCAGCTGGTGGGCGGTATTGAACAGGGTGTTGACCATGGCAGAGAGGCCCATCTGGCTGCCGAGGTAACCGAACAGGCTGCCTAGAATAAGCAGTACCAGCACGGGTTCCATCCAGTTCCTAATGGCGGCAAGTCGCCCCTTTGACTCTATAACTACATGATTTTCCATATCTATCCTGCGGTTCATCTGTGCGTGTGTGGTTGTTTTTATGGTTAAAAAATGGCTGCGCCAAATAGAAAAAAGCCCTTGTCTTGCGACAAGGGCTTTTTGAATTGGCTCCTCCTACTGGACTTGAACCAGTGACATACGGATTAACAGTCCGCCGTTCTACCGACTGAACTAAGGAGGAATTGTAATTGGTGCCCAGAGACGGAATCGAACCGCCGACACGGGGATTTTCAATCCCCTGCTCTACCGACTGAGCTATCTGGGCAAATGGTGCCGGCTACCGGAATCGAACTGGTGACCTACTGATTACAAGTCAGTTGCTCTACCTACTGAGCTAAGCCGGCACACTTTAAACCATTGTGCATGAACAAATTTTTTATTTCATGGCACCAAAATTGGTGCCCAGAGACGGAATCGAACCGCCGACACGGGGATTTTCAATCCCCTGCTCTACCGACTGAGCTATCTGGGCGTGGGCGCTATTAAACGGATTTTAAGGCGGATGGTCAACGGGAAATTTCACTTTTTGTCTCGTTCGTCTCTTTTTTGCGCAACATCGTCCATTTCTGCCACTTCTTCGGCACAGGCCGCGCCTTTTCGCCCCCAGACTCTGGGTTCCTCCCCCTTGAGCAGGCGGGAGATGTTCTCGTGATGGCGGATCAGGATAAGGCAGGAGAGCAGCGATACAGGGAGGGTGTATTCGGGTTTGAGCAGGTAGGTAAAGAGCGGCGTCAGCAGCACGGTAATGATGGAGGCCAGCGAGGAGTAGCCGCTCACCAGCAGCACCAGCAGCCAGGTGCCAATCACGGCGCCCCCCATGGTGAAACCGATGGGCATCATGGTCCCCAGCGCCGTCGCCACCCCTTTGCCACCACGAAAATGAAAGAAGATGGGATACATATGGCCGAGGCAGGCGGCGACCCCGATAAAGCCGAGGTAGACGGGTTTGATCTGCAGATACCAGGCGAGATAGACAGGCACAGTGCCCTTAAGCACATCAAGCAGCAGCACCACCAGCGCCGCCATCCGGCCACCGAGGCGCAGCACATTGGTTGCCCCCGGATTGTGGGAGCCATGATCCCGCGGGTCGGGCAGACCGGTGCAGCGGGAGACCAGCACAGCACTGGATAGTGAACCACCCAGGTAGGCCAGAATAATCATCAAAATCGTCAGGGCCGTCATCTTGGTCGTTTTTACCACGATATGAATGGGGTATGATGCGGGCCACATACGCTGGCATGGGCCCATGCCCACCCAGAGCGCCTCGGCAAGCCTGTTGCCCAGCCAGCATCCCTGCGCTGTCATCACAGCCCATCAAGAGTAAAGAAGAAGTACAGTCATGGACAAGGTGTTTATTCGCGGACTCGAAGTTTTGACCACCATCGGTGTATATGAGTGGGAGAAGGGCATTCGCCAAAAGCTCCATTTTGACCTCGAGATGGGGTTCGACAACCGCCCCGCGGCAGCAACCGACGACATCAATCTGGCACTGGATTATGCCGACCTCTCCAACAAGATTTGCGAGCATGTCAGCGGCAAGGTGGTCGAGCTGGTCGAGACCATGGCCGAGCAGGTCGCCATGCTGGTGCTCGCCGACGAGCGGGTGCAGTGGGTCAAGGTGACCCTCACCAAGCCGGGCGCCGTGCCCAATGCCGCCGGGGTCGGCGTCGAGATCCTGCGCCATCGCACGCCGGCCGCGAGCAGCAACTGATGACCACCATCTATATCAGCCTCGGCTCCAACATCGAGCGGGATCGCCATATCCGTGCCGGACTCGATGCCCTGCACACCGAATTTGGCGAGCTGCGGGTCTCCCGGGTATTCGAGAGCGAAGCGGTCGGCTTCAACGGCCGCCCCTTCTACAACCTGGTGGCGGCTGCCGAGACCGATCTGCCGCTGACCACCGTCTGCCAGCGACTGCGGGCCTTGGAGTTCGCCCACGGCCGCGAGCCGGATGCCAAGAAGTTCGCCCCGCGCACCCTGGATCTCGATCTGCTGCTCTATGGCGATCTGGTCTGTGACACCCCGCTGGTGCTGCCGCGCGGTGAAGTGCTCACCAACGCCTTCGTGCTCTGGCCGCTGGCCGAACTGGCACCCAAACTGCGCCACCCCGTCGATGGCCGCACCATGGGCGAGCTGTGGCAAGCCTATGACAAGGTCTCCCAGCAGCTGTGCCCCATTCCCTTTCACTGGGAAGCGTGCGAATTGCAGCATCACTGATCCGCAAGGGCGCCTCACGGCGCCCTTGTTGTTTCCACAGACAGGGTTGCTTATCACGGATAAGAAAGTGTCATTGGGCCTGACCCTGCGAGGCTGGCAGGATAACGCCCACTACAGGAGAACCCCATGCCACTCGATACCATTCACCACTTTAACTGCCAGCTGCTGGCCGAACTGCCCCACCAGCGCTATGAGCATGAACCTATTCTCGACTACGCCACCGACGAAAAGGTCAAGGCCCGCCTCGGCTGGCAGGCTGAGTTCAGCAAGACCCTGTTTCTCAAGTTCAAGGATGGCCGCTTCGCCCTGCTGCTGACCCACAGGGACGGACGGCTCGACAACAAGGCGGTCAAGGCCGCGCTCGGCGCTAAACCCTCCATCTGCACCGCCGAAGAGATGCAGGCGGAGATTGGCTGCCTGCCGGGGGCGGTCTGCCCCTTCCTGCCCCGCGCCGATATTCCGCTACTGGTGGATCCGCAACTGCTCAACCACCCCGCCTTCACCTGGACTCCGGGCCACCCGGAGCAGACCTTTCTGCTGGCGACCGAGCATCTGGCCGAAGTGCTGGCGCAGCTCCCCTGCGAGGTCAGCTATCTGCCCGCGCCAACGGCGTAGCCCCATCGCGCGCCAGCTGGGCGAAGATGAGCGCCGCCAGCATGGAGAGCAACCCGACACAGAGGTAGGTAAGGTGGAACCCGGCCAGCCACTGCCCCTCGGCCACTAAGGTGCCCGCTGAGGTGCCCGCCGAGAAGAGCCCGAGCAGGCTGGCGGCAATCGCCACCCCCAAACTCATGGAGAGCTGCATCACCACCGAGAGCAGACCGTTGCCACTGCTGGCCAGGGTCGGGCTGAGATCTTGCAGCGTGAGCGTGTTCATGGCGGAGAACTGCAGCGAGTTGATGGCGCCGAAGATCGCCAGCCACCCCAGCAAGACTCCGTAAGGGAGCTGGTTGTCGATGAAATAGAAGCTGGCGATCATCGCCCCCAGCAACAGGGTGTTGCCGATCAGAATGCGGCGATAGCCCACCTTCGGAATCAGCTTGTTCACCAGCGTCTTGGTCAGCATGGCGCCAATCACGGTGGGGATCATGGTCATCCCCGCCTTGCTCGGGGAGAAACCGAGCCCCAGCTGCAGAAACAGCGGAGTGAGGAAGGGCATGGCGCCGCTGCCGAGGCGGGCAAACAGGTTGCCCCAGATGCCGATGGCAAAGGTGGTGGTCTTGAACAGGTTCAGGCTAAAGAGCGGCTGCGGTGCATTGGCGGCATAGAGCCAGTAGCTCGCCATCGCCGCCAAGCCGAAGATCAGTGCAAACAGCGCCCAACCGGTGGAGATGCTGTGCTCCCCCAGCCCCTGCAAGCCGACCGACACCAGCACCATGCCAACGCTGAACATCACAAAACCCTGCCAGTCGAACCGGGCGGTCTGCTGCCGCAGCTCCGGCATAAAGTGCCAGCTCGCCATAAAGCCGAGCAACCCCACCGGCAGGTTGATGAGAAATACCCAGTGCCAGCTCGCCACTTCCACCAGCCAGCCACCGAGCGCCGGCCCCATCAGCGGGCCGAGCAGCCCCGGGATGGTGACAAACGACATCACCCGCAGCAGCTCGTGCTTGTCATAGACCCGCAGCACCGCCAACCGTCCCACCGGCATCAGCAGCGCACCGCCAATCCCCTGAAGCACACGGGCGGCCACCAGCATGGAGAGCGAATTGGAGGCGGCACAGGCGAGCGAGCCGAGTGTAAAGAGCGAGATGGCGGCCAGATAGATGCGGCGGGTACCGAATCTGTCTGCCAGCCAGCCAGAGGCCGGGATCAGCAACGCCACCGTCAGCATGTAGGCGATGATCACCGACTGCATCTGCAGCGGGCTCTCCCCCAAGGTCTCGGCCATGCTGGGCAGGGCGGTGTTGAGAATGGTGCCATCCAGCGCCTGCATAAAGAAACCGACCGCCGCCAGCAGGGGCAGCCACTTGCGCTGGGCCGGGGTCACCCCGAGTGAAACTTCCGCCATAACAGACCACCTCCACTTCAGGAATAAAAAGACCCGCTCTCGTTGTTACGGGCGGGTCATGTCAGACATCATGCATCCGGCTGGCCAAGCATGGCCTTGAGCCGCTCTTCGAGGCTGGGCTCGGGGGCTTTGAGCGTATCAAGGAACAGCCGCTCTATCCCGGCCTTGTCCTGACTTTTCACGATAAACACCAGTCGGGACTGGGCCTTGCCCTCCGGCCAGTCGCCCAGCGCCTGCAGCGGATAGAGCTGGCCGTGGACGCCGTGGATCACCACCGGCTGGCTCTCCCCCTCCAGCTGCAAAATCCCCTTGAGGCGCAGCAGGGCATCGCCATACTGCGCCTGCACCGCATCGATGGCGGCCAGCAAGCGAGAGGGCTTGAGCGGCTCTCCGATACGCAGGGAGAAACTCTCGATGTTGCCGTGATCGAAGTGGGTGGGCGCAGCTGTGCCCACCTTGGCGGCGAACGGTTGCATCTTCGGCTGCATCGGTGACGCCAGCCCCTGCTTGGGGGATTCGGTGCGCAGCCAGGCCAGCAGCTGGCGCACATCGCGCCCGGCCGCTTCGTTGTAGGCGCCCAGCTTCTCCAGCACCGCTGGCGACAGTTCGCCATTGGTCACCTGCTGGATGGGGGCCGCAGGATTGAGGGCCGCCAGCTGTGCTTCGACCCGCGCCAGCTGCTCGCCGTCAACCAGATCCCCCTTGCTCACTACCAGCAGATCCGCCAGCGCCACCTGTTTCACCGCTTCATATTGAGCCGCCAACTGCTGCTCGATATGGCCGACATCCACCACGGTGACGGTGCCATCGAAGCGGTAGCGCTGGGCGATAAAGCCCTCTTCGCGCAGGGTAAATAGCACGGGGGCCGGATCTGCCAGACCGGTGGTCTCGATAATCAGCCGCTTGAACGGTTTGATCTTGCGCTGGATGGCCTTCATAAAGAGCCCCTGCAACGCCTCCACCAGAGAGCCCTGCACCGAGCAGCAGATGCAGCCGGAGTCGAGCAGCATCACCTGCTCATCCACCTGTTGCACCAGATGGTGATCCAGCCCCACCGAGCCGAACTCGTTGATCAGCACCGCGCACTCGCCGAGCTCCGGCTGCTTGACCCAGTGGTTGAGCAGCGTTGTCTTGCCGCTACCGAGAAAGCCGGTCAGCAGGGTCACAGGGATACGGGTATCTTGCATATCGGTCATGTCAGATCCTTACCGGTTGGCAAACAGGTCGCTGAGCCAGCGGTTTTCAAAGCGGCCGTGGGGGTCTAGCTCGGCTTTCAACGCCACGAAGTCGTTCCAGCGTGGCAACAGGGCCGGGAAGTCGTAGAGATCCATCGCCAGATGCTTGCCGAAGTGGGGAATGCCGCCAAGCGGCGCCAGCAGTTGTTGCAGCTCGCGCATCTGCTCCATGGAGCCGTTGACGAAGGTGCCGTCCGCCGCCAGATAGACCAGAAAACCGATCCAGCAGACCGGCTGGCCGTAGGCGGCACTGAGCCAGGCCTCGGAAGGGCCGGTGCAACGCAGGATAAAGGGGTAGTGCAGCACGCCCGGGTTGGCCTCCTGCCAGGCCTGCAGGGTCTCCAGTGCCTCGTTCATGCGATGAAGCGGCACCGCCACCTCGCAGTTGATCTGGGGCGCCGGGATCCCCTTGCAGAGGATCTGATAGACGTTGCCCACCAGATCGGAGGCATCCTTGAAGCGGCGCACCGTCTCGAAGTGCTCCCCCGCCAGCGCCTCATCCTTGGTGTCTTTCGCCATCTTCTGCAAAGTGGCATCAATGGTGGCATTCATGCGGGCGTCGATATCGCCATCCAGCAGCAGCGGCTCGCTGCCGCCTGCGCGGTAGCGGGCAACCTCCTCCTCGGAAGCGGGATCCACCAGCCAGATGTGGCTCTCACCGGTCCAGGCAAACCACCAGCTCTTCACAAAGCCGTGCTCACGGTTGAGCCGCTCGTTGTGCTCCAGGAGGAAGGGGTAATCGGTGGTGAACTTGGTGCAGCGCATGATGCGGTTGGGCACGGTGCGCAGGGTGACGTCGAGCAGGATGCCGAGCATCCCCATCCCCATCACGAAGGCGCCGAAGCGCGGATCGGTGCGATCGACCCGGATGATGTCGCCATTGGCCTGCATCACCGTCATCACCTCCACCGCATCGCAGAGGGCAGACTGGTGCAGCCCCTGACCGTGGGTGCCGGTGCTGAGGGCGCCGCCCAGGGTCTGGATGCCGATAACGCCCGGGGATGCGGGCAGCATCCGCTCCATGGCGATCAGCTCGGCATAAACGGTATCGAGTGGCGTCCCCGCCTGATAGGTCACGGTATCGGCAGTTTTCGCCAGCTGGCCGCGCAGGTGGTGCAAGTCCACCAGCAGCGCCTGGCTACCCTCGGCATAGACGCTGTGGATGGGTTCGAAGGAGAGGCCGGAGCCGATAAGGCGCAGCTTGCGCTCGGGGTGTTCCCGCAGCAGCGCTTGCAGCTCGTCGCGGCTTTTCGGGCGCCACACCTGATCCAGCGCCCCGAGGGGATTGGTTCTCGACCAGTTGAACAGCACCTCCCGATTACCGATCGCCTTGATGCTGTGAAATGCCTGGAACTGAACCGTCATACCGCGCCTCATCTTTTACTGACGTCAAAATGAGCGCCGATTCTACCGAAAAGTGAGCCACAAGGCATGGAAAACAAGCCCCTGCACTCGAGGGGGGATAGGGAGAGAGCACCTCCCTACCCTACCAGACGGATGCGTGGCCGCCCGTCTGTCACCGATAGATCAGGTGGCGTTCGGGATGCCTCGCACCCCATCTGGCTGGCGGGTCTGCGCCTCTTCCGGCAGCAGCCCCTCACAGAACTGGCGCAGCGGCATGGGGCGGGCAAACAGGTAACCCTGCAGATAGTCGACCCCTTTGGCCCTGAGGTAGTCAGCCTGACGCTCGCTCTCCACCCCTTCCGCCACCAGCGCCAGACCGAGCCGGGTCGCCAGATCGATCACATTGTCCACGATATGTTCCGAGAGCGACTCGGTACCGATGCGGGCGATAAAGGATTTGTCGATCTTGAGGTAATCCACATGAAACTGCTGCAGGTAAACCAGGCTGGAGTGGCCGGTACCAAAGTCGTCGATGGCGAGTTTGACCCCCATCTCGTCCAGCTGGCGGAACAGGGAGAGGGTCTGGGGATCTGACATCAACA
Source organism: Aeromonas sp. DNP9 (assembly GCF_001728955.1). Classification (NCBI taxonomy): domain Bacteria; kingdom Pseudomonadati; phylum Pseudomonadota; class Gammaproteobacteria; order Aeromonadales; family Aeromonadaceae; genus Aeromonas; species Aeromonas sp. DNP9. The sequence continues at coordinate 176,745 of NZ_LYSQ01000003.1, read as the reverse complement.
GCTCCCGCTCGGTCAGCTCCAGCACCAGTACCACCTTGCCGGGGAGGAAGTGACCGAGGAAGGCGCGGCACTCGGCCAGCAGGGCAAAATCGTGGCAATGAGCGGCACTGATGTTGAAGCTGATATGAAACCCATCGGGCAACTGCTCCTGAGAGCGGTTCAACCGTGTCGCCACCTGCTTCATGATATGGGTGGTCATGGGGACGATCAGTCCCGACTCCTCCGCTTGCGGGATAAAGAGATCGGGCCGGATCACCCCTTCATTGACATGCTCCCAGCGCATCAGCACCTCGGCGCCCATCATCTTGCCATCGTGGCTGGCAATCAGCGGCTGCAGATAGGGAACAAACTCCCTGGCCCGCAGGGCGCGTCGCAATTCATCTGTTGGCGAGCCGGGACGCCCCAGCACCCACCACACCAGCCAAGCCAGCAAAAGAGAGGAAACCGCCAGCCACGACAGCGCCACATGCCGCGCGGCCCACAGCGACTTCCAGTAGACCGGCATGACATAACCGGCATGGATGGTGAAAGGATAATGGGACGAGGTGAGGGCCTGGCTGATCCCGCGATGGAGGGTGGGTGCCTCGCTCAGATAGCGGCCAGCCTCATCAAGCCAGGCCGACCCCACCTGCAGATAGAGCGCACTGGATTTTCCGCTCATGGTGAGCATGAAGCTGAGCTGGGTACTGTCGATGGCACTCAAGGCGGCATCCTTGCCCTGTTCGGTGCGCACCACCAGCAGCGGGTGATTTTGCCGCACCCGGTTGCCACTCATCAGCAGCAGCTTGCGGCCGGTGTAGATGGAACCGTCATCGGCATCATTGGCCTCGCCAAACAGCGAGGTGCAATTGATGATGCCGTTTCGCACCAGATTGACCGAACGCAGGAAGGGCTCGATGGCGACCTTCTTGCGCAGCACCAGCAGATTGTCGCGACAGGGAGCATTCACCAGAGGCAGCACGGAGCGGTTGGCCTGCTCCGCATGATCCAGCATCGACTCCATCAGGGTTCTGGCCTTGTGGGCCGAAGCGCTGGATTCCGCTTTCAGCTCCTGCACATAATTGCTGTGGATGAGCCAAGCTCCCACCAGCAGCGGCAGGGTAAAGACCAGCAAGGCACCGCCGAAGCGTAACCCGGTTCGGGAGAGATCGATCCTGAACAGAAACATAAAGAACCACGCCGCAATTCGTCAGGCCTGCCAACGCAAGCACCCAGTGAACAGATATCCACTTTCCCTCGATAACGATGCCTCATCATTACCGCACATAACCGAACAACATAACCCAAAGCGTTTATAAAACGAACCACCAAACAGGTGGTTGGATCTCTCTAGCAAGGATCGTGCAAACAGTCTTCAAAAAAGACGGTGAATAACACACAAATAAATAATGCCGCGTAAATACGCGGCATTATTGGCTTCTTATCGCGCAAATCGCGCAAGAACTCAGTTAAACGGCTTGCTGCAGGATCACCGCATCGGCCTTCTTGGTGTAGGAGGCGATCTCGTTGAAGTTGAGGTAGCGGTAAGTATCTGCCGCAGTGGCATCGAGCGCCTTGGCGTATTGCAGGTACTCCGCCACGGTCGGGATCTTGCCGAGGATGGCGGCAACAGCGGCCAGCTCCGCAGAGGCCAGATAGACGTTGGCACCTTTACCCAGACGGTTCGGGAAGTTACGGGTGGAAGTGGAGACCACGGAGGCTCCTTCCGCTACCCGGGCCTGGTTGCCCATGCAGAGGGAGCAGCCCGGGATCTCGATGCGGGCACCGACGCGACCAAAGATGCCGTAGTAGCCCTCTTCGGTCAGCTGATCCTTGTCCATCTTGGTGGGCGGCGCGATCCACATGCGGGTCGGCAGCTCGCCTTGATACTTCTCGAGCAGTTTGCCGGCGGCACGGAAGTGACCGATGTTGGTCATACACGAACCGATGAACACCTCGTCGATCTTGTCGCCAGCCACGTCGCTAAGCAGACGGGCATCGTCCGGATCGTTCGGCGCGCACAGGATCGGCTCCTTGATGGTGGCCAGATCGATCTCGATGATTTCGGCGTACTCGGCATCCTTGTCCGCTTCCATCAGCACCGGGTTGGCCAGCCACTCTTCCATCCCCTTGATGCGACGGGTGATGGTGCGTACGTCGCCGTAGCCTTCGGAGAGCATCCATTTCAGCATCACGATGTTGGACTTCAGATACTCGATGATCGGCTCTTTATCCAGCTTGATGGTGCAACCGGCAGCGGAACGCTCGGCGCTGGCATCTGCCAGCTCGAACGCCTGCTCTACTTTCAGGGTCGGCAAACCTTCGATCTCGAGGATGCGGCCGGAGAAGATGTTCTTCTTGCCCGCTTTCTCGACGGTCAGCAGCCCTTTCTGGATGGCGGCATAGGGGATGGCATGGACCAGATCACGCAAAGTGATACCCGGTTGCAGCTCGCCCTTGAAGCGCACCAGCACGGACTCCGGCATGTCCAGTGGCATCACGCCGGTAGCGGCGGCGAAAGCCACCAGACCGGAGCCCGCCGGGAAGGAGATGCCGATGGGGAAACGGGTGTGGGAGTCACCACCGGTACCCACGGTATCCGGCAGCAGCATGCGGTTCAGCCAGGAGTGGATGACGCCGTCACCCGGACGCAAGCTCACACCGCCGCGGTTCATGATGAAGTCCGGCAGGGTGTGGTGGGTCTGTACGTCGATGGGCTTGGGATAGGCCGCGGTGTGGCAGAAGGACTGCATGGTCAGATCGGCGGAGAAGCCGAGGCAGGCCAGATCTTTGAGCTCGTCGCGGGTCATCGGGCCCGTGGTATCCTGGGAGCCGACCGTGGTCATCTTGGGCTCGCAGTAAGTACCCGGGCGAATGCCCTTCACGCCGCACGCCTTGCCCACCATCTTCTGGGCCAGGGTGAAGCCTTTACCAGTATCGGCCACCGGCTGCGGGCGACGGAATACGGTGGAGAACGGCAGACCCAGCGCTTCGCGGGCCTTGTCAGTCAGGCCACGACCGATGATCAGCGGGATACGGCCACCGGCGCGCACTTCGTCGATCAGCACGTCGGTTTTCAGTTCAAACTGCGCCAGCACCTGTTCGGTGCCGTGTTTGCAGATCTTGCCGGCATAGGGGTAGATGTCGATCACATCGCCCATTTCCAGCTTGGAGACGTCCACTTCGATGGGCAGTGCGCCGGCATCTTCCATGGTGTTGAAGAAGATCGGGGCAATCTTGCCACCCAGACAGACACCGCCAGCGCGCTTGTTCGGCACGAACGGAATGTCGTCGCCCATAAACCAGAGCACCGAGTTGGTGGCGGATTTACGGGAAGAACCGGTACCGACCACGTCCCCCACATAGGCAAGCGGGAAGCCTTTCTCTTTCAGGGCATCGATGGTCTTGATGGGGCCGACGGCGCCATCCTTGTCCGGAGTAATGCCGGGACGGGCGTTTTTCAGCATCGCCAGGGCGTGCAGCGGAATGTCCGGGCGGGACCAGGCGTCCGGTGCCGGAGAGAGGTCGTCGGTGTTGGTTTCGCCGGTCACCTTGAACACGGTGACGGTGATCTTCTCGGCCAGCTCCGGGCGGGAGAGGAACCATTCGGCATCAGCCCAGGACTGCATCACCTGTTTGGCGTGGACATTGCCCGCCTTGGCCTTCTCTTCCACGTCGTGGAAGGAGTCAAACATCAGCAGGGTATGGGAGAGCCCCTTGGCGGCAAGCGGCGCCAGAGTGGCGTGATCCAGCAGGTCGATCAGCGGCTGAATGTTGTAACCACCCTGCATGGTGCCCAGCAGCTCGACAGCTTCGGCGGCAGTCAGGATGGGAGAGTGGGCTTCGCCCTTAGCGACGGCGGTGAGGAAACCGGCTTTGACATAGGCCGCTTCATCAACACCGGGGGGAATACGGGAGGACAACAGCTCTTTCAGAAAGTCTTCTTCGCCAGCGGGCGGGTTCTTGAGCAGCTCAACCAGGGCGGCGACCTGCTCTGCATCCAGAGGTTTGGCAACCACGCCCTCGGCGGCACGTTCTGCGACGTGTTTACGGTATGTTTCAAGCACGACTAATTCCTCTTTGGTCTTTTTTTGGGGTTCGCCCACGCTCGCGGCGATCGTCCTTGCGGGACACCCCGTAGGGTGCTCCCCACTATATAAGTTTTAACGACTAATTAAAATCCAAACCCTGTTTACTTATTCACCACAAAATCGTAACCAATTAAACAGACTGGTATTTTTTGAAAATTAATTGAACGCTCTCAACCAGAGTTAACAAATTGGCATCATTTCGGCATTATTCGAACGTGCTGCCCAATTGCAGATAGAAGACGTCATTGCCCCCCTCCGCCATACCGTAGCCGAGGAACACAGGGCCGAGGAAGCTCTCCACCCCGACATAAACCGACCCGGCGGTAAACGAGCTCTCCAGACTGATATCCTCCCCCTTGTTCCAGACCCCGCCCTGCTCCAGAGATCCGCCCAGATAGAGCGGCATCTTGAGGGCACCGAAGTCATTGTCTGCCACCCGATAGATGTAGCGCAGGCCACCAAACAGGCTGTAGCGACCGCTCAGCTGGTAGCGCTGGAAACCGGAGAGGCGGAACAGTCCGCCCAGATCCTGAATATGCAGCGGCACCACCTCTTCACTGCCCGAGCCACCCCCTTCGAGGATCAAGTTGAGGCTGTGCCTGTCCCATGACCAGGGCTTGATCATCGAGAGCTGATAATTCCAGCCTTCACTGCGGCCATCTGCTGACTCGAGTCCATCCACACTGACGTGGGAGTGGCCCAGTTTCATGTCCCATTTCATCCCCTGATAGGGGAAATAGCGGCTATCCAGATTGTCGTGTTCAAAGCGGACATAGGGGCCCCACGCCGTGGCATCCATCTCCAGCCCCTTGAAGTTCTTCACATCAATCGTACCCAGTTGTCCCTCCAGCCCCATCGACAACCGGCTCCAGGGCTGGCGGTTCCAGCCCACCGCCAGATCACCGCTGAAGAAGGAATAATCGGAGTCGAGATAGCTTATCGAAACCGCCTCGGGATCCGGATTGGGGAAAAACAGACGGCGCAGGGTCTGGTCATAGGCCAGACTCGCCTCACCATAGAAGGTCTGGGAGGGTTCGAGCGGGGTATAGAAGTCGGTCTTGATATGTTTGGCCGTGCCCAGCGACGCCTCGGTCAGCCACTCCGCCCCCCAGTCATTGACGTTGGTGAGGGTATAGGACATGCCAACGTTGTAGTTGGAGGTGTTCTCGAAGTCATCGGTGAAACCGAACTGGAAGTTGAGGTAGCCCGGCCCCCAGTTCTTCTCGCTGGCATCCACCAGCAGCACGTTCTCCCCGTCACGCTCCTCCACCTCGTAGGTGATGCGGTCAAACGACTCAAGGGCATAGAGGCGGCGAATGCCCGCTTCCAGACTCTCGTTGGTCTGGATCTTGTCAGGCCGCACTTTGAGCATGGCGCGCACCGTCTCGTCGGAGAGACGAGACTTGTTGATGATTTCCACCTTGTCGATGAAGTAGGCGGGCTGACCGCTACGCTCGGCACGGCGGCTCAGCTTCTGGTTGCGATAGGCGTTGTACTGCGCCTTGGTGAGCGACAGCTTATCGAGTTGCAGCGACAACTTGTCAGCCGCCGTCTCACCGATCTTGATCCCCTCCGGCATCCGGGCAAAGTCGGCGATCCCCATATCGCCAAACTCGGGGGCGATCAGAATATCCTTCGGTCCCATCAGCGCCTTCTGCTTGTCGGTGCCCACTTGGGTCATGTAGGTGGTGAGCTGGTCGATCATCGCCAACCCTGACTTGAGGGATTCACGGGTACGCAGCTTGGCACCAATATCCACCGCAATCACCACGTCGGCCCCCATCGCCTTGGCGACATCCACCGGCATGTTGTTGACGCTGCCGCCGTCCGCCAGGATGTGCCCCTCCCACTCCACCGGCTTGAGGGCACCGGGAATGGACATGGAGGCCTGCATCGCCTTGGCGAGGCTGCCGTGATCGAGCACAAAGGGGGTGACCGTCTCCATGTCGGTCGCCATGGCGCGGTAGGGGATCGGCAGATCGTCGAAGCTCGCCTGCACCGGCAGGTTGGAGGTGGCCCCCCGCAACAGGCTGGCCATGGATTGGCCCTGGAAGAAACCGTCCGGCAATTGGGTGGTGTCGCCATTCACCCCGATATCGGTGCGCAGCTGATACTGCTCGTTCTGCTGCTTCTTGCGCAGCGACAGCTCGTCGCGGCCAACCTTGTCCTGATACCCCTTGTTCCAGTCGATGGCCAGAGTGGTGCGCTCCACCTCCTCGGCACTGAGCCCCATGGCGTACATCCCCGCCACATAAGAGCCCATGCTGGTGCCGACTATGATGTCGACCGGGATCCGTTTCTGCTCCAGCACCTTGAGGATGCCGATATGGGCCGACCCCTTGGCGCCGCCGCCGCTGAGCACCACCGCAATTTTCGGACGATCCCCCTGTGCCGCCACAGCCAGCAGAGGCATCGCCGCCAGCATCACCAAAAGCAGACGGGTCCATCCCGCACCTAAGCTGCGCATCATATTTTCCATATTATTCAGAGGGTCAGTCACCAAGGATGGCCTCTACTATAAGGGGCCGGGCAGTTAGCGCAACCGTCAATCCGCCTCCCACCTGTGCTGCATGGCGAAGGGGCACGCCGCCGCCCCTGTGAGCGCAAACGTAATCCGCAAATAAAGGGCTGCAAGCCTCATGGGTAGCGCCGCGCTGCCGCTAATATGAGCGTCGTCAATCTCAACCTTTTGAGCACCTTTATGCTGGCAACCCTCACGCTTAAACAGAAAATACTGGCCACGGTCACCCTGGCCGTGGTCGTCTCCTGCCTGCTGGTAGGCTACTTCAGCCAACGTTCGGCCCAGCAACTGATCGAAAACCGGATGTTCGAGCAGGAGCTGCCCAACCTGACCCAGCGGATCAGCAAGGAGATTGAGCAGGATCTCCACGGCATCGCCCAGGCCGCCCGTCAATTGGCCACCGACCGCTTCATCCTCGACTGGGTGGATCGGGGCATGCCCAAAGAGCAGGAGCCGATCCTTATCAACCAGCTCAAGGATGTGGCCAACCAGTATGGTCTGGTGACCGCCTCCTTCGCCGATCGCCAGAGTGCAGCCTACTACAACCAGGATGGCTTTCTGCGCAACCTGACACCCACGCAAGACGCCTGGTTCTATGACTACACCAAGAGCCAGAAAGAGATGACCCTCAGCATCTTCCGCGAGAGCAATGGCGAGGTGAAGCTGTTCGTCAACTTCCAGCAGCTCAACGGGCGCGGGCTGGCCGGCTTTGCCAAATCCCTCGACACCATGGTGACCATGGTCTCCAACTTCCGGCTGGAAGAGAGCGGCATCGTCTTTATGGTCGATGGCAGCGGCAAGGTGAAGCTGCACCCCGAGGCCAACCGCATCGAGCGTGACACTCTTAGCAACATTGCCAGCGGAGATACCGGCAGCCTGCTGGCCAAACGTCCCTTTGCCGTCATCAACGCCGAAGTCAATGGCGAGCCCATGGTACTGGCCAGCAGCTATATCCCGCTGCTCGACTGGTATCTGGTGGCCCAGGTGCCAGAAGCCGAGATCTATGCCGAACTGGATCAGACCCGCAACGAGATCCTGATGATCTCGCTGGTGATTGCGCTGGCCATGGGGCTGATGGGGATGTTGCTGGCAGGCTCGGTCAGCCGCCCGCTCAACGAGCTGGCCCGCCTGTTCAAGGAGCTGGGCAGCGGCGATGGGGATCTCACCCAACGCCTCAAGGTGGAAGGGCGTGACGAGCTGAGTCAGGTCGCCACCGGCTTCAACAACTTCGTCGCCAAGATCCACGGCTCCATCGAGCAGGTGGCGGAGAACTCCCGCCAGCTCGCGGCCACCGCCAACGAGGTGGCCAACAAGGCGCAGCTGACCCAGCATAACTGTACTGCCCAGCGTGACCGCACCGTGCAGGTGGCCACCGCCATCCACGAAATGGGGGCCACGGTGAGCGAGATCGCCGGTAACGCCTCGCTGGCAGCCGAAGTCGCCAGACAGGCCAACGATCAGGCCGATGCGGGTGCGGTAGTGGTGGCGCAGGCGCGCCACGGCATCGTCGACCTCTCCGGCGAGATTGAGCAGGTGGCAGGGGTTATCGAGTCGCTGGCCAGCCAGACCGACTCCATCGGCAGTATCCTCGAAACCATCCGCAGCATCTCGGAGCAGACCAACCTGCTGGCATTGAACGCCGCCATCGAGGCCGCTCGCGCCGGTGAACAGGGTCGCGGTTTCGCCGTGGTGGCAGATGAAGTGCGCAATCTGGCCAATCGCTCCGCCGCCTCGACTGCCGAGATCCAGGGGATGATCAACCGCTTGCAGGAGCAGAGTGCCCGCGCGGTCAGCGCCATGGCACAAGGGCGTAACCAGAGTCTGGAGGTGGTGAGTCAGGCCGATGAGGCCAACGCCGCCCTCGGCCAGATCACCGCACACATCACCCAGATCAACGACATGAATATCCAGGTCGCCACCGCCACCGAGGAGCAGTCCAGCGTGGTCGGCGAGATCAACCGCAACGTGGAGGATATCAACCAGCTCACCATGGAGACCGCCGACATCGCCCACCAGCTGACCGAATCGAGCCGCAGCCTGCAGCAGCTCTCCGGTCAGCTGGACAAGCTGGTTGGCAACTTCCGGCTCTGACCCCGACCTTGACCTGAGTCCTCAACAACAGAGAGCGCCGTGGCGCTCTCTGTTGTTTTGGTGGCGGCTAATCCGGCATAGCAGTCAGCCCTTGCCATCCCGTTTGCGCTGATACATCAGCTCATCTGCGCGGGTGAGCAGCTCGGCCAGAGACACACAACCGCGCCCGTCGTAGCAGACAATCCCGGTGCTGCAGGTCAGCGCATAACCGCAACCACTGTGCTGATTGTGCTCGGCCAACATGGTATTGAAACGCTCATAAGCCAGTTGTGCCTGCGCCTCCACTACATTGGGCAACAGGACGGCGAACTCATCGCCGCCCATTCGGGCAAACACGTCTGCGCCACGAAAAGCCTGCTTGAGCAGAGTGGCAAAGGCGATCAGGGCCCGATCCCCTTCTGCATGCCCCCACCGATCGTTGATCCCCTTGAAGCCATTGAGATCCAGATAGAGCAGTGCCAGTGGCATCTGCAAGCGACTGGCCAGCGAGAGGCTCTTCTCCGCCAGCATCACGAACCCGCGCCGATTGGAGATCAAGGTCAACTCATCAATGGTGGCCAACTGCACCGCTTCGAGCTCCCGCACCACCATCGCCGCCAGATCCTTGAGCAACCCCACATCCTCGTCGCTCAATTCCCGTGGCACCGTATCGATGATGCAGAGCGTCCCCAGTTTGCAGCCGTTGGCGATCCGCAGTGGCTGTCCGGCATAGAAGCGGATGCCGGGCCCGCCCACCACCAGCGGATTGTCGGCAAAGCGGGGATCCTGCGAAGCATCCGGCACGATGAAAGTCTCATTGCCCATGATGGCGTGGCCACAAAACGAAATGTCCCGGGCGGTCTCACGGACCTCCAATCCGATACAGGATTTGAACCACTGGCGATCTTCATCCACCAGACTCACCAGCGCGATGGGGACATTGAACACCCGTCGGGCCATGCGGGTCAGCCGGTCAAACCGCTCCTCGGCCTCGGAATCCAGCAAAGAGAGCCGCCGCAGGGTCTCCAGCCGCAATGCCTCATCGGGTGGAATAGGTGCTTCTAGCATCGTGCCTCTCTCGTCAGTGCCAAAACCTATCTTTAGCATATTGGGCTTTGCTGAAGTCGGGGCAGCAAGGAGAAAACAAAAAGCCGCTCATTCGAGCGGCTTTTTAGACAAGCAGGGAAGAAAATTACTTTTTCTTCTTGGCCTTGGCGTTCGGCAGGTCGGTGATGGAGCCTTCGAACACTTCGGCAGCCAGACCCACGGACTCGTGCAGAGTCGGGTGAGCGTGGATGGTCAGCGCGATATCTTCGGCGTCAGCACCCATTTCGATGGCCAGACCGATTTCACCCAACAGTTCACCGCCATTGGTACCCACGATGGCACCACCGATGACGCGGCCGCTCTCCTTGTCGAAGATCAGCTTGGTCATACCGTCAGAGCAGTCGGACGCAATGGCACGGCCGGAAGCAGCCCACGGGAAGGTGGCGACTTCGAAGTTCAGGCCCTGTTGCTTGGCTTCCTTCTCGGTCAGACCAACCCATGCCATCTCTGGCTCGGTGTAGGCGATGGACGGGATCACTTTCGGGTCGAAGTAGTGCTTCTTGCCGGCGATAACTTCAGCGGCAACGTGACCTTCGTGAACACCTTTGTGTGCCAGCATCGGCTGACCCACGATGTCACCGATGGCGTGGATGTGCGCCACGTTGGTACGCAGCTGCTTGTCCACCTCGATGAAACCGCGCTCGGTCACGGCAACGCCAGCTTTCTCGGCATCCAGCATCTTGCCGTTCGGCACACGACCTACGGCAACCAGCACGTTGTCGTAACGAACCGGCTCGGCCGGGGCGTGCTTGCCTTCATAGGAGACGTACAGGCCGTCTTCGCGCGCTTCAACTGCGGTGACCTTGGTCTCCAGCATGATGTTGAATTTCTTGGCCACACGCTTGGTGTAGATCTTGACGATATCTTTGTCGGCAGCCGGAACCAGTTGGTCAGCGAATTCCACCACGTCGATCTCGGAACCCAGAGAGGAGTAAACGGTACCCATCTCCAGACCGATGATGCCGCCACCGATAACCAGCAGTTTGCCAGGAACGGTTTTCAGCTCCAGCGCATCGGTAGAGTCCCATACGCGGGGATCATCGTGGGGGATGAACGGCAGCTTCACCGGACGGGAACCGGCCGCGATGATGGCGTTGTCGAAGGTCACGGTAGTCTTGCCGTCGGCACCTTCCACTTCAAGGGTGTTCGGGCCGGTAAATTTACCCAAGCCGTTAACAACCTGAACTTTACGCATCTTGGCCATGCCAGCCAGACCGCCGGTCAGCTGGTTGATAACCTTCTCTTTCCACAGACGGATCTTGTCGATGTCGGTCTGCGGGGCACCGAAGACAATGCCGTGCTCGGCCAGCGCCTTGGCTTCTTCAATCACTTTGGCAACGTGCAGCAGCGCCTTGGAGGGGATGCAGCCCACGTTCAGGCAGACGCCACCCAGGGTGGAGTAACGCTCGACGATAATAGTATCCAGACCCAGATCGGCTGCACGGAAAGCAGCGGAATAACCGGCAGGGCCAGCACCCAGTACTACGACCTGGGTTTTGATTTCTTTACTCATCATGACCTCTTTGTCGTTCTTATATCCCCGGACAGCGCAGTCTTATACCGAAACGGGTGGCTGCAGCCGTGAAAAAAACGGGGCAAGTTTACGATCATGTTAATGAAATGAGAAGTAAAAAGGGCAGGCTCTGGGCCCGCCCTCTCACTTACAGGACCAGTCGACGAATGTCGGACAGCACGCCGTTCATGGTGGTGATGAAGCGAGCCCCATCGGCACCATCGATCACGCGGTGGTCGTAGCTCAGAGCCAGCGGCAGCATCAGGCGCGGCGCAAACTCTTTGCCATTCCACTTCGGCTTCATCTCGGACTTGGAGACACCGAGGATGGCCACTTCCGGCGCGTTGACGATCGGGGTAAAGCTGGTACCGCCGATGCCACCCAGGCTGGAGATGGTGAAGCAACCGCCCTGCATGTCGGCAGCGGTCAGTTTGCCGGCACGGGCCTTCTTGGAGATCTCGGCCAGATCGCGAGACAGCTCCATGATGCCCTTCTTGTTAACATCGCGCACCACGGGCACAACCAGACCGTTGGGGGTATCCACCGCCACACCGATGTGGATGTACTTCTTCATGATCAGCTTGCTGCCATCTTCGGACAGGGAGCTGCAGAAGCGCGGGTGAACTTCCAGTGCCTTGGCGGCGGCTTTCAGGATGAACACCAGCGGGGTGATCTTCACGTCTGCCTTCTGCTTCTCGAGCATCGCGTTCTGCTCTTTGCGGAACGCTTCCAGCTCGGTGGTATCGGCTTCGTCGAACTGGGTGACATGAGGGATCATAACCCAGTTGCGGTGCAGGTTCGGACCAGAGATCTTCTGGATCCGGGTCAGCTCGACCTCTTCCACATCACCGAACTTGCTGAAGTCTACTTTCGGCCACGGCAGAACGCCCAGACCGTTGCCACCGGCTACGCCGGCAGAGGCAGGAGCGGACTCGGCACGCTTGATGGCATCCTTCACGTAGGCTTGCACGTCTTCTTTAACGATGCGGCCCTTGCGACCGGAGGCTTTCACCTTGGCCAGGTTGACGCCGAACTCGCGCGCCAGACGGCGTACCGCCGGAGAGGCATGTACGTAGGCATCGTTGGCAACGAAGTCGGTCGCAGCGGCAGCAGCCAGGGCAACCGGAGCCGGAGCTGCGGCAACAGGGGCTGCAGCGACCGGAGCGGCAGCTTGTGCAACCGGCGCGGCGGCAGGGGCTGCGCCAGCCACTTCGAATACCATGATCAGGGAACCGGTGGAGACCTTGTCACCCGCCTTCACCTTGATCTCTTTGACCACACCGGCGAACGGCGCAGGCACCTCCATGGAGGCCTTGTCACCTTCCACGGCGATCAGGGACTGGTCGGCTTCAACCTTGTCACCCACAGCAACCATGATCTCGGTGACTTCCACTTCGTCGCCACCGATATCCGGTACATTGACCTCTTTGGCAGCAGCGGCAACCGGGGCAGCAGCCACCGGCGCGGCAGCTTGAGCCGGAGCAGCAGCGGCAGCAGGCGCAGCGCCAGCTACTTCAAAGACCATGACCAGAGAGCCGGTAGAAACCTTGGCACCAGCGGCAACTTTGATCTCGACTACGCGGCCTGCGAACGGTGCCGGTACTTCCATGGAGGCCTTGTCACCTTCCACGGCAATGATGGACTGGTCGGCTTCAACCATGTCGCCCACGGCAACCATGATTTCAGTCACGTCCACTTCGTCGTCACCGATGTCCGGTACGTGCACATCTTTGCGCACGACTGCGGCAGGTGCGGCGGCCGGAGCAGCAGCAACCGGTGCAGCCACTTCTGCAGGAGCAGCAGCGCCTTCGGCTTCGAAGATCATGATCTGGGAACCGGTGGCAACCTTGTCGCCCACCTTGATCAGGATCTCTTTGACGATACCGGCGGACGGAGCCGGTACTTCCATGGAGGCCTTGTCGCCTTCTACCGCGATGATGGACTGGTCCAGCTCGACCTTGTCACCCACGGCCACCATGATCTCGGTGACTTCAACCTCATCGGCGCCGATATCCGGCACCATAATCTGTTTGGACATTGTGCTTTATCCTCTTGCGTCGATCCGCATGGCTGGCTGATGCCGCCACGCACATCTCGCGTTAACCGTTTTAAATCCTGGCAGGGTCGCGCCGTCATACGGCGCGACCCTTGATCCACTTACGCGTACAGCGGGTTGACCTTGTCGGCATCGATGCCGTACTTGGCGATGGCGTCGGCCACAACCTGCTTGTCTACCTCGCCGCGCTTGGCCAGTTCGGTCAGGGCAGCAACCACCACGTAGAACTCGTTCACTTCGAAGTGACGACGCAGGTTGGCACGGCTGTCGGAACGGCCATAACCGTCGGTACCCAGCACACGGTAGTTCTCGGTCGGAACGAAGGCGCGAACCTGATCGGCGAAGGACTTCATGTAGTCGGTCGCAGCGATGGTGGCTTCGGAACCCAGTACCTGAGCGATGTACGGTACGCGAGCTTCGGCAGTCGGGTGCAGCATGTTCCAGCGATCCGCGTCCTGACCGTCACGGGCCAGCTCGTTGAAGGAGGTGACGCTGAACACATCGGAACCGATGCCGTACTCGCTGGCCAGGATCTGGGCAGCCTTGCGCACGTGACCCAGGATGGAACCACAGCCCAGCAGCTGAACTTTCGCCTTGGCACCGGCGACGGATTCCAGCTTGTAGATACCCTTGCGGATGCCTTCCTCGGCGCCTTCCGGCATGGCCGGCATGGCATAGTTCTCGTTCAGGGTGGTGATGTAGTAGAACACGTTCTCCGGGTTCTCACCGTACATGCGGCGCAGGCCATCCTGTACGATCACCGCCACTTCATAGGCGTAGGACGGGTCGTAGGAGATGCAGTTCGGGATGGTGTTCGCCAGGATGTGGCTGTGACCATCTTCGTGCTGCAGACCTTCGCCGTTCAGGGTAGTACGACCGGAGGTCGCACCCAGCAGGAAGCCACGGGCTTGCTGGTCACCGGCTGCCCACGCCATGTCGCCGATCCGCTGGAAGCCGAACATGGAGTAGTAGATGTAGAACGGGATCATCGGGCAATCGTTGGTGCTGTAAGAGGTCGCAGCAGCCAGCCAGGAGGACATGGCGCCCAGCTCGTTGATACCGTCTTGCAGAACCTGACCCTGCTTGTCTTCCTTGTAGTAGGAGACGATGTCGCGGTCTTGCGGGGTGTACTGCTGACCGTGCGGGCTGTAGATACCGATCTGGCGGAACAGACCTTCCATACCGAAGGTACGGGCTTCGTCAGCGAGGATCGGAACGATGCGCTTGCCGATGGACTTGTCTTTCAGCATCACGTTCAGGGAACGTACGAACGCCATGGTGGTGGAGATTTCGCGCGCCTGCTCGCCCAACAGCGGGCCGAAGGCATCCAGTGCCGGGATTTCCAGCTTGGTGGTGCTTTCGCGCAGACGGGTCGGCACATAGCCTTTCAGGGCGGTGCGACGGTCGTGCAGGTATTTGTGCTCGGCAGAACCGGCTTCGATCTTCAGGTAAGGCAGATCGGCCAGTTGCTCGTCGGCCACCGGCAGGTTGAAGCGGTCACGCAGGTGACGCACGGAGTCCAGCTCCATCTTCTTGACCTGGTGAGCGATGTTCTTGCCTTCGGCCGCTTCACCCATGCCGTAACCCTTGATGGTCTTGGCCAGAATAACGGTCGGCTTGCCCTTGGTCTGGGTCGCCTTGTTGAATGCAGCGAACAGTTTGCGAGGATCGTGACCACCGCGGTTCAGGGCGAAGATCTCCTCGTCGGTCATATCTTTGACCAGCGCGGCAGTTTCCGGATAACGGTTGAAGAAGTGCTCGCGGATGTAGCCACCGTCGCGGGACTTCATGGTCTGGTAGTCACCGTCCACGGTCTCGTTCATCAGCTGGATCAGCTTGCCGGAAGTGTCTTTCTTCAGCAACTCATCCCACTTGCGACCCCAGATCACCTTGGTCACGTCCCAACCGGCGCCAGCGAACAGGCCTTCCAGCTCGTTGATGACCTTGCCGTTACCGACAACCGGACCATCCAGACGCTGCAGGTTGCAGTTAACCACGAACACCAGGTTGTCGAGCTTTTCACGCACGGCAACGGTCAGGGCGCCCTTGGCTTCCGGCTCGTCCATCTCGCCGTCACCCAGGAAGGCGTAAACGGTCTGCTCGGAGCAATCCTTGATGCCACGGTCGGTCAGATACTTCAGGAAACGAGCCTGATAGATGGCGGCGATGGGGCCCAGACCCATGGAGACGGTCGGGAACTGCCAGAAGTCCGGCATCAGTTTCGGGTGCGGATAGGAAGGGATACCCTTGCCGTCCACTTCCTGACGGAAGTTGTCCAGCTGCTCTTCGGTCAGACGACCTTCAGCAAAGGCGCGAGCATAGATGCCCGGGGAGATATGACCCTGGAAGTAAACCAGATCGCCACCATCCTTCTCGTTGCGAGCACGGAAGAAGTGGTTGAAGCAGACATCATAGATGGTCGCAGAAGAAGCGAAGGAAGACATGTGACCACCCAGGTCCAGGTCTTTCTTGGACGCGCGCAGCACGATCATCATGGCGTTCCAGCGGATGATGGCGCGAATGCGGCGTTCCATCTCCAGGTCACCCGGGTAGTCCGGCTCGTCGCTGGACGGGATGGTGTTGATGTAATCGCGATTTGCCTTGGCAGCCACGTCCACACCGCTTACGCGGGCTTTCTCGGCCAACTGTTCAAGGATGAACTGAGCGCGTTGCGGACCCTCTTCACGCAGCAGGGATTCCAGAGAGGCAAGCCACTCCAGCGTTTCTATCGGGTCCACATCGTTCTTCAGGATATCAGACATGGCTGGTTCCTATGTTGTTGTGATTGCACGGCATTGCACGGCGAAGGGCGCAAGCATTCGACAATAAAGCCTTGTGGGATTAGTTTTCCTGCTGACGGATCCGACGCATGGATCGCTGGATCCGGCTGTCTTCCCTCTGCATATCCAACAAGGTGTCCTCGATAAAGGCCAGATGCTCATGACAAGCTGTTCTGGCCCGCTCCGGAGCCCCCGAAAGAATAGCCTCGATCAGATTCGCGCGATGGCGACGTATCTTGGCCACCACTCCCGGGCGGCGATTCAAAATCTCGTTATTCTGCAGAATGTTCTGCTCGAGCATCGGGCTCATGGCCCGCAGCAGGTGCAGCAGCACCACGTTGTGGGACGCCTCGGCCACCGCCAGATAGAACTGGGTCACGGCTGCCGATTCAGCCACCAGCGAGCCCAGCTGGCCCGCCTCTTCGATGGTGGTTTGCACCTGACGAATGCGCTCGAAATCAGACCCGGTTCCCCGCAAGGCCGCGTAGTAGGCACAGATGCCTTCCAGCGCGTGGCGAAACTCCAGCAGGTCATACTGGGCTTCCGGGTGGGTACTGAGCAGTTCGAACAGAGGATCGGCGATCCCCTTGCTCAGGGCATTCTGCACATAAGTGCCGCCGCCCTGACGGCGATAAAGCAATCCGCGCGCTTCCAGTCGCTGGATGGCTTCGCGCAAGGAGGGGCGCGATACCTGAAACTGGATGGCGAGTTCCCGCTCGGGAGGCAATTTCTGCCCCGGCTGCAGGCTGCCTTCCAGAATCATCTGTTCCAGCTCGGCGACAATGGAGTCGGCCAACTTGGGTTGCGTAATCTTGCGATAGGGCATGAGGCTACTTTGTTAAATTGGTATTACCAATTTTATGGATGGGGCGAAAATTAGCAGAGGCCTTTTGAAAAGTCCACTCAAAAGATGATCTGAGTCAAGAATCAACCCCACCACTTAAGGGGTAAAGCAGGGGAAACATGATTTAGCTCATAGAAAATGGTCTGACCAATATTCTTGACCACGCTCACAAATAACATTTGCGCAACCAGAGGCAAAAATGGCCTGCCAGATAGGCAAGCCATTGATTTTAAAATCCAAACTAAATTTGAATATTTACTTTAGCTGTTTAGTAACTGACGGTAGTAATCCCACTGGAAACTGGCTCCAGGATCCGTCTTGCGCCCTGGTGCGATATCGCAATGGCCGACAATTTTTTCGTGGGTGATGGCCGGATAGCGCTCCGAGATAGCTCGAGTGAGCCCTGCCAATGCCCGGTATTGAGCCTCGGTGTAGGGGATTTCGTCGGTCCCTTCCAGCTCGATGCCAATGGAGAAGTCATTGCATGCCTCCCTCCCCTGCCAGCTCGAGACACCAGCGTGCCAGGCGCGCGCGCCGAATGGCACATACTGCACCAGCTCGCCATCACGGCGGATCAAGCAGTGGGCCGAGACCCGCAACTGATGGATACCGGCAAAATAGGGGTGAGCCTCGGGGTCGAGTCTCCCCATAAAGAGATCGTCGATAAAGGGGCCACCGAACTCCCCCGGCGGCAGGCTGATGCCATGCACCACCAGCAGGGAGATATCATCCGGCGCTGCCCGTTCGTTGTGATGGGGAGAAGGTACCCGGCGCGCCTGCTGGCACCAGCCTGCGGCATCGATAGAGAAACAAGGTTGCGAAGCGAGTTGAGTCATCGGCTACTCGAGTTGGCTGATAAATGGCGAAAAAACGAAGATACGCGATAGGCAACCCGGCACCAACTCACTGAATCAACGGGAAGTGGTATGTTAGGCTGAGTCATCTTCCGCTCGATATGGATGGGGTATGCAGCACACGGCACGCTGGATGTGGTTACTGGCCTGGCTCTCTTTGATGGGTCTGCTGACCCTCTATTTTCACTCCCGCAGCCAACCAAGCGTCACCGCCAGCGGCGAGCTGTTGCTGCGGGCCGACCAGAGCGGCCACTATCGTCTGGAGGGTGCCATCAACGGCCAACCGGTGCAACTGCTGCTCGATACCGGCGCAACCCGCATCACCATTCCGCAGCAGGTTGCCGAGCGCCTCAGCCTGACCGCTCATGGCAGCAGCCAGGTCAATACCGCCGCGGGGCAGATCCGGGTCGGCAACGGCACCATCGAAACGCTGGCGATGGGGCCATTGACCTTGTACGATCTGGCCATCTTTATCAATCCGGTGGCAGACGGTGACGAAGTGCTGGTTGGCATGAACGCCCTCGGTCGGCTGGAGCTGGTTCAAAAGGAGCGGCAACTGCTGCTCAGACCCTTGCAGGAATAAGGCATGTTTCAACAGGATGTCAGCCGCGCCGTGCGCGCCGCACTACTCGAAGATCTGGGCGATGCCCTCACCACGCTGGACCAACCGGACGCCAGCGCCGATATCACCGCCCAGCTGATCCCGGCCGTTCGGATGGCCAGCGCCCGGGTCATCACCCGTGAAGCCGGCGTATTCTGCGGCCAGCCCTGGGTGGATGAAGTCTTCCTGCAACTGAAGGCCCAGCTCGGTGGCGAAGTGAAGGTGGAGTGGCTGGTGCAGGATGGGGAGGTACTCTCCCCCAATCAGGAGCTGTTCCGCCTCCACGGCCCTGCCCGCTTGCTGCTGACTGGCGAGCGCAATGCACTCAACTTCGTCCAGACCCTCTCCGGCGTCGCCACCCTCACCGCCCGCTATGTGGCAGAGCTGGAGGGCACTGACTGCCGCCTGCTCGACACCCGCAAGACCATCCCCGGGCTGCGCACCGCCCAGAAGTACGCGGTCACCTGTGGCGGCGGCAAGAATCACCGCATCGGCCTCTACGACGCCTATCTCATCAAGGAGAACCATATCCTCGCCTGTGGCGGCATTGCCGAGGCGATTAATGAGGCTCGTCATCTCAATCCGGGTAAACCGGTAGAGGTGGAAGTGGAATCACTGGCAGAACTCGAACAGGCGCTGGCGGCAAAGGCCGATATCGTGATGCTGGACAACTTCGACGTGACCATGATGCGCGAAGCCGTCGCCATCAATCAGGGCCGCGCCAAGCTCGAAGTCTCCGGCAATGTGACGCTGGACACCTTGGCCGAGTTTGCCGCCACCGGTGTCGATTTTATCTCTGTCGGGGCGCTGACCAAGCATGTACGGGCGCTCGATCTCTCCATGCGCTTTATCCAGCAGTGAGATTTACCCCGCAGGCCTGAGCAAATACTCGAGCTAACCGGATAAACAACTTGCAAAAGGCGCCATGGGCGCCTTTTCTTTATGCAGGATCCCTCAGCAAAGGAGTGTAATGACGGACCCGCTTTCACCCGTAATAAAGAGTCATAAGAAGCCACTTATTTTATGACTCGCATCAAGTTTTTGGTAAATGACATGAAAGTGGTTAACAAAGGCAGCAATCTCTGTTGCCACCCCTGACAGCTCGGATAAGATACTGACGTGCGGATGATTTTCCACCGACACTTCCCAGGAACCAAGGATAAAAGGATATTTCAAATGAAGAAACAATCGGGTTTTACCCTTATTGAACTGATGATCGTGGTCGCGATCGTGGCCATTCTGGCGGCAGTCGCGCTGCCGGCTTATCAGAACTATGTCAATAAGGCCAAAGGCGCAGAGTTGAGTGCGGCAATGGGGTCAGTAAAAACAGCGATGGAAGTTTGTGCTGCTTCAAGTAACTTCACTGGTTGCACAATGCCCACATACACCGCGACCCAATATGTTGGTTCTGTATCCGCAACAACATTTACGGCATCTAGTGCGGTAATTACCGCTACAGGTGCAGGTGATCTAAGTGGTAATAGTTGCACCCTTTCTTCAACCAGCATTACGAATGGGCAAATTGTCTGGGGGAAAGTATCTGGTGCCGTTTGCCAATAATCGATGACATCTAGCCCCAATAGCGGCCTGGCGTTAAGCCTGGCCGCCTCTTCACTGATCAGTGAAGAGGACTCCCAGCGCTATCTGAGCCAGGCCAAGGCCCAGCGCAAACCCTTTGTGACATTTCTGATAGAGAACGAGATCCTCGACAGCAAGGCGCTCGCCGATTTTTGCGAGCTGGAGTATGGGGTACCTCTGCTGGATCTTGCCGCCTTCGATTTGGCCGAGATCCCGCAGAAGTACCTCAATCAGAAGCTGATTGAGAAACACCACGTCCTGCCCATCTACACCCAGGGCCACACCCTCTATATCGCCATGTCGGATCCGACCAATGTCTCGGCGTTGGAGGATTTTGGCTTCAGCTTCGGCCTTCATACCGAGGCGCTGCTGGTGGAGGAGAACAAGCTCACCGCCGCCATCGGCAAGCTGCTGGAGAGCGAAAATGACGCCCTCGGTATGGAGGATATCGACGAGTCCGAGATTTCGGATCTCGAGGTTTCCGACGAGAACAGCCGGCTGGACGAGAGTGTCAATACCGCCGATGACGATGCTCCCATCGTCAAGTACATCAACAAGATCCTGATGGATGCCATCAAGCGCGGTGCCTCCGACCTGCACTTCGAGCCCTATGAGTTCAAGTATCGGGTGCGCTTTCGCATCGACGGCATTCTGCATGAAATTGCTACGCCGCCGGTCAACCTCTCCAACCGCTTCTCCGCCCGCCTCAAGGTCATGGCACGACTCGATATCGCCGAACGGCGGCTGCCACAGGATGGCCGCATCAAGTTGAAGTTGTCGCGCAACAAGTCGATGGATATGCGGGTCAATACCCTGCCCACCATGTGGGGGGAGAAGATCGTTATCCGTCTGCTCGACTCCTCGGCAGCACGCCTCAATATCGAGCAACTCGGCTTTGATGACCGGCAGAAGGCGCAATACCTGCGCGCCCTCTCCAAGCCACAAGGAATGATCCTGGTGACCGGCCCCACCGGCTCGGGCAAAACGGTCTCGCTCTATACCGGCCTCAATATTCTCAACACCACCGAGGTAAATATCTCCACCGCAGAAGATCCGGTGGAGATCAACCTGCCCGGCGTCAACCAGGTGCAGGTCAACCCCAAGGCGGGGCTCACCTTTGCCAGCGCCCTGCGCTCCTTCTTGCGGCAAGATCCGGATGTGGTGATGGTGGGTGAAATTCGCGATCTCGAAACCGCCGAGATCGCTATCAAGGCGGCCCAGACCGGTCACCTGGTACTCTCCACCCTGCATACCAACTCCGCCGCCGAGACCCTGACCCGGATGATGAACATGGGGGTTCCGGCCTTCAACATCGCCTCCTCGGTGACCCTGATCATGGCCCAGCGGTTGGCCCGTAAACTGTGCGACCACTGCAAAGCGCCGGAAGTGGTGCCGGAATCCGAACTGCTGGAGCTGGGCTTTACGCCGCAGCAGCTGGCAGCCGGACTGCGACTGTTCAAACCGGTCGGTTGCAAGGAGTGTTCCGGCGGCTACAAGGGGCGGGTCGGCATCTACGAAATCATGTTGATGTCGGAGAACATCGCCAAATTGATCATGCAGGGGGCTAACTCCCTGCAAATCGCCGCTATCGCGCAGAAGGAGGGGATGCGCACCCTGCGCACCTCAGGACTGGAGAAGGCCCGGCTCGGGGTCACCAGTCTGGCCGAGGTCAACCGGGTCACCACCAACTGATCCGTGTGCGGAACGACCCGCCGGTTTGGTTGGCAGAGCGAATTCGTCGTTCACGAACACGGAACGGATGATAGTCCGAACGACAGAGTAATCAGATATTCAAGTGACCGGGCTGGCGCCAAGAAGGTACCACACACCCTATCAGTACCCCGCAGGCATCAAGCCAGTCGGGCACCTTGACCAGGTTGGTGACGTGCAGAGCAAGGCTCTGACAACCAACCCCATTGCAGGATGCAAAGATGGCAACCCTAACGAAAAAGAACAATGCCCCCAAGAAAGTCTTCGCCTTCCGCTGGCACGGGGTAAACCGCAAGGGGCAGAAGGTCTCTGGCGAGCTGCAGGCCGACAGCATCAACACCGTCAAGACAGAACTGCGCAAGCAGGGGGTCAACGTCACCAAGGTAGCCAAGAAATCCCAGGGGCTCTTCTCCAAGGGCGGCGCCAAGATCAAACCGATGGATATCGCCATCGTCTCACGCCAAATAACTACCATGCTCTCCGCCGGTGTACCGCTGGTGCAGAGCCTGCAGATCATCGCCCGCAGCCACGAGAAAGCCTCGATGCGCGAGCTGATGGGGCAGATTGCCGCCGATGTGGAGACCGGTACCCCCATGTCGGAGGCACTGCGCCGCCATCCTCTCTATTTCGATGATCTCTACTGCGATCTGGTGGAAGCCGGTGAGCAATCCGGTGCACTGGAGACCATCTACGACCGTATCGCCACCTATCGGGAAAAGTCGGAAGCGCTCAAATCGAAGATCAAGAAGGCGATGTTCTACCCCACCATGGTCATTCTGGTCGCCATTGTGGTCACCTCCATCCTGCTGCTGTTCGTCATTCCGCAGTTCGAGGATATCTTCAAGAGCTTCGGTGCCGAGCTGCCGGTGTTCACCCAGTTTGTTATCGGCATCTCCCGCTTTATGCAGAACTGGTGGTATGTCTTCTTTGGTGGCACCGCCCTTGGGATCTTCCTCTATGTGCGGGCCTGGCGGGCCTCCCAGAAGGTGAAAGACAATACCGACAAGTTCGTCCTGACCATTCCGGTGGTCGGGATGATCCTGCACAAGGCGGCCATGGCTCGCTTTGCCCGCACCCTGTCGACCACCTTCTCCGCCGGTATCCCGCTGGTAGATGCGCTGATTTCGGCGGCTGGGGCCTCTGGTAACTATGTCTATCGCACCGCGGTCATGGCGATCCGCAACGAGGTGGTGGCCGGTATGCAGATCAACGTGGCAATGCGCACCGTCGATCTCTTCCCCGACATGGTGATCCAGATGGTGATGATCGGTGAGGAGTCCGGTGCCATCGATGATATGCTCTCCAAGGTCGCCACCATCTTCGAACAGGAGGTGGATGATCTGGTCGATGGCCTCACCAGCCTGCTGGAACCCCTCATCATGGTGGTGCTCGGGGTGCTGGTCGGCGGCATGGTTATCGCCATGTACCTGCCCATCTTCAAGCTGGGCGACGTGGTAGGCTGATTTATCTGGGCATGGCACCACAACCATGCCCTCCCCCTCATTCAATAACTGACGGTTGGTTATGACACTTCTTCTCGAGCTGGCTCACAGCTTGCCCTGGCTCTACTTCTCGCTGGTTTTTCTCTTCTCCCTGATGATCGGCAGCTTCCTCAACGTAGTGATCCACCGCCTGCCCATCATGTTGGAGCGGGAGTGGCAGGCCGAGTATCGCAGTTACTTCGCCCCCGATGAGGAGGCCACTGCGCCAGAGCGCTACAACCTGATGGTCCCCCGCTCCGCATGTCCTCACTGTGGCCACGCCATCACTGCGCTGGAGAACATCCCGCTGCTGAGCTGGCTCTGGCTCAAAGGGCGTTGCCGCGACTGTCAGGCGCCCATCTCGGCCCGCTATCCGCTGGTAGAGCTGCTGACCGCCCTGCTATCGCTGGCCGTAGCCATGGTGATCTCACCGGGTTGGGGGACCCTTGCTGCCCTGCTGCTGACTTGGGTATTGGTGGCCCTCACCTTTATCGATCTCGACAAGATGTTGCTGCCCGACCAGCTGACCCTGCCGCTGCTGTGGGGCGGTTTGCTGTTCAACCTGAGCGGTGGTTTTGCACCGCTTGCTGATGCCGTGATCGGTGCCATGGCGGGCTATCTGGTGCTCTGGAGCCTCTACTGGGCCTTCAAGCTGCTCACTGGCAAGGAGGGGATGGGCTATGGCGACTTCAAGCTGCTAGCGGCGCTGGGCGCCTGGCTCGGTTGGCAGGCGCTGCCCATAATTCTGCTGCTCTCATCTCTGGTCGGCGCCGTGATCGGCATCAGCCTGATCGCCTTGCACAAACATCATCAGGGCAAGCCCATCCCCTTCGGCCCCTACCTCGCCATCGCGGGCTGGATTGCGCTGCTATGGGGCGATACCATCACCCGCTGGTATCTCTCTACCCTGCTTTGAGCAAGAGGCCCCCATGTATGTAGTTGCTATCACAGGTGGTATCGGCAGCGGCAAGACCACTATCGCCAATCAGTTTGCCGCGCTGGGTATCGAGGTGGTGGATGCCGATGTGATCGCCCGCGAAGTGGTCGAGCCGGGCACCCCGGCCCTTGCCGCCATCGCCGACCATTTTGGCCCGAATGTGATTGATTCGAACGGTCAACTCGACCGTCGCGCCCTGCGCGACCGGGTCTTCAGCGACCCGCAGGCCAAGGGGTGGCTCAATGCCCTGCTCCACCCGCTGATTCGCAGCGAAATGCTGCGCCAGTGTGCCGCAGCCAGTTCACCTTACTGCCTGCTGGTGGTGCCACTGCTGGTGGAGAACAAACTCACCGGCCTCGCCAACCGGGTGCTGGTGATCGATGTAGACGAAGCCACCCAGGTTGAGCGCACCTGCCGCCGGGATGGGGTATCGGCCGAGCAGGCCCGAGCCATCATCGCCGCTCAGGCGAGCCGGTCGGAACGTCTCGCGGCGGCGGATGATGTCATCGAAAACCACAATGGCAGCGAAATGGCGATTAAAACGCGGATTTTGGCGCTGCACGAGACATATCTGGCAATTGCCTCTCAACAAGCCCGCCAAGTGTGAGTACACTAGGCCGGTTTATGGCTGGCCAGGATTAGGCATGATTTACGATTTCCCCCTCAATGAAAAAAGCCGGACCTATCTTCGTCTGGAGTCCCTGTTTTCCCAGATCCGCGACAATCTGGAGAGTGAACAATCCTGGGCACATATCGCCTTCTTCAAAGGGCTGTTCGATCTGCAGGAGTTGCTGGAGCGTGGTGACCTGCGCGCCGACCTCATCAAGGATCTGGAGCGTCTCGGCCAGCGTCTGAGTCACTGGGCCAGCCTGCCCGATGTCGATCTGGAGCAGATCAAACTGATGCAGCAAGAGAGCAGCCAGCTCTCCCGCAACCTGCTCAACTCGCCACGCCCGGGTGCCCGCCTGAAAGAGGATCGTCTGCTCGGCTCCATCCGCCAGCGCTTCTCCATCCCAGGTGGCCTGTGTGCCTTCGATGTGCCACAGCTGCACCACTGGCTCGGCACCCCGGCCATCGCCCGTCACCAGCAGATGCAGGGCTGGCTGAGCGATATCAACCTGCTGATGAATGCCATCACTCTGCTGCTGCGCCTGTGGCGGGAATCAGGCAGCTTCAGTGAGCAGGTTGCCAGCAACGGTTTCTTCCAGGACACCGCCGAGAGCGCCGAGCTGATCCGCATCAAGCTGCCGGGCAATCTGTTCTGCTACCCGACCCTTAGCGGCCACAAGAACCGCTTCGCCCTGCGCTTTCTGCCCACCGCAGAGCAGCCGATTGGCGACGTGCCGTTCCAGCTCGCCTGCTGCTAAGGAGTTGCCATGGTCACCACGGTCAAGTGCCCGACTTGCCAAACCGAACTGGAATGGGGTCCGCAGAGTCCGTTCCGCCCCTTCTGCAGCAAGCGCTGTCAGCTGATCGATCTCGGCGAATGGGCAGATGAAGAGAAGCGGATCCCGGGGGAGATCAACCCGGATCTGCTGCCGGAGCCGGAAGAGGGCGATCAGTGGCTATAAGCCTCAGATCACTCACCTCCGCAATATGAAAAAAGGGCCGATTGGCCCTTTTTTCATACTTGTTGATTGCTACCGGCTCACGCCAGCAGACCCTGTAGCCGCGCTACAATCGGGCCATTGGCATCGGGGAAGTGGTAGTTGTGCAGCTCGGCCACCGGCACCCACAGACACTCCTGCCCCTCTTTGCCGAACGGCTCACCGCTGAAACGGGTCACCTTCCAGATATCCAGCAACACCTGCTTCTCGGGGTAGTCGTGCTGCAGTTCCATAAAGGGGGCACAATCCAAAACCCGGATGCCGATCTCTTCCCACAGCTCCCGATCCAGCGCGGTGAGCAGATCCTCGCCCGACTCCACCTTGCCACCGGGAAACTCCCAGCGATCCCCCTGATGGCGATCGGAGGAGCGTCTGGCGATGAAGATATCGCCCCGTTCATTCTCGATGACGCCAACCGCCACCCAGATCCGTTTTTTCTGTTCCATCAATTACCTCTGTTCGCTTGTTGCCACCAATAACAAGGCGGGCACTTGGCCCGCCTGTTATGGCATAGCGTCGATCAGGTCAACTGACCGTGGCAGTGCTTGTACTTCTTGCCGGAACCACACGGGCAGGGATCGTTGCGACCGACCTTCTGCTCGTCGCGTACGAAGGTGGTGTGACCCTCTTCGCCTGCAGCCTGTTCATCGGCCAGCTGGCTCTCAGCGGCGGCGTGGGTATAGGTGCGGGGAGCGGCTTCCGCCTGCTGGCGTTGCTGCTCTTCCATCGCTTCCACATCGCGCTCCTGCACCTGAACACGGCTCAGGATGCTGACCACGTCGCGCTTGAGGGTTTCCAGCATCTGGGTGAACAGATCGAAGGATTCGCGCTTGTACTCCTGCTTGGGGTTCTTCTGGGCGTAACCGCGCAGATGGATGCCCTGACGCAGGTGATCCATGGCCGCCAGATGCTCTTTCCACAGACCATCCAGAGTTTGCAGCATCACTGCCTTCTCGAAGTTGCGCAGCACCTCTTTGCCGACCAGCTCTTCCTTGTGGGCATAGAGCTTGGTGACTTCGTCCAGAATGCGCTCGCGCAGCTTCTCTTCATACAGCTTGTCATCATCCGCCAGCCACTGTTGCAGCGGCAGATCCAGCGCAAAGTCCGCCTTCAGGCGTGCTTCCAGACCCGGCACGTCCCACATCTCTTCCAGAGACTGGGGCGGGATGTACTCGTCGATAACCGCGCCGTACACGTCGTCACGGATAACGTGGATGGTCTCGGAGATGTCGTTGGTATCCAGCAGCTCATTGCGCTGCTCGTAGACCACCTTGCGCTGGTCGTTGGCAACGTCATCAAACTCCAGCAAGCTCTTGCGGATGTCGAAGTTGCGACCTTCCACCTTGCGCTGGGCGTTTTCGATCGCCTTGGTGACCCACGGGTGCTCGATGGCTTCGCCCTCTTCCATGCCCAGCTTCTTCATCATGCCGGTCACGCGATCGGAGGCAAAGATCCGCATCAGGGTATCTTCCATGGAGAGGTAGAAACGGGATGAGCCCGGGTCACCCTGACGACCGGAACGGCCGCGCAGCTGGTTATCGATACGACGGGATTCGTGACGCTCGGTGCCGATAATGTGCAGGCCACCGGCGGCCAGCACCGCATCGTGACGCACCTGCCAGGCGGCTTTCAGCTCGGCAATCTGTTCGCTGGTCGGGTTCTCCAGCTTGGCAATCTCTGCCTGCCAGTTGCCGCCCAACACGATGTCGGTACCACGACCGGCCATGTTGGTGGCGATGGTCACCGCACCAGTCTGACCCGCCTGAGCAACGATCTCCGCTTCCATGGCGTGGAACTTGGCGTTCAGCACCTTGTGCGGGATCTTCTCCTTGGTCAGGATGCCGGAGAGCAGCTCGGAGTTCTCGATAGAGACAGTACCGACCAGTACAGGCTGGCCCTTGGCCACGCACTGACGGATATCTTCGATGATGGCGGCATACTTCTCATTGGCGGTCAGGTAGACCAGATCGCCCATGTCCTTGCGCACCATCGGCTTGTTGGTCGGGATAACCACGGTATCCAGGCCATAAATCTGTTGGAATTCAAAGGCTTCGGTATCTGCAGTACCGGTCATGCCCGCCAGCTTGTTGTAGAGACGGAAGTAGTTCTGGAAGGTGATGGAGGCCAGCGTCTGGTTCTCGTTCTGGATCTTCACCCCTTCCTTCGCTTCAACGGCCTGATGCAGACCATCGGACCAGCGACGACCCGGCATGGTACGGCCAGTGTGCTCGTCGACGATGACGATCTCGTCTTTCTGGACGATGTAGTCCACGTTGCGCTCGAACAGAGTGTGAGCACGCAGACCCGCATTGACGTGGTGCAACAGGCTGATGTTGGAGGCGGAGAACAGGGAATCGTTCTCGTCCAGCAGCCCCTCTTTCTTGAGCAGCTCTTCCACGAAGATCTGGCCGTTTTCGGTCAGCAGGGCCTGACGGTTCTTCTCGTCTACTGTGTAGTGACCGTCGCCGGTGTACTCTTCGGTGTCTTCCTTGTCCTGCTTGACCAGCAGCGGGATCAGCTTGTTGACGCGAATATAGAGCTCGGAGCTGTCTTCGGCCGGGCCGGAGATGATAAGCGGAGTCCGGGCTTCATCGATAAGCACCGAGTCCACCTCATCCACCAGCGCGTAGTTGAGCGGGCGCTGTACGCGCTGCTCCGGCGAGAACGCCATGTTGTCGCGCAGGTAGTCAAAACCGAATTCGTTGTTGGTACCGTAGGTGATGTCGGCGGCGTAGGCGTCACGCTTCTGGGATGCATCCATACCGGGCACGTTGCAATCGACGGTCATGCCGAGGAAGGCAAACAGCGGGCGGTTCGCCTCAGCGTCACGTTTGGCCAGATAGTCGTTCACCGTCACCACGTGCACACCACGGCCACTCAGGGCATTCAGGTAAGCTGGCAGAGTCGCAGTAAGAGTCTTACCTTCACCGGTTTTCATTTCCGCGATGCGGTTGGAGTTCAGCACCATGCCGCCGATCAGCTGCACGTCGAAGTGACGCATGCCGAACACCCGCTTGGAGGCTTCACGCACGGTCGCGAACGCTTCCGGCAGCAACTGCTCCAGGGTCTCACCCTGCTCGATACGCTGACGATATTCAGCCGTTTTGGCCTGCAACTCGGCATCGGAGAGAGCCTCGAACTGCGGCTCCATGGCATTGATCTGTTTTACAATTTTGCGCAAAGCCTTGAGCGTTCTGTCGTTCCGGCTGCCGATAATCTTGGTAAGCAGTGTGCTAATCATGGGTACCAACTATTTCTGGTTATAAAAGCGTTCCGTCACTGGAACCTGAAGAAAAAAACCTAACCCCGTCTGGCACTGAGAAAGCGTGCGGGGTTGACCTGACGACCATCTTTCAACACTTCGTAATGCAAATGGACCCCGGTCGCGCGACCGGTGCGTCCCATCAAGGCAATCTTCTGACCCTGATCAACCAGGGTGCCCACCTCGACCAGCAACTTGGAGTTGTGGGCATAGCGGGTGACCAGGCCATTGCCGTGATTAATCTCCACCATATTGCCAAATTCCGGATGACGGCCCGCCCAGCTGACAATGCCGGGCCCGGTGGCCAGAATCGGGGTTCCGGGTTTGCCACGGAAATCGACCCCTTTGTGCATCTTGGCACGCCCGTTGAACGGATCGACCCGTCCACCAAACCCGGACGAGACCCAAACTCGCTCCTGTTTGACTGGCGTGCCGGAAATAAAACCGGCATCGGTGATATGGTGATTCATGATGAAAGATTCAAGTACCGACAGCTGCTCTTCGCGGCTGCTGAGCTGCTGGCTGAGGTGTTTCATCGAGGCCTGCAGCTCGTTGAGGCTCACTTCCAACTCTTCATCATAAGAAGGGCCGCCCATCGGAGGCAGCTCTTTGAAATTGAACTCGTCGGGATCGAGATCGGCCTGCTCGGTCAATCGTTCACCGAGGGCATTGAGACGGCCAAGCTGACCCTGCATGGTGCCCACCTGAGCAGCCAGCATCGCCAACTGTTCACGGGCTTCGTCACCACTCTGGTCAACGGACTGTTGCTCGGCAACGGCAAGCGCCACTTCCAGCGCCTCCATTTTCTGGTGCCAGCTCTGCCAGAGCCAACCACCACCAAGGGCCAACAGGGAGAAGAGAATACCGCCGACCCAGGCCAGACGTTGTTTGGGCAGGTGCAACTTGCGTCGCTGCTTGCCGTGGAGGATCAGGGTAATGCTCATAGAAATCAGTCTGCTCGGTCAGGTGCGGCCAGGAGCCTGCACGGGAAATAAAACCGGGAGATAATCGGTATTAAAGGATGGAGTAAACAAATGACGGAACGTCGGTGCGGAGAGAGGACCGACGTTCCGTTGCACAGCTATCAGGCCAGAACCAGACCGTTATCGTAGTAAGCGATAGGCGCTTTGTCGCCCTCACCCTCGAAGGTCACCAGTTCCCAAGCCTCCTGCTCGGCCAGCAAGGCACGCAGCAGCTTGTTGTTCAGGGCATGTCCGGTCTTGTAGGCACGGAACTCACCGATGATGCTGCGGTTACACATATAGAGATCACCGATCGCGTCCAGCATCTTGTGCTTGACGAACTCGTCCTCATAACGCAAACCGTCTTCGTTCAGCACCCGATAGTCGTCCAGTACCACGGCGTTTTCCAAGCTTCCGCCCAGCGCCAAGTTCTGGGAACGCAGGTACTCGATATCACGCATGAACCCGAAGGTACGGGCACGGCTGATCTCTTTCACGAAGGAGGCACCGGAGAAGTCCAGTACGCAACGCTGATTGCGCCCTTCAAAAACCGGATGCTGGAAATCGATCTCGAGATCCATCTTGAAGCCGTTGCGATAGGGGTGGAATTCCGCCCACTTGTCGCCGTCTTCAACCCGGATGCTCTTCTTGATCCGCACAAACTGCTTGGCAGCATTCTGCTCACGGATCCCGACTTCCTGCAGCAGGTAGATAAAGGGATGCGCACTGCCGTCCATCACCGGGATCTCGGGCGCGTCAACCTCAACGTAGAGGTTGTCGATCCCCATCCCGGCCAGCGCGGCGGAGAGGTGCTCAATGGTAGAGACACGGACACCGGCTTCGTTGACCAGAGCGGTACAGAGCACGGTATCGCGCACCTGATCGGCATTGGCTGGCAGCTCCACCACAGGATTCAGGTCGGTACGCAAGTAAACGATCCCTGTGTTCACAGGCGCCGGACGGAACGTCATGGTGACTTTCCGGCCCGAATGCAGGCCGACACCAGTCGCCTGTACACTCGTTTTCAAGGTTCTTTGTCTAATCATGGGTGTACCCTAAACAGCTTAAAATCCGGACCAGATGGTCGTTGGCAGGCCATCTTAGCACATTCCTTGAACAACAAACAAACGAGAGCCATAAGAGGCTTAGTCAGCTTGCTTGCGCAGGAACGCCGGAATATCCAGGTAATCCGGTTCACGACGAGCTTGCGGCTCGGCGTTGACCACCTTGGCCGGGGCTTCGTCCATCACGCGGCCTTGCATCATGTCGCTAACCAGCGGCTGACGCACCGGGCGCTCTTGCACCTGGCTGCTCTTGACCAAAGTGATGTCCGGCTTGCGCTCGGCACCGATACCGGTAGCAACCACAGTCACACGCAGTTCGTCGTGCATTTCCGGATCGATTACGGTACCCACAACTACAGTGGCGTTCTCGGAAGCGAAGGCCTTGACCGCGTTACCCACGGTTTCGAACTCTTCGATGGTCATGTCCATACCGGCGGTGATGTTGACCAGGATGCCACGGGCACCGGCCAGATCCACGTCTTCCAGCAGCGGACTGGAGATGGCTTTCTCGGCCGCTTCTTCGGCACGGTCATCACCTGAGGCGGAACCGGTACCCATCATGGCAGTACCCATTTCACGCATCACGGTACGCACGTCCGCGAAGTCGACGTTGATCAAGCCCGGACGGGTGATCAGCTCGGCAATGCCCTGTACCGCGCCAAGCAGTACATCGTTGGCCGCCTTGAAGGCATCCAGCAGGGAGATACCGCGACCCAGCACCTTCAGCAACTTGTCGTTGGGGATGGTGATCAGGGAGTCGACGTTTTTGGAGAGCTCTTCGATACCGTGGGCGGCGAAGCCCATCCGCTTCTTCCCTTCGAAGGAGAACGGCTTGGTCACCACAGCAACGGTCAGGATGCCCATCTCGCGCGCCACTTCGGCCACGATCGGCGCAGCACCGGTACCGGTACCACCACCCATACCGGCGGCGATGAACACCATGTCGGAACCGGTCAGCAGCTCACGCAGCGCTTCGCGATCTTCCATGGCCGCATCACGACCCACTTCCGGATTGGCGCCGGCACCCAGACCCTTGGTGATGCCACCGCCGATCTGCAGGGTAGTGTTGGCGCTGGAGTTACGCAGTGCCTGGGCGTCGGTGTTGACGGTAATAAACTCAACACCCTCAATATTTTGACGAACCATGTGCTCGACAGCGTTACCGCCGCCGCCACCTACACCGATCACTTTAATGACGGCTTCGTCAGTGTGGCTATCCATAAATTCAAACATGTTGTCTCTCCGCTTTATTTGCCTGACTCAGCAAAATTCTTAGAACTCGCCACGCAGCCAGTTGCTAACCCGTTTGACCAGGCCACCGACGCTTGCCTTGGCGGCATATTCTTTGTTGCTACCTGTGGCTTGATGGGTGCGGCCATATTGCAGTAACCCGACCGCAGTCGAGTACACCGGTGCCTGCACGTAATCACTCAAACCACGTATGTTCATGGGCTCTCCCACCCGGACCTGGCTCTGGAAGATCTGCTCTGCACACTCCACAATGCCTTCAATCTGGGCAGCGCCGCCGGTCAAGACCACACCGGCTGCCAGCTGATGCTTGACCCCCTGCGCTTTCAACTCGCTTTGTACCCGCACCAGCTCATCATTCACCATGGAGAGCAACTCGGTGTAACGGGGCTCAATCACTTCAGCCAGTGTCTGCCGTTGCAGGCTGCGCGCCGGACGACCGCCGACACTGGGTACTTCAATATTGTCTTCCTTGCTGACCAGGCGGCCGAGGGCGCAACCGTAGCGCACCTTGATCGCTTCCGCGTCGAGCGGCGGCGTGCCGAAGGCGTAGGCGATGTCGCTGGTCACAGTGCTGCCAGCATACGGGATCACCTTGGTGTGGCGCAGGGCACCGCCGGTAAACAGCGACATATCCATGGTGCCGCCACCGATGTCCACCACGCAGACACCCAGCTCTTTCTCGTCTTCCGTCAACACGGCATAGCTGGAAGCCAGCGCGGAGAAGATCAGTTGATCCACGCGCAAACCGACCTTCTCCACACACTTCTCAATGTTGCGAGCCATGTCGTTGTGGCAGGTGATCAGGTGAACCTTGGCTGCCATCCGCACACCGGAGAGGCCGACCGGATTCTTGATCCCTTCCTGATAATCGATGGCAAACTCCTGAGGCAGCACATGCAGCACGCGCAGCTCGTCGGAGAGGCGAACCGACTTGGCAGTGTGGATCACGTTGTCCACATCCTCCTGGGTCACCTCTTCATCGGAGATGGGCACCATACCGGTCTCGTTGCGGCAGTCGATATGCTTGCCGGACAACCCCAGATAGACCGAGCTGATCTGGCAGTCTGCCATCATCTCGGCCTCTTCCACCGCGCGGCGCAGTGACTTGACCACGGAGTCGAGGTCATTGACCCCGCCCTTCTCCATTCCGCGAGAAGCGTGACTGCCCATACCGATGACGTTCAGTTCACCGTCCGGCAATACTTCCCCGACCAGAACCGCCACCTTGGTTGTGCCGATATCCAGTCCGACAATCAAATTCCTATCTGCGGTGTTGGTCATGCACTTTCTCTTCGCTCTTCTTCCAGCCAACTGCCATTCCGGTGTCGTATCGAAGATCCACGTAAGCGACTTGCGCACGGGGTTCGATAACCGGGAAGGCATCGATAAACCGCTGCAGCCGGAGCGCAATGTCATTGCGTCCCAGGAACAGCTTGATATTGCCATCCAGGGTCAGTTCCCAGGCATGGCGGGGGGTCAGATTCACCCCCAGCAACTTGTATCCCTTGGCAGCCAGTTGCGACTCGTACTGCCGACTCTCTTTCAACACCCGGGCGGCCTGGTCATCCGGCCCTGACAGCTGCAACAGCGGCGTCTTGACCCGATCCGGAGCACTGAATACCTTGCCCTTGGTGTTGACGAAGCGGTTGCCATTCCAGCGCGCCGCCACATCTTGTTCCGTGAGGTAGATCTTGATCTTGTTCGGCCACTTCTTTCGTACCGAGACCGAGGCCACCCATGGCAAGGCATTGAGCCTTGCCTGCAATTCGTTAACATCCAATTCGAAGAAGTTGCGCAGCTCGGCGCCATCCAGCACGGCCATCCGCAGCTCTTCGGTTTGCAAATACTGGTGTTGCCCCTGCAGCAACAGCTCGCTCATGGGCAACCGGTTGGCATCTGTCAGCCAACCTTTAACATCCAGCGCCGTCCGGTAGCAGCCCCATATCACCAGCAGGAAAAATGCTACCCCTGCGATGAAGCCACCCTTGGTGCGCCCCTGTGCCCTTGCCTCCACCCGATCGATCCCCGTGTAACGCGCTAAACCGGCCTTTGACAGACCGGTTCGCCATTATATAGGCCCCGGCTTGGCGGTCAAAATACTCATTGGGCCCTCAGGCGCCAGATTTCATGCTATCTATGCTCAATTTCATCTCTCCGAGACGACGGGCCAGCGCCCCGACGTTCCCGGCGCCTTGAGTCAGCACCAAATCCCCCTCGCCGATCAGGTCGGCCAGCACGGCTGGCACGTCATCCGGTGTAGCGACGAAGATGGGTTCCAGGTTGCCGCGCGAGCGAATGGAGCGGCACAGTGCCCGCCCATCAGCGCCCGGGATCGGCTCCTCACCGGCAGCATAAACCTCCAGCATCACCAGCACGTCTACCTTGGAGAGCACATCGGCGAAATCCTCGTAGAGGTCGCGGGTGCGGGTATAACGGTGCGGCTGGAACACCATCACCAGACGCTTCTCGGGCCAACCGGCACGGGCAGCATTGATCGTGACCTTCACTTCGCTCGGGTGGTGACCGTAATCGTCCACCAGCATCGCCTTGCCGCGACCGGTTTCAAACTCGCCATACTGCTGGAAGCGACGGCCAACACCTTCAAACTTGGCCAGTGCAGAGATGATGGCCTCATCGCTAACACCGTCCTCTGTCGCGACAGCTATCGCCGCTGCGGCGTTCAATGCGTTGTGAATACCCGGCAAATTGAGGGTCACCTGCAGCTCACCCGCCTCTTTGCGGCGAACACGGAAGCAGCTGTGGTTGGTGGTCTGGACAAAATCCAGCACCTGCACATCGGCATCGTCAGAGAGACCGTAGGTCAGGGTCGGGCGGGCAATCTCGGGCAACATGCCACGGATCACCGGATCATCGATGCAGACCACCGCCAGCCCGTAGAAGGGCAGATTGTGCAGAAACTCGATGAAGGTGGCCTTCAGCTTGGAGAAGTCACCGCCGTAGGTATCCATGTGATCCGCTTCGATATTGGTCACGATAGAGACCATCGGCTGCAGATGCAGGAAAGAGGCATCGCTCTCGTCCGCCTCTGCAATCAGGTAGCGGCTGCTGCCCAGGCGGGCATTGGTGCCGGCACTGTTGAGCAGACCACCGATGACGAAGGTCGGATCGCGGTCGGCTTCGGCATAGATGCTCGCCACCAGACTGGTGGTGGTGGTCTTGCCGTGGGTACCGGCGATGGCGATACCGTGGCGGAAACGCATCAGCTCGGCCAGCATCTCGGCGCGGCGCACCACCGGGATCCGCAGTTCGCGGGCAGCCAGCAGCTCCGGGTTGTCCTGCTTGATGGCGGTAGAGACCACCACCACGCTGGCACCCTCAACGTGTTCGGCACTGTGGCCGACGAAGATGTGGGCGCCCAGTCCGGCCAACCGCTCGGTCACGGCGTTGCGAGCCAGATCAGAACCCGTTACCTGATACCCTTCGTTGGCAAGCACTTCGGCGATCCCGCCCATACCGGCACCACCGATGCCGATAAAGTGGATGCGACGCACGCGGCGCATTTCGGGGATCACAGTACGCAGTTTTGCCAGTTCAACCTTGGTCATAATCGTCTCTTTAGTCTGCCACAGGCCATGTGCCGTCAAAGCGCGGCTGCACGGCGGCATCAATACATACAGGTACAAGGCAGCACGGTGTCACCGCTGCAACCTTGCTCATCAATCTTTACCACGCTGCCCGGTTGCGAGCTGTTTGCACTCATCGGCAACCCGCTCGGCCGCATCGGTGATAGCGACCCGGCGAGCCGCTTTCGCCATGTTAAACAGGGTCTCCCTGCGACCAGCCAGCCAGGTCAGACGCGCCGCCAGCGATGCGGTATTCAGCTCGGACTGGGGCAGAAACTCGGCCGCTCCGCCGTCGACCAGGGTCAAGGCGTTTCGGGTCTGGTGATCATCCACCGCATGGGGCAGCGGCACGAAAATGGCGGCCACACCGGCGGCAGCCACTTCGGAAACAGTCAGCGCACCGGCACGGCAGACCACCAGGTCGGCCCAAGCGTAGGCGCTGGCCATATCCTTGATAAATTCGCTCACCTCGGCATTGATGCCGTGCTGGGCATAGGCAGCAGAGACAGCCTCGGCATTGCCCTTGCCACACTGGTGACGCACTTCAATGGGCACGCCGGATGCCGCCACCGCAGCAGGTACCTGCTCGTTGAGCACCCGCGCCCCCAGACTGCCACCCACGATCAGCAGATGCAGTGGCTCATCCCCGCTGCGCAGTTGTGGATCCGGCAGAGCGACCACTTCGGGACGTACCGGATTGCCCACCACGGCGGTGCGACGGCTCGGCGCGAAGGCACCCGGAAATGCCATCAACACCCGCCTGGCGATACGGGCCAGCAACTTGTTGGTCATGCCTGCAGCAGCATTCTGCTCATGGAGCAGCAACGGGATGCCGGAGAACCAGGCCGCCACTCCACCCGGGCCGGAAGCAAAACCGCCCATGCCGAGCACCACATCAGGGCGAACGGTCTTGAGTACCTGACGCGCCTGCAGGATCGATTTGACGATGCGATAGGGCGCCACCAGCAGTCGCTTGATGCCGTTGCCACGCACCCCCTGAATATCGATGAAGGAGATGGGATAACCGTGGGCGGGCACCAGCTCCGCCTCCATCCGGTCGGCAGTACCGAGCCAGTGGACAGTCCAGCCCTGGGCCTTCAGGCGATCGGCCACGGCCAGACCGGGGAACACATGCCCACCGGTACCACCTGCCATCACCAACAGAGTCTTGCTCACTAAACCTCCCGCACGCGCGCCTGGGCTGTCGCCTGACGCAACTCAAAATCGATTCGAATCAACATGCTCACCGCCACCGACATGATGATGAGACTGGAACCACCGTAACTGACCAGCGGCAGGGTCAAGCCCTTGGTCGGCATCATACCGCTAGCCGCGCCAACGTTGACGAAGGTCTGGAAGCTGAACCAGATGCCGATGCCGATCGCCAGATAACCGTCATAGAGCCGCTCGGCCACCAGCGCGCGATGCCCCAGCTTGAGCGCCTTGACCGCCAGCGCAAAAATCAGGAACAGGGCGACCAGCACACCGACATAACCCAGCTCTTCACCGAGGATCGCAAACACGAAGTCGGTGTGCGCTTCCGGCAGGTACTCCATCTTCTGGATGGAGTTGCCAAGCCCTTCGCCAAACCAGCTGCCACGGCCAAACGCCATCAGCGACTGGGTCAACTGGTAGCCACTGCCAAACGGATCGGCCCAGGGATCCATAAAGGAGGTCACCCGCCGCATCCGGTAGGGCTCGACGATGATCAGCATCACCACCGAGACGAGACCCGCGCCTATCAGGGTCAAAAACTGTCCCAGTCGGGCTCCGGCCAGAAACAGCATGCCAAACGAGGTAACGAACATCACCACGGTGGAACCCAGGTCAGGCTGCAACAGCAGCAAGACCGCCAGCACCCCGAACACCGCCAGCGGTTTCAGGAAGCCGATCCAGGCTTCGCGCACTTCGCTCTGGCGCCGCACCAGATAACCGGCCAGATAGACAAACAGCGCCAGCTTGCCAAACTCGGCAGGCTGCAGGTTGAAGGGACCGAGCGGCAACCAGCGCACCGCACCGTTGACGTTCCGCCCCACCAGCAGCACCAGCACCAGCATCAAGATCGCCAGCAGCAACATGGGGCCGTTGTGCTGTTGCCAGCGCGCCATCGGCACCTGCAACACAAACCAGGAGATACCGAGCGCCATCACCAGAAACAGGGCGTGACGCTTCACAAACATGAAGGGGTCATCCCCCAGCGCAATCCCTTCGGGGATCGACGCCGAGGCCACGATGACCACCCCGACCGCCATCAGGGAGAGCGCCAGCAGTACCAGCTGCCGATCGTAGAGACCGGCAGGACGCGCTGGTAACAACCAGCGCTGGAACAAACTTGCTGCTGCGCGAAGGGCGTTCATAGCGCCAGCACCATTTCGGTGAAGCGATCGCCGCGCACCTCGAACGACTTGAACTGATCGAGGCTGGCACAGGCTGGCGCCAGCAGCACCCAGTCACCGGGCTTGGCATCGGCCGCCGCTTTGGCAACTGCAGCGGCCAAGTCGGCCACCCGTTCGGTCTGCTCGCCCAGTGCCAGCAGCACCTCGGCATCCTGACCAAAGCAGTACATGTGATCGATCTGGTTGCCTAGCAGCGCCTGGATCGGACCAAAATCCTGCCCCTTGCCCTGACCACCGGCCAGCAGCAGCAGGCGCCCCTTGACCGACTCGCGCACACCGGCAACGGCAGCCAGCGTGGCTCCTACGTTGGTGGCCTTGGAGTCGTTGATCCAGCGCACCCCGTTTACCTCGCGCACGAAGCGGGCGCGATGGGGCAAGCCCTCGAAGCGGCGCAGCACGGTAAGCTGAGCCGCACGAGGAATGCCGACCGCATCACACAGCGCCATGGCGGCCAGCGCGTTGGCCTGATTGTGGGCACCGACGATCTTCATCTCGTCTACCGCCAACAGTGGTTCACCGTGCAACGTCAACCAGTAGCGGCCATCCAGCAGGCAACGGCCATAGCCATTGCAATCGAGACCAAAGCTCTGCCACACCTGACCCACATCGGGCAGGGTCTGGGCATCGTCACGATTGACCAGAATGTGTTTGGAGTGCTGATGGATCTCCATCTTGGCGGCGCGATAGTCGGCCATGCCCTGATAGCGATCCATGTGATCTTCTGAGAGGTTCAGCACCACGGATGCAGCAGCACGCAAACTGTGAGTAGTTTCCAGCTGGAAGCTGGAGAGCTCCAGCACGCAGAGATCCATCGGCTGCTTGAGCAGCTCCAGCGCCGGTGTACCGATATTGCCGCCCACGCCGACATTGAGACCGGCTTCGGCAATCATCTCGCCCACCAGGGTAGTGACGGTGCTCTTGCCGTTGGAGCCGGTAATGGCGATGACCGGAGTCTGGGTCTCGCGAACAAACAGTTCGATGTCACCGACGATCTGCACGCCACACTCGGCAGCCGCTTTCAGTTCAGGGGTCGCCAGCGCGATACCCGGGCTCGCGACGATCATGTGCGCCTGCTTTAGCAGTGCCTCGTCGAGACCGTGAATGAGCTCTACCTCAGGCGGCAATTGATCCTTGCCGGGCGGGTTGGCACGGGTATCCATCACCAGTGGCGTCACGCCACGGCCGAGGAAGTAATCGACACAGGAGAGTCCGGTTTTGCCCAATCCGATGATGATGACCATGGCCTTACCTCACCTTCAGGGTGGCAAGACCCAGCAGCACCAGCACGAGGGTGATGATCCAGAAGCGCACGATGACGCGCGGCTCCGGCCAGCCCTTCTTCTCGTAGTGGTGATGGATCGGCGCCATGCGGAAGATCCGCACGCCGCGCAGCTTGTATGAACCCACCTGCAGGATCACCGAAACGGTCTCCATCACGAAGACGCCGCCCATGATCACCAACAGGAACTCCTGACGCACCAGCACTGCGATGGTGCCGAGCGCGCCGCCCAGCGCCAGGGAACCGACATCCCCCATAAAGACCTGCGCCGGATAGGTGTTGAACCAGAGGAAACCCAGACCTGCGCCGACAATGGCGGTACAGACGATCACCAGCTCGGAGGTATAGGGCACGTAAGGAATGTGCAAGTAGTTGGCAAAGTTAACGTTACCGGTAGCCCAAGCGATCAGGGCAAAGCCCCCCGCCACCATCACTGTCGGCATGATGGCCAGGCCGTCGAGACCGTCGGTCAGGTTGACCGCATTGGAGGTACCGACGATGACAAAGTAGGTCAGCACGATAAACATCAGGCCAAGCTGCGGCATCACATCCTTGAGGAAAGGCACCACCAGCTGGGTCTGCCCCTCATGGGTTGCGGTCGCATAGAGGAATACCGCCACTCCCAGCGCTACCGCGGATTGCCAGAAGTACTTCCAGCGCGCGATCAGGCCGTCGGTGTTCTTGCGTACCACCTTGAGATAGTCGTCGGCAAAGCCGATGGCGCCATAGGCACCCAGCACAAACAGCACCAACCAGACATAGGGGTTATCGAGGCGGCACCAGAGCAGCACAGACGTGAAAATCGCCGCAATGATCATCAGGCCACCCATGGTCGGGGTACCCCGCTTGCTGAGGTGGGACTCGGGACCATCGTTGCGGATCACCTGACCGAATTTCAGGATCTGCAGGCGACGGATCAGGCGTGGCCCCATCCAGAGGGCAACCCCCAGTCCGGTGATGATCGACAGGATGGCGCGAAACGTCAGATAGGAGAAGACGTTGAAAAAGGTGAAGTGCGGGGTGAGCAGTTCGGCCAGCCAGACTAGCATGTGGCTGACTCCTGATGGCCTTTGACCATCTCGACGATATCTTCCATGCGGGAGCCACGGGCCCCCTTGACCAGAATCGAAATTTCCTGATGTGTATTTATCATTTGCGCAAGCACTTCAAACAACGATGCCTTGTTATCGAAATGTCGGCCCGCCGCGGCATCTGCGGTATGGCGACTATCTTCTCCCACTGTCAGCACGGCATCCAGACCGCGCTCGCGGGCATGACGGCCAACCCGGGCGTGTTGCTCGGCAGACTCCTCACCCAGTTCCCGCATATCACCGAACACCAACACCTTGAAGCCGCTCATGGCGGTCAGGGCATCGATGCCCGCCAGCACGGACTCCACGCTGGCATTGTAGGTATCATCCACCAGGGTCAGACCGCCCCAGCGCTGCACGCAGAAGCGCCCCTTGACCGGCGCCATCTGCTCCAGCCCCGCCTTGACGGAGCCGAGGGATGCGCCGAGGGCCAGACAACCCGCGGCGGCAGCCAACGCATTGGCCACGTTGTGGCGACCCGGGATCGCCAAGGTCAGGCTCAGCTCGCCCTGCGGGGTCACCATCACGAACTCGGCGCAGCCTTGCTCGTTGAGCACAAGGTTGCGCGCGTGGAACGGCTGGCTCTGATCGTCGATGGAGAAGGCGCACTGAATGCCGCGTTCCCGCCACTTCGGCCAGAATTCGTTGTCGGCGTTGACGATGGCGGTGCCACCCTCGCTCAAGCCCTCAAAGATTTCGCTCTTGGCGTGGAACACCCCTTCCAGCGAGCCGAAGCCCTCCAGATGGGCCGCCGCCACGTTGTTGATGATGGCGGCATCGGGTTTGGCCAGTGAAGTAGTCCAGGCGATCTCGCCCGGATGGTTGGCACCCAGCTCCATCACCGCAAACTTGTGTTGCGATTCGAGGCGCAGCAGGGTGAGCGGCACGCCCACCTCGTTGTTGAAGTTGCCAGCGGTGGCTAGCACTTCCCCTTCATTGCGCAGGATGGCGGTCGCCATCTCCTTCACCGTGGTCTTGCCGCAGCTGCCAGTGATAGCCAGTACTTTCGGGTTGATGCGCTCGCGCACCAGTCTGCCGAGATGGCCCAACCCCTTGAGGGTATCGGCTACCACCAGTTGGGGAATGGCCAGCGGCAGTTCACGCTCGACCAGCAGGGCAGAGGCCCCTGCCTGAACGGCCTGCTCGCAAAAATCGTGGGCATCGAAGCGCTCGCCGCGCAGGGCA
Organism: Aeromonas sp. DNP9; assembly: GCF_001728955.1. NCBI lineage: Bacteria > Pseudomonadati > Pseudomonadota > Gammaproteobacteria > Aeromonadales > Aeromonadaceae > Aeromonas > Aeromonas sp. DNP9. The sequence continues at coordinate 134,942 of NZ_LYSQ01000003.1, read as the reverse complement.
ACGAACAGGGCACCCGCGCCCAGAGTGCGGGTATCGGTACTGACGACGGTGATCTCGCCGTCGTCACCAATCAGACGGGCATCGAGTACCTGCGCCAGCTCGGCAAGCCTGAGGGTCATCATTTGAATGACTCCAATAATGTGTGCAAGGCGGCCGCGACGGTTTCCCGGTCGCTGTAGTGCCGCTTGTCGGTTCCAATGATCTGATAATCCTCGTGACCTTTGCCGGCCACCAGGATGATGTCCTGTTTGCTCGCCTGACCGATGGCCAGCGCAATCGCCTTGACCCGGTCGTGCTCCACCTGCACCGCAGCAGGATCGCGAAGACCCGCCACCATGTCGGCCATGATCCGGGCCGGTTCCTCGGTACGGGGATTGTCGTCGGTCAGGATCACGCGATCCGCATACTGCTCGGCCATGGCTGCCATCATGGGGCGCTTGCCGCGATCGCGGTCGCCACCACAACCGACCAGACACCAGAGCTGGCCTGTGCAGTGCACCCGCAGGGCCTGCAATGCCTTCTCCAGTGCATCCGGGGTGTGGGCGTAATCGACCACCGCCAGCGGCGTATCGCCACCGCCGAAACACTCCATGCGACCGGTCACTGGTTGCAATTTCGGGGCAGTTGCCAGCAGCTCGTTGAAGTCATAACCAAGCACCAGCATCACGCCCATCGCGGCCAGCACATTGCTGACGTTGAAGCGCCCGAGCAAGGGGGCGGATAATACACCATTCCCCCAGCTGGAGTTAATCTGCGCGCGAAAACCTTGCTGGTGAAAATCGAGCTGCTGCGCCGTTAATTGACGGCCAGAATGGTGTTCAATCGGGCCATTAACGCTGAACGCCACCGCTGCTGGATACTTTTTGAGCCACTTGGCACCCAGCTCGTCATCGCGATTGATCACTGCATTAGACTCATCGACCAGCTGCAACAGCTGCTCTTTGGCCGCGCCATAGGCTTCCATGGTGCCGTGGTAATCGAGGTGATCCCGGCTCAGATTGGTGAAAACGGCAGCGGCAAAGGGCAAAGCTGCCACACGGTGCTGTACCAGACCGTGGCTGGAGACCTCCATCGCCACCAGATCCGCCCCCTGCGCTTGCAGCGCAGCCAGATTGGCTTGCACCTGCACGGCGCTGCCGGTGGTATTTTCCGCTTCGATCAGATGGCCAAACAGGCCATTGCCGATGGTGCCCATCACGCCCGCTTTACCGCCCAGCAGGGTGCGCCAGTTAGCGACCAGCAGTGCCGTAGTGCTCTTGCCGTTGGTGCCGGTGATCCCGACCAGATCCAATTTTTGGGCTGGCTGATCGTAGAAATAGCCCGCAAGAGCAGAGAGGTGAGCGGGCAGATCCCGCATCCCGATACAGGGAACCGGAGTCGATGGTGGGATAAATTCACCATCCTCCTCAAACACAACAGCGGTCGCTCCCTGAGCCACCGCCTGTTCGATAAACCGTCTGCCATCCACCTGATGGCCGCGAATGGCCACGAAGAGCGAGCCGGGGCCAACCCGCCGACTATCCAGCTGGATATCGGTCAGGGTGAGCGCCGGCGCCTGGATACCGAAGGGGCGCAGTAATGCATCAAGTGCGCGGGACAAGAGAAGCCTCCGTACGGGCAAGTTTGGTGGGCACCGCTGGCGGCACCGCATCGGGACGAATATTGAAGAGCTGCAGCACCCCGCCCATGGCCTCTGCAAACGGTGGGGTCGCCACGGCGCCGCCATAATAGGCGCTGCCTTTTGGCTCGTTGATCACCACCACCATGACGAAACGGGGATCACTGGCGGGTGCGAAACCGGCAAACCAGGCCATGTAATCCTTGCCATAGCCACCGGCGACGGCGACCTTGGCGGTACCACTCTTGCCGCCGACCCGATAGCCAGGGATCTTGGCTTTTGGAATGGCGTTGTCGACCACATACTCCAGCGCTTGCAACATGGCAGCGGCGTTGTTGTGATCAATCACCTGCTCACCCTTGGGCGGCGTAGTCACCTTGACAATGGAGAGCGGCACCCGTTTGCCCTTGTTAGCCAGGGTGGCGTAGGCGGAAGCCAGCTGCAGCGGGGTGACTCGCAGACCATAACCAAACGAGAGGGTCGCACGCTCGATATCGGACCAGCGACGACGCTGGGGCAACATGCCGCTGCTCTCGCCCATCAGCCCGCTGCCAGTATCCATGCCGAAACCGAACATGCTGAGGGTATTGATCATCTCCTGCGCCGGCATCCGCAGCGCGATGCGTGACATACCGATGTTGGAGGAGTAGCGCAGGATGTCGTAGAGGTTGGTCGCCTTGTGGATACTGACGTCCTTGATCTGCTTGGCACCGATAAAAAGCGGCCCACCGGGAATGAAATCCTTCCAGCTGGTGACACCTGCCTGCAAGGCACTGAGCAAAATCAATGGCTTGACGGTCGAACCCGGCTCGTAGGTATCGGTCACCACCCGGTTGCGTACCCGGAAGCTCTGATACTGGCCACGGTTGTTCGGGTTATAGGAGGGGGTGTTGACCATGGCGAGTACTTCACCTGTCTTGATATCCAGCATCACCATGGAGCCGGAGGTCGCCTTGTTCTCGTCGGTTGCCCGCTTGAGGGCACGGTAGGCCAATGCCTGCACCCGCTGATCGATACTGAGCTGCAGATCGTTGGCGTTCTTGCCCTCTTTGACGATGCCAAGCCGCTCGATGACGCGCCCCTGACGATCCTTGCGCACCCGCATTTCGCCGGGTGTCGCAGTCAACCACTCGTTGTAGCTGCGCTCGATCCCTTCAATACCGCTGCCATCGATGTTGGTCACCCCCACCAGATGAGCGCTGATCTCGCCGGTCGGATAGAAGCGGCGCGCTTCGGGGCGTAGGTAGACGCCACCCAGCTTGAGCCCCTTGATATATTCCGCCACCGCAGGAGTAACCTGACGCTGCAGATAGACGAAGCGCTTGCTGGGGTTGGCGATGCGGTGTTTGAGGGTATTGATGTCGAGCTTGAGCACGGCGGAGAGCGCCAGCCAGGCTCGCTCATTATTGATGGCACCGGATTCATGCACTGTCTTGGGATCGGCCCAGACCGCTTCGACCGGCACAGAAACCGCCAGCTGCTCGCCGTTGCGATCGGTGATCATGCCGCGCACCGCCTGGGTAGAGGTGGTACGCAGGGAGCGCATGTCACCCTCCTGACGCAGACGATCCGGATTGATCACCTGGATCCAGGCCAGACGCAGGATCAGACCCACAAACGCGATGCCGATAAACACCGCAAGCGTGCGAAAGCGCCATGGATAGATAGATGGCGCTTTGACATTCGCTTTGGCAGCTTTGGCTGTAGCCTTGCGTTTCATGGTTGGGTAATTACCTTCTCGGTGGTCACCAGCGGACGACCCATCTGCAACTTGTCCATCGCCAGACTCGCCACCCGGGAGTGTTCAGCCAGGGTGCCCTGTTCCAACAACAGGTGGCGCCATTCGATATTGAGGCGATCCTCTTCTGCCATCAGATCGTTCTGCTTGGCCGTCAGACCACGGGTCATGTTGGTCACCAGGATCACGGCAAACGCGGTCACCAGCACGGCGACCGACAGAAAAATCTGCAGCTTGTGCCGCCAGAGATCGGCAACGATCTCCTTGGCCAGATGAACACGCACTTCGCTCATCGCTTACTCCGCCAACCGTTCGGCAACCCGCAGCACCGAGCTGCGTGACCGGCTGTTTTCAGATACTTCATGATCAGAAGGCTTGAGCGCCTTGCCGACCGACTTCAATTTGCGACCGCCAGCCAGTTGGGCCTCGGTCAACGGAATGCCGTAAGGCACTTCCGGCCCCTTCTCGTGCTTGCGGATGAAATGCTTCACCAAGCGGTCTTCCAGCGAATGGAAGCTGATCACTGACAGACGGCCATGTGGTGCCAACACTTCCAGTGCACCGTTGAGCGCGGTTTCGATCTCGTCCAGCTCGCTGTTGATATAGATGCGAATGGCCTGGAAACTGCGGGTTGCCGCATGCTTGCCCTTCTCCTTACTCGGATTGACCCGGGCAATCATCTCCGCCAGTTGGCGAGTGCGCACATAAGGCTCGGTCACCCGGTCGTGCACAATGGCACGGGCGATCTTCTTGGCAAAACGTTCCTCACCGAAGGTCTTCAGCACCCAGGCGATGTCATCCACATCGGCCTTGGCCAGCCACTCGGCGGCGCTCTGGCCGGAGGTGGGGTCCATCCGCATATCGAGCGGACCATCTTTCATAAAGCTGAAACCGCGCTCGGCATCATCCAGCTGGGGTGAAGAGACCCCCAGATCCAGCAGGAAGCCATCCACCTTGCCCAGCAAACTGCGCTCATCCAGATAGGAGGCGATGCCGGAGAAGGGGCCGTGCACGATTTCGAAACGGGGATCCTGGATCTTGGCCGCTTCGGCGATAGCCTGGGGATCGCGGTCGATGGCGATCAGGCGGCCATTGGGGCCAAGGTGCTGCAGGATCAGACGAGAATGACCACCACGGCCAAAAGTACCGTCGACGTAGACACCATCCGGCTTGATGGCCAGACCTTCAACGGCTTCGTGCAGCAGCACTGTGATGTGTTCAGCGGCTTGGGTCATTTATAAAGAGAAATCCTGTAGTCGTGGTGAGCTTGCCCAATCGTCCCCGGGCAGACCCAAGATGTCGTCATTGACCTGTTGTTGCCAGCGGGCTTCATCCCACAACTCAAACTTGTTGAGCTGGCCCACCAGCATAATTTTCTTGTCCAGTCCCGCATGGTTGCGCAGTGGCTGACTGAGCAGCAGACGGCCATTACCATCCAGCTCGCATTCGGTTGCATGTCCCAGCAGCAGTCGCTGCAAACGGCGCTCTTGCGGATTCATGCTGGAGAGAGTCTTGAGCTTTCGCTCGACCTCTTCCCATTCATTCAGGGGATAAAGCAGCAAACAGGGATGGGCAATATCGATGGTGCAGACCAGCTGGCCGTCGCTTTCGTCGCGCAGCCAATCACGGAATTTGGTCGGAATTGCCAGCCGCCCTTTACTGTCCAGGCTGATGGCATGAGCGCCACGCAACAAATTGCAGTCCCTGAAGGTGAGTGAGCAGGCTGATTGCCCCTCTAAAAACCACTTTGATCCACTTTTCCCCACCTTGAAGTTTAAGGACGTGCAGGGGGCTTTTCAAGCAAGGAGATGGGACAGAGGGAACATATTGACGCAGCAATTGCATACCGCGGATTGAGTGGGTTGATTTTCCACAAGTTATTTGGCGTTAAACTCTGGTGATTAATTGAAATAAGTGAATGAACTGAGAACATACACAATATGTGGGTGCGAACAACCATCCTCGGTTCTATCACCATCTATCGCTGCCATCGTGCCAAATACAAAACTATTCGATTGATTTAAAACATATAATTTCATTCAAAATGACAAGGTCGAAAATATCCTGCCAACGAAGCCATATTTTCTCATGCATAAAAAAAGAGCCCCGCGATAAATCGCGGGGCTCTTCGGAATGAGGTCGGAGTCGGCCTGTAAGCCGGGTTCTGTACCGGGTTGCCCCGGGTAGCAATCATTCCTCTAGGCCAGCAATCGCTCGCTGGCTCAAGCAACCTACCCGCCCCCAACGCGGGCCGCGCCAATAGGGGCCTATTTGGTCTTGCTTCGGGTGGAGTTTACCGTGCCACGAACTGTTGCCAGTCGCGCGGTGCGCTCTTACCGCACCCTTTCACCCTTACCTGATCCCTTGCGGGCCATCGGCGGTCTGCTCTCTGTTGCACTGGTCGTAGGCTCACGCCCCCCAGGCGTTACCTGGCACCCTGCCCTGTGAAGCCCGGACTTTCCTCCCCTCCGCCCGTCTGTCCCTAGGGACACAACGACGAAGCAGCGATTGCCCAGCCAACTCCGAGGGGCGGATTATAGCCTTGCGATACGCACGGGGTAAACCGGCAATTCCCGTTTACAGCCATTTATCGCGCTTTGGCCCCCGTTTACATGCTGAATGCTCGCCGGTTCGGGGGATTGCACAGGTCAGAAAACAGCCTTACGGCCTATTAACCGGCTCAATAGTGCTCGAGGCCGTATTTGTAGAGGGCATTCTTCTTCACGCCGTGGATCTCGGCGGTCAGGGCGGCCGCTTTTTTCAGTGGCAGTTCTGCCACCAGCAGACCCAGAGTGCGGATCGCCTCGGCCGGCAGATCCTCTTCCTCTTTGGAGGCGCCAGCCACGACCAGCACGATCTCGCCGCGGCAGCGGTTGTCATCTTCACCAAGCCAGACCAGCATTTCGGAGGCTGGCAGACCGTGGATCGACTCAAAGGTCTTGGTCAGCTCACGGCACACCACCACCTGACGCTCGCCGAGAATGCGAGCAATCGCTTCCACTGTATCCTGCACACGGCGCGGGGATTCGTAGAACACCAGCGAGCGGGTGTCTTCAATAACGGCTTGCAGGCGATCGTCACGTCCCTTGCTCTTGGCGGGCAGGAAGCCTTCAAAGGCAAATCGATCAGTGGGCAGACCGGCCGCGCTCAAGGCGGTGATGGCGGCACAGGGGCCGGGCAGCGGCACCACCTTGACCCCGGCTTCACGACAGCGGGTGACCAAGTGATAACCGGGGTCGCTGATGAGCGGAGTGCCGGCATCGGAGACCAGCGCAACACTCTTGCCCTCTTTGATCCGACCGATCAGTACATCGGCCTTCTGCTGCTCGTTGTGATCGTGCAGGGCGAAGGTCGGCACCGAGATTTGGTAGTGGCTGAGCAGGATACCGGTATGACGGGTATCTTCGGCTGCCACCAGATCGACACTGCGTAAAATGTCCAATGCACGCTGGGTGATGTCCGCCAGATTGCCGATCGGAGTGGGGACTATATACAGGGTTGGGATGTCACTCATGGGATCTCCGAGTGCCCCGACAATTGTGTCGCCATATTGGCCCGTTTACACTATGGGGAACTTCAACACTGGTCGGGGAATGAACTTGAACCGGGTTACAAAGCAGCTAAGTGTATCACGACTCTTCGGCATCATACTCGCGGCAGTACTGCTCGCCGCCTGTGCGTCGGAGCCCAATCAACCGTCAGGGCAGTCAGGCATGCCCTCTGCGTTCTCCAATCTGACCAAGAATGCCCAGTGGTATCTTGAGCAGGTGGACCCGGCCAAGCCGGCCGAAGCCTTTACTTGGCAGATGCTGGCGGCACGCAGCTATCTGGCGCTGGGCCAGGCCAAACCGGCCTCGGCACTGTTCCAGCAATTGCAGAAGCAGGCCAAGGATCCCGTTCAGAAGGCGCAGTTGCAACTGCTGCAAGCCCATCTGTTGCTGGCACAAGGCCACGCCAATCAGGCGCTGATCCTGCTGGAAGGCAAGCCTGAGGTTGCGCTGGATGCCGATACCCAGAAGGATTGGTATCGTCAGCGCGTGGTACTGCAGCTCGACATCAACAACAAGTTTGGTGCCGCCAAGTCCCTGATTGCGCTGGAGCCCTACCTCAACCAGAGCGAGCAGGCCACCAACCATCAGCAGATCTGGTCGCTGCTCAAGAGCATGACTCCTTCCACCCTGCAGGCGCTGGAAGAGGCACCGGCCCCTGACGTAACCACCGGCTGGCTGCGTCTGGCGGCACTGGTCAACGAGTTTGGCGCCCAGCCGAACTTGCTGGCCCGCCAGCTGGCAGGCTGGAAGCGCGACTTCCCCAACCATCCAGCCCAGAAAGATATGCCGGCAGGATTGGGCGATCTGGCGGCCACTGCCAGCACCTCGGTGCAACAGATCGCTGTGCTGCTGCCCCTCTCCGGCAATCTGGAGCCGCAGGGCGCTGCCATCCGTAACGGTATGCTGATGTCTTACAAGGAAAATCAGGGGCAATTCACCCTGAACTTCTACGACACCCAGAGCAAGTCGACCGGCGACCTTTATAAGCAGGCGATTCAGGAAGGGGCAGACATGATCATAGGCCCGCTGCTGAAAGACCGGGTCGAGGAACTGCTCAAGGCCAATCCGACCGTGCCGGTACTGGCGCTCAACGAGCTGGACAAGCCGGTCGTCAACGACACCACCTACTACTTCTCCCTCTCTGCCGCCGCAGATGCTGCGCAGGCAGCCCAGTACCTCTACACCCAGGGCTACCGCAAACCGCTGCTGATCGCCGCTCAGGGGCGGATCGGTTACAGCAGTATCAAAGCGTTCGAGCAGAGCTGGGCCACCCTGAGCCAGGATAAGCCGGTGGTTGCCACCTTCGGTGCCCGCAACGAAGTGCAGGGGATGGTCAAGAATGCCCTGAGCGGCCGCTCTACCGCCCGAGCTGGTGAAGTGGTGCAACTCTCTGATGCCGCACCGCGCAGCATCGATGCCGTATATGTGGTGGCCAACAGCCTGGAAACCCGGATGATCAAGCCCTACGTGGATGTCTCGGTCAATCCGATGGGCAGCCTGCCCATCTACACCAGCTCCCGTGGCTACGACAGCGCAGCAACCGAGGTCGCCTCCGAGCTCAACGGCATGCATATCGCCGATATGCCGCTGCTGCTGGGCGGCTACGAGAAACAGCGCGAGCAGATCGCCCTGCTCTGGCCGCAGACCCAGGGTGACCTGTTGCGCCTGTTTGCCATGGGCTACGATGCAGTCAGTCTGGCAGAGAACCTGCAGCAGATGCGCAAGGTGGGTGGCATGCAGCAGGCCGGCATGAGCGGTCAGCTGAGCGTGGATGCCCAGGGTAATATCGTGCGGATGCTGAGCTGGGGTACTTACCAGAACGGCAAACTGGTCGACGAGAACGCCGTTCAGCAGCTGGAGGAGCCTTCCAATGAAGGAACTATGGAAACGGATACGCCAGCAGTTGCCGAGCCTGTTCCCCTCACCAACGAGCAAGGGACAGCACTTTGAGCAAGTCGCTGAACGCTGGTTGCAGGCCCGGGGCCTGCAACCGGTAGCTCGCAACTACCGCTGTCGTGGCGGCGAAATAGATCTCATCATGCACCAGGGCCAGACCCTGGTGTTTGTTGAGGTGCGCTACCGGGCCACCGGCAGCCATGGCGGGGCCGCCAGCTCGGTCACCCGCAGCAAACAGCACAAGATCATGCTGGCAGCGCGCCACTATTTGAAGCAACATGCCATCAACGAGGCCAATCAGGCCTGCCGATTCGATGTGATTGCGTTCGAGGGCGACCAGCCAGCCTGGATCCAGAACGCTTTTTAAGAGGACCCTATGACTGACCGCATCAAAGAGAACTACACCGAAAGCATCCAGACCAAGATAGCCGCCGCCGAGGCGTTGCCGGATGCCATCCATACTGCAGCCCAGATGATCACCATCTGCCTGCTCAATGGCCACAAGGTGCTGGCATGCGGTAACGGTCCTTCTGCCGCACTGGCGCAACTGTTCATCTCCGAGCTGGTCAACTGCTACGAGACCCAGCGCCCCTCCCTGCCCGGCATGGCCCTGACCCCGGACATGGCGACCATCAGCGCCATCGCCACCGACCACGGTTTTGAAGAGGTCTACGCCAAGCAGATCCGCGCGCTGGGCCAGCCTGGCGACATTCTGGTGGTCATCACCACCTCCGGCCACAGCCGCAGCCTGATCAAGGCCGCCGAGGCTGCCCTCTCCCGCGACATGACCATAGTGGTGCTGAGCGGGGGTGACGGTGGCGAAATGGCAGGTCTGCTCGGCCCGAACGATGTAGAGATCCGTGTTCCCTCCGCCCGTCGCCCTCGCATTCTGGAGGTGAACCTGTTGACCCTGCACTGCCTGTGTGATCTCATCGACCAGACACTTTTCCCGCAACAGGAAGATTGAAACCATGAAAAAGCACACTATCCTGCTCGGTCTGCTGGTTAGCACCCTGCTGCTGCAAGGCTGCGCAGCCCTGGTTGTTGGCGGCGCAGCAGGGACTGCCAAGGCCTCTGGCGATCGCCGAACCCTGGGCGCGCAGTGGGATGACCAGACCATCGAGCTGAAAGCGGCCAATCTGCTGGCCGACAACAAACCCCTCAGCGCAGCCAGCAAGATCAGCGTCTACAGCAACAATGGTCGCGTCCTGCTGGTCGGCCAGACACCTTCTGACGTTTACAAGATTGAGGCTGGCAAAATTGTCAGTCGCATCGAAGGGGTCCGCCACGTCTACAACGAATTGCGCATCGGCCAACCTGCCAGTTTCACCACTCGCAGCAATGACTCCTGGATTACCTCCAAGGTGAAAGCCGACATGTTCGGCACCAAGAATTTCGACAGCACCAAGGTCAAGGTGGTCACCGAGAACGGTGAGGTGTTCCTGATTGGTCTGGTGACTCGCCAGGAGGGAGAGCAGGCCGTCAACATCGCCCGCCATGTCACCGGCGTGAAGCGCGTGATCAAGGCCTTCGAGTTCGCCCAGAACTAAGCCAACGCGGCATAAAAAAAACGCAGCCAATCGGCTGCGTTTTTTATTTGATCACCTTCAGGGTCGGACGACCGCTTGGACGCGGCGGTTCCGGCTCAGGCTCCACCGGCGCTTCGGCCTGTTCCAGCCATATGTCGTAACCCGGCTCGGGCGGAAACATGGTGCCCACGCCGTTCTCCCGGGCATGAATAGCCAGCACGGCCGCCATCGGGATGTAAACCTGCTGGGATACCCCGCCAAAACGGGCACTGAAGCTGATAGCCTCGTTATCCATGTGAAATTGCATCACGGCTCGGGGCGCGATGTTCAGCACTATCTGCCCGTCCTGAGCAAACTGCATCGGCACCATCACATGGGGAATGTTGACGTTGACCACCAGATGGGGGGTCAGGTCATTGTCCAGCAACCAGTCAAAGAACGCCCGTAACAGGTACGGGCGGCTCGGTGTCATTGTCGGTTCCATGCTCATACGCCAGCACGGATCTCGCGTTCGGCTTCGGTCAGGGAAGCCTGGAAGGACTCACGCTCGAACAGACGAACCATGTAGGCCTTCAGCTCTTTGGCGCCACGACCGGTCAGGTCGATGCCAAGGCTCGGCAGACGCCACAGCAGCGGGGCCATATAGCAATCCACCAGACCGAACTCTTCGCTCATGAAATAGGGCATTTCACCGAAGATCGGCGCGATGGCCAGCAGGTTGTCACGCAGTTCGTTGCGTGCCGCTTCAGCATCGGTACCGGCCATGATCTTGTCGGCCAGGGAGTACCAGTCCAGCTCGATGCGGTGCATCATCAGACGGCTGTTACCACGGGCAACCGGGTAAACAGGCATCAGGGGCGGATGCGGGAAGCGCTCGTCCAGATACTCCATGATGATGCGCGAGGTGTAGAGCGCCAGCTCACGATCAACCAGGGTCGGTACAGAGTTGTACGGGTTCAGCTCGGCCAGCTCATCCGGCAGATTGGCTGGATCAACCTGGCAGATATCCACGCTAACACCCTTCTCCGCCAGGACAATACGCACCTGATGGCTGAACATATCGTTGGCACCGGAAAACAGCGTCATTACCGAACGCTTATTGGCAGCTACAGCCATTGAACCCTCCCGTCATTAAAAAGCAGAAACGGCAATGAAGCATCTTGGTCTTCATTGCCGTGCATTATATTACCCGGATCTGGTCGCTTAGTGAACGTCGCGCCAGAATTCCTTCTTCAACAGCACAGTGAAGATGAAGAAGATCACGATGAAACCAAGCACCCAGAAGCCCATGCGTTCACGCTCCTGTTGTACCGGTTCAGCCGAGTAGACCAAGAAGTTTACCAGATCCAGTACCGTCTGATCATACTCTTCGTCATCCATTTCACCATTACCGTCAGATTTGATGCTGACAACCTGCTGGGTTTCCACTCCGTCGACCGTGTGCGTAGCGAACTCGGCACGGGGGGTTCCCTGCAACGGTTCCAGCACATGGGGCATGCCCACGGACGGGAACACGGCGTTGTTCACCCCGAACGGACGGGTCTCATCCACGTAGAAGGAGCGCAGATAGGTGTAGATCCAGTCTGCACCGCGCACCCGGGCAACCAGCGTCAGATCGGGGGGCGGCGCACCAAACCACTTGGCGGCATCCTTCTCTGACATGGCGCTCTTCATCAGGTCACCGACCTTTGCACCGGTGAAAATCAGGTTCTCTTTCATCAAATCTTCGGGGATCCCGAGATCTTCTGCGACCCGGTTATAGCGCTGATACTGGGTAGAATGGCATCCGGCGCAATAGTTCATGAAGGTGGCCGCGCCGCGTTGCAGCGATGCCTTGTCACTCAGATCGTAATTGGCTTTGTCCAGATGAACAGCTCCGCCACTTGCAAATACCAGAGATGGCAGCAGGGTCAGCACTGCAAATATTATTCTTTTCATTTAAATGTCACCCTCTCCGGCAGCGGCTTGGTGCTTTCATTCTTGCTATAGAAGAACAGCAGGACGAAGAACCCGAAATATCCCAGTGAACAGATCTGGGCAACCAGCGTCAACGTCGGCGTCGATGGCAGCACCCCCAACACCCCCAGGATGATAAAGCAGACCACAAACTGGGCAATGTTCAGCTTGTGCAGCATGCTGCGATAACGCACCGAGCGCACCTTGCAGCGATCCAGCCACGGCAGCAGGAACAGCACCACGATGGAGAGACCCATCATGATGACGCCAAGCAGCTTGTCCGGCACCGCCCGCAAAATGGCGTAAAACGGCGTGAAGTACCACACAGGGGCGATATGCTCCGGAGTTTTCAGACCGTTGGCCACTTCAAAGTTCGGCTTCTCGAGGAAGTAACCCCACATATCCGGTTTGAAGAAGATGATGGCACAGAAGAAGAACAGGAAGCCTGCCACACCGATCATATCCTTGACGGTGAAGTAAGGGTGGAACGCCACCGCATCCAGCGGCCAGCCGTTCTCGTCCTTGTGCTTCTTGATGTCGATACCATCCGGGTTGTTGGAGCCCACTTCGTGCAGCGCCAGAATGTGCATGGCAACCAGCATCACTAGCACCAGCGGCAACGCGATGACGTGCAGCGCGAAGAAGCGGTTCAGGGTCGCACCGGAGATCACGTAGTCACCGCGGATCCACAGGGTCAGATCGTCACCAATGACCGGAATGGCGCCAAACAGCGAGATGATGACCTGAGCCCCCCAGAATGACATCTGGCCCCAGGGCAACAAGTAACCCATAAAGGCTTCCGCCATCAGCACCAGGAAGATCAGCATGCCGAAGATCCACAGCAGTTCACGAGGCTTCTGATAAGAGCCATAGATCATGCCGCGGAACATGTGCATGTAGACCACGATGAAGAATGCAGAAGCGCCGGTTGAGTGCATGTAACGCAGCAACCAGCCGTACTCCACATCGCGCATGATGTACTCCACGGACGCAAACGCACCTTCCGCGGAGGGGTTGTAGTTCATGGTCAGCCAGATACCGGTGATGATCTGGTTGACCAGCACCAGCATGGCCAGCGAGCCGAAGAAGTACCAGAAGTTCAGGTTCTTCGGTGCCGGATACTTGGCCATGTGGTCGTTGTACATGGCCGTGAGCGGGAATCGATAATCGATCCAGCCCATCAGTTTACTCAACATGGTCAGGCCTCCTTGCCATCGGCACCGACCTGGATGGTGGTGTCATTAATGAATTGATAGGGCGGAATGACCAGGTTCAGCGGTGCAGGCACCCCCTGGAACACACGGCCGGCCATGTCGAACTTGGAGCCATGACACGGGCAGAAGAAGCCGGACGTAACGCCCTGCACCTGCTCGCCAAAGCTGTCAGGCAGATAGGAAGGTGAACACCCCAAGTGGGTGCAAATACCGACCGCGACAAAAATCTCGGGCTTGATCGATCTGTACCCGTTATGGGCATAGTCAGGCTGCTGCGGCTCTTCAGATGAGGGATCCCGCAGCTTGTCATCATGCGCGGCCAAGGCATCCAGCGTCTGTTTGGTGCGTTTCACCACCCAGACAGGCTTGCCTCGCCACTCGACACGGATGAGCTGACCCGGTTCCAACTTGCTGATATCGACTTCAACCGGCGCACCGGCTGCTTTGGCCTTGGCGCTCGGATTCCATGACTTTATAAACGGCACTGCGGTAAACGCAGCTCCTACCCCACCAACGGCAACCGTTGACCAGGTAAGAAATCTGCGGCGACCGGTATCAACTGGCGCATTGCTCATCCAAAAACTCTCCCATGTGGACTCCGCACATTCTTATAGTGTCCCTGTTCCCCATTTTTCCCGTGACAACAGCGGCGGAAGCTGGATTTACAATTGCCACAGAAAACAGGGGAAATTTTAAAGAAAAGATAACAACTTGACAAGAAAGAGCGGTGAGCAATGAAAACAATAAAGAAACAATTTTTTGTCTTTTGTGACGCGTGGTTAGCATTGATGTCGGTAATATTACCAATAAAAAAAGCCTGGCGGTTGCCAGGCTTTTTTGACACTCGAAAGAGTGAGTACCAAAAGCGAATTAACGCTTGGAGTACTGCGGACGCTTACGAGCTTTGTGCAGACCAACTTTCTTACGCTCAACCTTACGGGCATCGCGAGTAACAAAGCCAGCTTTACGCAGTTCGGAACGCAGGGTTTCGTCGTACTGCATCAGAGCACGAGTGATACCGTGGCGGATCGCACCAGCTTGACCGGAGATGCCACCACCGTTAACGGTGATGTACAGATCCAGTTTCTCGGTCATCTCAACCAGTTCCAGCGGCTGACGAACTACCATGCGGGCAGTCGGACGGCCGAAGTACTGCTCCAGGGAGCGCTGGTTGATTACGATCTTGCCGCTACCCGCTTTGATAAATACGCGAGCAGTGGAGCTTTTGCGACGGCCGGTACCGTAGTATTGATTTTCTGCCATGTTGCCAGTTCCCGATTAGATATCCAGTACTTGAGGTTGCTGAGCAGCATGAGCATGCTCGGCGCCTGCGTAAACTTTCAGTTTACGGAACATGGCACGGCCCAGAGGACCTTTCGGCAGCATGCCTTTGACGGCTGCTTCGATTACCATTTCCGGTTTACGCTGAATCAGCTTGTCGAAGCTGATTGACTTGATACCACCCGGGAAACCGGAGTGAGCGTGGTACATTTTGTCGGTAAATTTCTTACCGGTTACGTGTACCTTCTCAGCGTTTACAACGATGATGTAATCACCGGTGTCAACGTGCGGAGTGTACTCAGCTTTGTGCTTACCACGCAGACGAGCAGCGATCTCGGTTGCGATACGACCCAGAGTTTTACCTTCTGCGTCCACAATGTACCAGTCACGTTTTACGGTTTCTGGCTTGGCAACGAAAGTTTTCATTAAGTTAAACCCAATTACCTGTTACAGACCCAATTGCTTATGGGGGCTCTCCCACAAACAACAAACGATGGCCTACCTGTACCCCTTCGAATACAAGTAAAGCTTAAAGTGTTGCTGTCTTATCGACAGCTGTAACGTGGGCCGGGCGATTATAAGTGAAGTTGCCTTAAATATCACCTGCTAATTTCACTGCCATGAAACCAGCAAATGTCGCCCGGCCCTACCTGCCGCAGATGCCCATCCGACTGGCAGGCGCGGTATTGTGACTAAGGAAGGTGCACTCTGGCAAGGTATTCGTGCGATTGCATTTCCTGAAGCCGTGAAAGACAGCGTTTGAATTCGAAATTCAGCAGCCCTTCGCCGTAAAGTTCTGTCATGGGAACCGCCGCCGACATGATGAGTTTGACGTGCCGTTCGTAGAACTCATCGACCATGGCAATGAAGCGGCGAGCCGCGTCATCCGTGCCTGTGCCCATTGGCTGCACATTGGCCAGCAGAACGGTATGGAACAGCCTGGCCAGCTCGATATAGTCGTTCTGGGAGCGGGGAGTACAGCAAAGTTGCTCAAATTCCATGTAGAGCACCCCTTCCCCCATCCCGAGCGACGCCAGCTGACGATGATTGACCTCGAACGTCCCCTCGCAAGCCGTGTGCCCACCAGTTAATTGCTGAAAATAGTGGTCAAGATTGGCTTTTGCCTGCAAGTCCAGCGGGCAGTGATAAATCTCGGCTTGTTCCAGCGTACGCAGGCGATAGTCGATACCGCCATCCACGTTAAGTACCTCGCAATTGCGCTCGATAAGCTCGATAGCTGGCAGAAAACGGGCTCGCTGCAGCCCGTTGCGATAAAGATCCTGCGGCGGAATATTTGAAGTGGCAACCAGCACGACACCGTGACCAAACAGCTCCTGGAACAGCGTACCCAGCAACATGGCGTCGGTGATGTCGGAGACAAAAAATTCGTCGAAACAGATGATGTCTGTCTCGCTGGCAAGCTTGCTGGCCACCAGCTTGAGGGGATCGGGCTGCCCACTCAACCCCTGCAGTTCATCGTGAATGCGGTGCATGAAGCGGTGGAAATGGCTGCGCATCTTGCGCGTCCCCGGCAGGCTGTCGAAAAAAGTATCCATCAGCCAGGTCTTGCCTCGGCCCACTCCGCCCCACATATAGATACCGAGGACGGGCTCCGGCGGCTTGGGCTTTTGCAGCCAACCCAGCAGCCCTCGAGATCTGGTCGGAGTCGGGCGCCGTAGCAAATCCTGATACAGTCGCTCCAGCCTGCTAATGGCCATCCCCTGCGCGGGGTCGGCCACAAAGCCGGGGCGCAGCAGATCCTGCTGGTATTTTTGCTGCGGTGTCATCCTTGAGCGCCTCTCCAAGTCCCTGAATCGAGGACAAAATGGTATCACGGCCTCAGGACGCACGGTATAGTGCAATCAAGGCATGGCGGTTATGACGACCGCATAAACCCACTCTGTTTTAGCTGTAACAAGGAGCATCTATGAGTCTGTTAACTGGGATCCTGCTGGCTGTCGCGGCCTTGATTATCGGTATCGTTCTCGGCCGTTTTTCGGTGCGTAGCCGCGATGCTGGCCGTCTCGAACAGGAACTGAAGAAGGCCCACAAGGAGCTCGAGAGTTATCAGGGCCAGATCAACACCCACTTCGCCGACAGTGCCGCTCTGATGGAGCAACTGGCCGAGCAGTATCAGACCCTCTATCGCCACATGGCCGAGCAGAGCAAATTCCTGGCCAAGGCGCAGGAACCGCTGTTCCGCGAGTCATTGGTAGAAGAAGCCCCTGCCAATGTGGCAGAAGAGCCGGGCGTTCCGCCTCGCGACTATGCTGGCGCCTCTTCCGGACTGCTCAAGCAACCAAACTAGTTCCTCGCGGAACTAATTGGCCAGTCCCGTGGTCTGACCTTGACGATTGCAATGCAACTTTTTCTGGGAGCTGTTTTTCATATGCGTAAACCTCTTTCCATGCTCAGTGTGCTAGCCCTCAGTGTCGGTATCGCCATGTCTGCGGCCCCTGCTCAGGCTGCACTGCCTTCCCTGTTAGGTTCAAATCAGGAGATGCCAAGCCTGGCGCCTGTTCTCGAACAGGTCACCCCGGCGGTGGTCAATATCTCGGTTTCTGGCAAAAAAATTACCCGTCAGCGTCTGCCGGAACAGTTCAAGTTCTTCTTCGGCCCCAACATGCCCGATGAACAGGTGAGCGAGCAGCCGTTCCAGGCGCTCGGCTCCGGTGTCATAGTCGATGCCAAGAAGGGTTACGTGATCACCAACGCCCATGTGGTTCACGAGGCGGACGAGATCAAGGTCAACCTGAAGGATGGTCGTGAGTACGCGGCCAAGAAGATCGGTGAAGACAAGCAGTCCGACATCGCCCTGCTGCAAATCAAGGCCGAGGATCTGGTGCAGATCAAGTTTGCCGACTCCGACGAGCTGCGGGTGGGTGACTATGCGCTGGCCATCGGCAACCCGTTTGGTCTGGGTCAGACCGTCACCTCCGGTATTGTCAGTGCGCTGGGTCGCAGCGGCCTCAACATCGAGAATCTGGAGAACTTCATCCAGACCGATGCGGCCATCAACTCAGGTAACTCCGGCGGCGCCCTGCTCAACCTGCGTGGCGAGCTGATCGGTATCAACACCGCGATTCTGGGCCCGAACGGCGGCAACATCGGCATCGGCTTTGCCATCCCATCCAATATGGTACGGGATCTGACCGAGCAGATCGTCAAGTACGGCGAAGTGCGTCGCGGCCAGCTGGGTATTACCGGCACCGAGCTCACCTCCGACATCGCCAAAACCTTCGGCTACAACAAGAAGGATGGTGCCTTCGTCAATCAGGTCATGCCTGATTCGGCGGCCGACAAGGCGGGCATCAAGGCCGGCGATATCATCGTCAGCATCGATGGCAAACCGGTTCGCTCCTTCGGCGAGCTGCGTGCCAAGATCGCTACCATGGGCGCTGGCAAGCAGGTCGAGCTGGGACTGATCCGCGATGGCAAATCACAAACTGCCAAGGTGACCCTGAAGCAGGCCGATGACAGCGAAGTGCGCGCCAGTGCGCTGCATCCGGCACTGGAAGGGGCCAAGCTGAGCACCACTACCGACCCGGTCTCCGGCGTCGCGGTGGCCGATATTGATCCTCGCTCTCCGGCAGCCGCTTCCGGCCTGCAGAAGGGTGACATCATCATCGGGGTCAACCGCCTGCGCATCAACACCCTGGGCGAGCTGACCAAGGCGCTCAAGAACAAGCCTGACGTGCTGGCACTCAACATCCAGCGCGGCGACTCCTCGCTCTATCTGGTGATCCGCTAACGCTCAAGTTGTTCGCCAACCCCTCCATCACCCGCGGCCTTCACCGCGGGTGATTTTTATCCATCGATAGTGTTATTCTCTGCGCGCAGCCTGTACGGATGAGAATGACATGAAAATCCCCCCTTTAGTCAGTTACTTGGGCAAGTCTGTCGGTTTTGGATTGACCGTCGCGGCGCTGCTGTTGCTGCTGTTTCCCCATTTTCGCGGTGGTGCCCAACTGCCCGGCATCATCACCAATGCCCGTGAACTGAGTTTCTCCTATGCAGCCCATCGGGCAGGCCCTGCCGTCGTCAACATCTACACCCGCAGCTTTGCCCCCAATCAGGGCAATCAGGGGGAACTGCGCCCGCAAGGGCTGGGTTCTGGCGTCATCATGAACCAGCGCGGCTATGTACTAACCAACTACCACGTCATCGCCGATGCCGACCAGATCATCGTCGCGTTGCAGGATGGCCGGGTCTTCAGCGCCGAGCTGATCGGCACCGATCAGCTCACCGACCTCGCCGTGCTCTATATCGAGTCAGACAACCTGCCCGTGATCCCGCAGGATCCGGAGCGGCTACCAGAAGTGGGGGATGTGGTACTCGCCATCGGCAACCCCTACAACGTCGGCCAGACCATCACCCAGGGCATTATCAGCGCGACCGGCCGTACCGGCCTCTCCAGCATGGGGCCCGACAGCAATGGCCGTCAGGATCTGCTGCAGACCGATGCCGCCATCAACGAGGGCAACTCGGGTGGCGCGCTGGTCAACGGCCGTGGCGATCTGGTGGGTATCAACACCGCCACCTATCACCTCAACGGCAATCAGGAGAGCTACGGCATCAGCTTCGCCATCCCCTACCGGCTGGCAAAACGGATCATGGATGAGCTGATCGCCAACGGCCGGGTGATCCGCGGCTACCTCGGGATCTCCAGTGTCGAGATCAACCCCATAGTCGCGCGGATGATGAACCTCGGCGACCTGCGTGGTCTGGTGGTGGAGAGTCTGGATCCCAACGGCCCGGCGGCCAAAGGCGGCCTGCAGCGAGGGGATGTGCTGCTCAAGATCAACGGAGAGGCCATCAGTGGCGTACGCAGCGCCATGGACAAGATTGTCGAGAGCCGCCCCGGCACCAAGCTGACCATCTCGGTATTCCGCTCCGGCAAGCCGCTGGAAGTGGTGGTCACCATAGAAGAAGACCTGCGCTATCAGCAGAGAACGGCCAGCTCGAGCGCCGCATCGGCCAGCTAGCGTCAGTCCTTGTTATGAGAAGGGCGGGAAACCGCCCTTTTCCATATCTGCCCTCTCGACAACGTCTCTTACCGTGAGATGACTCACAGTTTCCCGCAACGCTTGCCCTGCCCCCGCCCCCCGATTTGTGCGCTACCGATCACACAAAACCAGCTTCAATAAGCACTCTTTTTGCCTTTTCAGTATCCAAACGATCACTTCGGGGCCATTTCATCAGGAATTTCCGCTTCGAATCGGAAAAACGCTGCCTCCTCCACATCGACGCGCAGGCTTAGGGTAACGCCATACCTTCTGCCAGCCTTGGAGAGCAGACATTGCAAACAGAGACTCACGACCAGACCCTGACCCCGAACAGCCCGGAGTTGCTGCGCCAGACCGATCATATCCTCGCGCGCATTTATCCCCTGCTGGCCGAACAGGGCATCATCCCCAACGAGGTGCAACGGCAGATGCTGGCCTCCCATGTCAAAGCCATGGTGTGGCGCTCCCACAGCGGCGAGCCCCTGCCAGAAGTTGACCTCAGCCTGTTTGAAGAGATCTCCCCCCTCTCACTGCGTCTCGCCGAACAGGTCGTCAGCTGGCTGGATCAGCTTGCTTATGAGGAGGCACACCTCTTGTCCGTCCATTTTGAAGTCGCCAAAGAAAACGAACTCAGCTCGGTGCAGAACCCGTAACTCAAGGAGAAATCGATATGACAGCCATCAAACTCGTGATTGGAGACCGTCTCGGCAAGGGTCAGAAAGTGGGCGCAGGCGCGGAAGCTGCCGGGGCCAACGTGACCATCATCCCAGGCATGGCCGCTGACATGAAGCTCGGCGATGTGATGAACAAGGAGCAGGCGGATCTCGGCATCTCCTTCTGCGGCAGCGGCGGCGCCGGGGCGATCACCGCCCAGACCAAATACGGCTACAAGTGCCGCTACGGCATGCGCTCTGTTGAAGAGGGCGTCACCGCCATCAACGAAGGGTGCGTGGTGCTGGGCTTCGGTTTCATGGACAAGGAAGAGCTGGGCCAGAAGCTGGTCGAAGCCTTCGCCAAGAAGCACGGACGCGCCTGATGAAAGAGAACTTCACCACCCAGGTCATCGTCAACGGCAAGGGGACGACACGCCAGCAGGCGTTTGCCTCCGCCCTCAGCCAGGTGCAACCCACACTGCTCAAGGACAACCAGCAGGTACTGCTGCGCATTGAGCCGGTCGATGTACAGGTGCTCAAAGCCGAGGAGTCGGTCCGGGTGGAGAAGTTCCTGTTCTTCTTCCTGCCGCGCCAGCGCCGCGAATACCGCGTCCAGCTGGAGATCAAGGTTCAGGTCACCAGTCTGGATGTCGCCAAGGTGACATTCACCCAGGTGTGATGCCTGCGCAGGCACAACCCCACAAGAAGGATACGTTGGATGTTTCTAATCATTTTTATCAAGTCACTCATCATTGGCGGCCTGGTTGGCGTCGGGGTGGGGGCCGGCGCGGCGCGGATGTTCCACGCCCCGACCGTACAGGGCATGGGTGCCTTCCGCACCCTGGGCGAACTTAACTCCTGCGAGGGGGATCCCGCTTCCCACTTCTCGTTTGGCCTCGGCTTCTTCTTCAACGCCTGGGCCTCCACCGTGGCGGCAGGCGCCTTCACCCAGGATGTGGATCACCGCATCATCCCGCACTGGGCCACGGCGGCACTGCTGTTCAAAAATCGGGATCTCGCCACCACTCTACACGACCCGAAAAAGATGGCCATCGCCGGCGGCATCATAGGTGCCATCGTGGTCGCCTTCCTCAACAGCACAGCCGCAGCCGTCCCTGCAGCATTGCAGGTCACAGCGGTCAAGGTGCTGGTACCGGCAGCCAACTTGCTGGTCAACACCGTTATGCCGGTGATCTTCTGGCTGGCCGCCATCGAGGCGGGCAAGAAATCCGGTTTCTGGGCCACCATCTTCGGCGGTCTGGCACAGCTCATCATGGGCAACGCGGTACCGGGTCTGGTGCTCGGCATCCTGATCGGCAAGGGTGTGGAAGAGAGCGGGTGGAACCATGTCACCAAGGTGATGATGGCAGCCATCGTCCTGCTGTTCGTGCTGAGCGGCTTCTTCCGCGGCTTCGACATGAAACTGATTGAATCCTTCCAGATGGGTGTCCCCCTGTGGCTGGAAAACGTCCATAACCTGCTGAGCGGCAAATAAGGGGTCACACCATGGATGAGAAACTGAAAAACAACTTCTGGTATGCCGACTGGTCATTCCCCATCTTCGTCGGCCTGCTGTCGGCCGGGGTCTTTGCCGGTACCCACATGTTCTATCTGTACGGGGTCGGTGCCTTCAACGAGGTAGCCTTCGTCGCCATGCTGAAAGCCGGAATGGACACGGGTGCCTACGGCGCGGTAGCAGCGTTCGGTGCCAGCTTCCTGTTCGCCCGCATCATCGAGGGATCCCTGGTGGGGATCCTCGATATCGGCGGAGCCATCCAGACTGGGGTTGGCCTCGGAGTGCCAGCCCTGCTGCTGGGAGCCGGCATCGTCTATCCGGTGGAGAACTTCGGAGCCTCGCTGGCAACCGGCATGGGGATTGGTCTGGCCATCGGCTACGTCATCATCCTGGCACGCAAGTTCACCATCAACCAGAGCAACTCCACCTACGGCGCAGACGTCATGATGGGGGCTGGCAACAGCTCGGGCCGCTTCCTCGGCCCCCTCATCATCCTCTCCGCCATGGGCGCCTCGATCCCGATCGGTATCGGTTCTCTGCTGGGTGCATTGCTGTTCTACGTGTGGGGCAAGCCCATCACCGGCGGTGCCATCCTGGGGGCCATGCTGCTCGGTACCTTCTTCCCGGTTGCACTTGCATAACCATCCGCCGCCCTGCGGGGCGGCGCTCGAGAGGCCATCTAGCATGTACGACATCATCATCAGAGCGGGGCGCCAGGGAGATGGCCAGCTCGTCGATATTGCCATCAAGGAGGGCAAAATCGCCGCCATCGGCTCCCTGCCGGAGATGGCAACGGCGCGGCAGACACTTGAGCTCGGCGGCCGGGTGCATGTGAGCGCCGGCTGGATCGACGGCCACACCCACTGCTACCCAGCCTCCCCCATCTATCACGATGAGCCGGACAAGGTGGGCGTAGAGTCCGGCGTCACCACCGTGATCGACGCCGGCAGCACCGGGGCCGACGATGTGGATGACTTCCAGCAGATCGCTGCGGATTGCAAGACCCGGGTGCATGCCCTGCTCAACATCTCCCGTATCGGCCTGTTGCGCCAGAACGAGCTGGCCGACAGCCGGGACCTCAATATGGATCTCGCCTCGGCAGCCATTCGTCGCCACCCCGACTTTATTGTCGGCATCAAGGCGCGGATGAGCGGCAGCGTGGTCGGTGAGAACGGCCTGCAACCGCTGCGCATGGCCAAGGCGCTGCAACAGGCCCACGGCCAGCTACCGCTGATGGTGCACGTGGGCAACACGCCGCCGGATCTGGACGAAATCGTTGCCTTGCTGGGGGATGGCGATCTGCTGACCCACTGCTTCAATGGCAAACCGAACCGCATTCTGACCCCGGCTGGCGAGCTGCGGGTCGCGGTGCGCGAGGCGATGCAGCGGGGCCTGTTGCTCGACATCGGCCACGGCGGCGCCAGCTTCAGCTTCGAGGTGGCGGAGCTGGCTATCCGACAGGGGATCCTGCCCCGCACCATCAGCTCCGACATCTACTGCAAGAACCGCATCAAGGGGCCGGTCTACAGTCTTGCCCACGTGATGTCGAAATTTCTCGCCATCGGCATGACGCTAGAGCAGGTGCTCGCCTGCGTCACCCATCAAGCCGCCGATGCCCTGCGCCTTTCCGCCAAGGGTCGGCTTGAGGTGGGTGCCGATGCCGATCTGACCCTGTTCGAGGTCGTCAGCGGCCCGACCCTGTTTATGGATACCGAAGCCCAGTCCCGCAGCGGTGACCAACAACTGCAGCCTCTCGCCGCCCTGGTCGGTGGCGAACTGGTTCTGACTCACTATGGGAAATCACACCATGCCTTCTGTTTATGAGAAATATCAGCTCAAACCGGTGATCAACGCCTCCGGGCGCATGACCATTCTCGGCGTCTCCACCCCCGAGCAGGAGGTGGTCGATGCGGTCAATTTCGGCCTGGGCCACTACTTCGAGGTCAAGGATCTGGTCAACAAGACCGGCACCTATCTGGCTGGTTTACTGGATGTGGAAGATGCGGTGGTGGTCTCCTGTGCCAGCGCCGGCATCGCCCAGTCAGTCGCCGCCATGATAGTGCGCGGCGATCCCTACCGCCTCGAGCACCTGCATGCCCATCCCCATGAGGTGCCGAGTGAAATCGTGCTGCCCAAGGGGCATAACGTCAACTTCGGTGCCCCGGTCGGTACCATGGTCAATCTGGGTGGCGGCAAAGTAGTGGAAGCCGGTTACGCCAACGAGTGCACCCCTTCCCAGCTGGCCGCTGCCATCAATGCCAACACAGCAGCCATCCTCTACATCAAATCCCACCACTGCGTTCAGAAGAGCATTCTGTCGGTGGCAGAGGCCGCCGAGGTCGCCAAGGCCCACGGGCTCCCGCTCATCGTCGATGCGGCTGCTGAAGAGGATCTGCGCCTCTACTACAACCAGGGAGCGGATCTGGTCATCTACAGCGGCGCCAAGGCCATTGAAGGGCCCACCAGCGGGCTGGTACTCGGCAAGCGCCAGTACGTGGAGTGGGTCAAGCAGCAGGCCAACGGCATCGGCCGTGCCATGAAGGTGGGCAAGGAGGGGATCCTCGGCCTCACCCATGCCATCGAGCGCTACCTGGCCAAAGAGAAGGAGAGCGGCGCCGCCATGGTCGCCAAGATGACCCCCTTCATCGAACGTCTCAACCAGCTGCCCGGCGTCACCGCCAAGGTGGTGTGGGACAGCGCCGGGCGCGACATCGCCCGCACCGATATCGCCTTCGACCACCAGCAGATCGGCATGACCACAGTGCAGGTTGTCACCCGTCTGCAGCAGGGCACGCCTGCCATCTACTGTCGTGGCTACAAGGCCAACGAGGGGCATATCGAGATCGATGTGCGCAGCGTCACCGTGCCCCAGCTCGACCAAATCCACTCCGCCATTGCCAACCTCGTTCAGGAGAATCGCTGATGTCCCTTACCCCCAACTACTACCGTGATCGGGTCTGTCTCAACGTGCTGGCAGGTTCCAAAGAGAATGCCGTCGAGGTGTATGACGCAGCCGAAGGCCACGTGCTGGTCGGTGTGCTCTCCAAAAACTACCCGGATATTCCCTCCGCAGTTGCCGATATGAAGGAGTACGCCAAGCTTATCGACAACGCCCTCTCCATCGGGCTGGGCGCCGGCGATCCGCGCCAATCCGCCATGGTGGCCGAGCTGGCCTGCCAGCTGCAGCCCCAGCACGTCAATCAGGTGTTCACCGGTGTCGGTGCCAGCCGGGCGCTGCTCGGCCAGTCAGAGACGCTGGTCAACGGCCTGATCTCCCCCACCGGCATGCCGGGCATGGTGAAGATCTCCACCGGTCCACTCAGCGCCGGGCAGCCGGATGGCATAGTGCCCATCGATACCGCCATCGCCCTGCTCAAGGACATGGGCGGCAGCTCGGTCAAGTTCTTCCCCATGGGTGGGCTGGCCTGCCGCGACGAGTATCAGGCAGTGGCCGAGGCTTGTGCCCGCCACGGCTTCTGGCTGGAGCCCACCGGCGGCATCGAACTGGAGAACTTCGAGGAGATAGTGCGGATTGCGCTGGATGCCGGTGTCGAGAAGGTGATCCCGCACGTCTACAGCTCCATCATCGACAGCGCGAGCGGGCACACTCGCCCCGAGGATGTGCGGACTCTGCTGGCCATAGTGAAACGACTGTTGGCCTGATGGCAGTCACGGGCGCCGGTTCAATCACTGACCGGTGCCTGGCTTGTTGATGACCCACTTGTTAACATCGACCCTTTATCTCGCAACAGGAGTCTTGCATACCCCCTATGATCAAGCTGCCACACCCCAGGCTCCATCAACTGCTGATCCAGCTCCACGCCGAACCGCTGCCACAGGAGGAGCTGGCTCGCCGCCTCAATGTCTCCACCCGCACGGTGCGCACCGATGTGGCGACCCTCAATGAACTGATTGCCACGCACGGCGCTCACCTGATCCACCAGCGTGGCAGCGGCTACCAGCTGAAAATCTACAATCAGGGACTGTTTGACGCTCTGCTGGCGGCCCAGGGTCAGGATAGTGGCCTGCCACGCACCAGCCGGGAGCGGGTGCTGCACCTGCAGATCCTGCTATTGACGGCAGAGCAGGGGATCAAGCTCGATGAGCTGGCTGATACCTGGTATCTGAGCCGGGCGGCACTGCAGGGGGATATGGCGGAAGTCCGTGAGCAACTCAGCCACTTCAGGCTCAGCGTTGAGAGCAAACCCCGCCTGGGGATGCGCATTCAGGGGGAGGAGACGGCGATCCGTGCCTGTTTGACCCAGCTGCTCTATCAGGAGTTGCTGCACAACAACCAGTTGCAAACCCTGTTGCCCAACCTTTGCCCCAGCAAGACGATGGAGGTAGTGGGCAATCATATCCATGCTCAGCTTGCCCGACATCAGCTGCGTCTCGCTGACGAGAGCCTGCAGCAGCTCGCCATCTGCTGCGCCGTTGCCCTGCTTCGTCAGGCATCCGGTCACGAGTTGCGCCACTTCGCCAGCGAAGATCTGACTCTGCCGCTGCTGGCAGTATCTCGCGATATTTATGCAGTATTGCCAACCCTGACGCCCCCCTTAGAGGACGAGATCGCCGGTCTCGCCATCCAGATCCAGGCGCGCCTGATTGCCGATACTCCCCAGCTCAGCCCGGCAATGGCCGCCGAGAGCGAACAGCTGGTGGAACATCTGCTGACCTACATTCATCAACACTACCCTTACGACCTGCGAGGCGACCAACAGCTGCGGGCCGACCTGCAAACCCATATCAGCGCCATGCTGCTACGGGTCAAATACCAGATTGGCAACCACAACCCGCTGGCAGATCATATCAAGCAGTACTACCCCCTCGCCTACGACATCACGCTGGCGGCCATTTCGGAGTGGATCAAGCAGACCCCCTACCGATTGACCCACCACGAGATCGGCTATCTGGTGATCCATATCGGGGTCGGGCTGGAGCGCCATTACGATATCGGCTATACCCGCCGCCCGCAGGCACTATTGCTTTGCGATGCAGGAAACGCCACCTTCCGGGTGCTGGAGGCACGTATCAAGCGGGAGTATCCCCAGTTACAGCTGACCACGCTTGAATCGGTGCGGGATTACGAAGGTCTGGCGCAGATCGCGCAGGACTTTGTCATCAGTACCGTCAAGGTGAACGAAAAAAACGCTCCCGTGGTACTCGTTGCCCCCTTCCCGACCCAATACCAGCTGGAGCAGCTTGGCAAGCTGGTGCTGATCGACCGCACCCGCCCCTATATGCTCGACAAATATTTCGATGCCGACCATTTCATGGTGGTCAACGAGCCGCTTACCCAGGCGGAACTATTTGATCGCATTTGCAGCCAGCTGGAGGCGGAGGATCTGGTAGAGAGCGGCTTCAGGGCCTCCCTGCAGGAGCGGGAGCGAATAGTCTCCACCATGCTGGGCGAGGGTATCGCCCTGCCCCACTCCCTCGGCCTGCTGGCTCATCGGACGCTGGTCTATACCGTATTGGCACCGCAGGGGATCGACTGGGGCAACGGGGAAATCGCGACGCTCATCTTCGTGCTGGCCATCAGCAAGGCCGACTACGAGGAGGCGATGGGTCTCTACGACCTGTTTCTGGCACTGATGAACGAAAAAGCCAGCAGGAATCTGCTGGCTTGTCGGGATTTTGCCAGCTTCAAAGCGCTGGCGCGTACCGGTTCATAACATATAACGAGGAGTGACTACTCCTCGTTGAAGCCGGAGGTGAACAGCTCCACCACGGCGGCCAGGGCCTCGACCTCTTCGGGCCCTTCAACCTGTACTTCCACCTGCCGCCCTTGCGCCGAATCCAGCATCAGCAGGCCGATGATGCTGTCAGCATCGGCCTCCACACCATCTTCATTGCGCAGCAGCACGTGGGCATCGAAACCCTGCACCAGCTCGAACAGCATCATGGCTGGTCTGGCATGAATACCCAGCTTGTTTTTCACTTCAACCGAGGCGGAAACAGTCATCGGGTCGTCCTATTGGTCCGTCAGGATTGGGGGGCACTCTTGTCGAGAGTGCGGTGGCGGATCTGCACGTTCTTGCCAAGCAAACGGAATGCACTGGCCAGCCGCTCTGCAATAAAGACCGAGCGGTGCTGACCGCCGGTGCAACCGATGCCGACCGTGAGGTAGCTGCGATTGTTGCGCTCCAGATGGGGCAACCAGGTAACCAGCATGTTCTCGATCTGCTGGGTAAACAGCATCACGTCAGCCTGCGCCGAGAGGTAGTTGGCGACCGGCTCATCCTTGCCGGTGAAGGGCTTGAGCTCAGGGAGCCAGTGTGGATTGGGCAGGAAGCGAGCATCGAACACGAAGTCGGCATCCTTGGGAATGCCGTACTTGAAGCCGAACGACTCGAACACCAGCACCAGCTCGTTCTCTTTCTTGCCGAGTACCCGGGTTTTGATGAGCTCGCTCAGGTCGTGAATGCTGAGGGTGGTGGTGTCGATACGCAGGTCAGCGGTCGAGGAGATAGGCGCCAGCAGGTGGGTCTCCTCCCGAATCGCCTCATCCAGCGACAGCTTGTTGCGTGAGAGGGGGTGCAGGCGGCGGCTCTCGCCATAGCGCTTGAGCAGAGTGCCGTTGTCGGCATCGAAGAAAAAGCTGGAGAACTCTACCCGCCCCTCATTGCGCACCTGAGCCAGCAGATTTTCCAGTTTCTCCGGATCGCTCGGCAGGTTGCGCACGTCGATGCTGACCGCCAGCTTGTCATACTGGCTCTCGACCGAAACAATCAGCTGGGGCAACAGATTGACCGGCAGGTTGTCCACACAGTAGTAACCCAGATCTTCCAGCACTCGCAGGGCTACCGTTTTACCGGAGCCCGAACGTCCACTTACCACGATTAACTGCATCTTGTTCCCTCACGCCAAAACGGGTGTCTCATCCTTGGCCTGCTGTCAGGCCGAGGTCATGATCTGATAGAGCTCTTCGTCGCTGGTTGCCTGACGCAACTGGCGGCAAACCGCCTTGTCACCCAGCTTGGAAGCCATCAGAGAAAGGGTCTTGAGATGCTGCTTGCACTCGCTTTCCGGCACCAGCAAGGCAAACAGCAGGTCAACCGGTTGATTGTCGATGGAGTCGAAAGGAATAGGGTCGGCAAAGGTCATCAGGATCGCGGTTGGCGGGAACTCATCGTCAATACGACCGTGGGGTATCGCAATACCGGCACCGATCCCGGTACTACCCATTTTTTCGCGGGCCAGCAAGCATTCAAACAGCGCCTGGCGGGAGGTGCCAAGGCGTTCGGCGGCCAGCTCGCTGATGATTTCGAGGGCGCGTTTCTTGCTGGTACAAGGGACTGCACTCTTGGTGCAGTCCCGACTCAGTATGTGTTCAAGTTGCATGGTTATTTTTTATTTAACTTATCTTTGTGCTTGATGATCTGCCTGTCCAGCTTGTCGAGCAAGGTGTCTATCGCAGCATACATATCGGCATGTTCAGAGTTGGCAAACACTTCGCCACCGCTGACGTGCAATTTGGCTTCCGCTATCTGGTTCAGTTTTTCCACGCTAAGCACCACATGAACATTGTTGATGTGGTCGAAGTGACGCTCGAGTTTGGCAAATTTGTTATTCACATAATCACGCAGAGCTTCGGTGATCTCGACATGGTGTCCGGTCAGGTTAATTTGCATAACATCATCCTTTTGTTTGCCTAAACCAGGCGTTTGCGCTGATTGGAAGGTGGGATAAACAAGGATTCGCGATACTTAGCGATCGTGCGTCTCGCCACCATAATACCCTGTTCGGCCAGCAAATCCGCGATCTTGCTATCACTTAACGGCTTGGCAGGATTCTCTGCCGTGACCAGCTTCTTGATAAGCGCGCGAATTGCGGTCGATGAGCACTCTCCTCCTCCTTCGGTGTTCACATGGCTGGAGAAAAAAAACTTCAATTCGAAGATACCACGGGGGGTATGCATGTACTTCTGGGTCGTCACCCGGGAGATGGTCGACTCATGCATCTCCACCGCTTCGGCGATGTCATTGAGCACCATGGGCTTCATCGCCTCTTCACCATACTCGAAAAAGCCCTGTTGCTGCTCGACAATGCAACTGGCCACTTTCAGCAGGGTGTCATTGCGACTTTCCAGGCTCTTGATGAACCACTTGGCTTCCTGCAAATGGGAGCGAATAAACTGGGTGTCGGTGCTGCTGCGGGCGTTGCGGGCCATGGCGGCATAGGTCTCGTTGACCCGAATGCGGGGGGCGGAGTCGGGATTGAGCTCGACCACCCACTTGCTGCCCTTCTTGACCACGGAGACGTCGGGGATCACGTACTGAGAGTCACTCTGGATGATGCCGTTGCCGGGACGCGGCTCCAGCAGCTGGATCAGATCCAGCACCTCCTTGAGGTCGCTCTCTTTGAGTTTTGTCTTGCGGGCGAGGGTGCGGTAATCCCGGTTGCCGAGCAGCTCCATGTGCTCGAGGATCACCTCTTTTGCCTCGTTGAGCCAAGGGGTCTGCGGGTCATACTGATCCAGCTGGATGAGCAAACACTCCTGCACAGAACGGGCAGCAATGCCGACCGGATCGAAGTGCTGCACCCGCTTGAGTACCGCCTCGACCTCATCGAGTTCCACCTCTACGTCATCGCTGGTGACGGCAGCCTGGATATCCTCCAGCGCAACGGTCAGATAACCGGATTCGTCGATGGCATCGATGATGGCGAGCGCGATGGCGGCATCCACATCGCTGAACGGCGTGAGCCGCATCTGCCACAGCAGATAATCCTGCAGGTTTTCGGTGGTTTCACCCTGATAGACGCTATCTTCCCCATCGTGGATGGGGCCCGCACTCTGGGCGGTGCCGGCAGAGTAAACCTCGTCCCAGGTGGTATCCACCGGCAACTCGTCCGGCATCTGCTCCTGAGCCATGGCATCGCTGGAATCCAGCTGGCTGGCATCGACCGGCGCTTCCGGACTGGTCTCTTGCGCCTCGCTCTCTTCCTGCTCCAGCAGAGGGTTGTTTTCGAGCGCTTGCTGAATTTCCTGCTGAAGTTCCAGAGTGGAGAGCTGGAGCAGACGAATCGCTTGTTGTAATTGCGGCGTCATGGTCAGGGACTGACCGAGACGCAACTGTAATGTCGGCTTCATCTACGTCGGGATATCCTTATGTTCAGCGAGGCACTCGTCAAAGGAAATGAAGGCATGCCCCCTTACTATAGACTGAATTGATCGCCCAAATAGACGCGCTTGACCTGCTCATCGGCAAGGATGTCAGCCGGTGCACCTTCGGCAATCATCTTGCCGTGGCTGACGATATAGGCCTTCTCACATACGTCCAGAGTCTCTCTGACGTTGTGGTCGGTAATCAAGACGCCAAGGCCTCTATCTTTCAGATGCTGAATGATCTTCTTGATGTCTATCACAGAAATCGGGTCAACCCCTGCAAAGGGTTCATCCAGCAGAATAAAACGCGGCTCGGCCGCCAGCGCACGGGCGATCTCGACCCGACGGCGCTCACCGCCGGAGAGGCTCTGCCCCAGGTTGTCGCGAATGTGAGTGATGTTGAACTCTTCCAGCAGTTGCTGAACCTTGTCCTCACGCTCCTCACGGCTCAACCCTTTGCGGGTCTGCATCACTCCCATCAGGTTGTCGAACACCGACAGGCGACGGAAGATGGAGGCCTCCTGCGGCAGGTAACCGATGCCGTTACGCGCCCGCACATGCATGGGCTGCAGGCTGATGTCCTGATCGTCGATGGTGATGAGACCGGCATCGCGCTGCACCAGCCCCACTATCATGTAGAAGGAGGTGGTCTTGCCCGCCCCGTTGGGGCCGAGCAGGCCGACAATCTGGCCGGTGCCCACTTCAA
The DNA here is from genome assembly GCF_001728955.1 of Aeromonas sp. DNP9. Lineage (NCBI taxonomy): Bacteria > Pseudomonadati > Pseudomonadota > Gammaproteobacteria > Aeromonadales > Aeromonadaceae > Aeromonas > Aeromonas sp. DNP9. Next base: position 103,169 of record NZ_LYSQ01000003.1, on the reverse strand, counting down.
GGCTGACGTCACTCACCACCATGCGGCGCTTGTAGCTCTTCTGCAGGCCCACTGCTTTTAACACTGCCATGGCTTATTTTCCCTGCTTCTTCTGGTCGGCGGGCTTGTCGAAATTCTCTACCTGATCCGGCAGGAACACGGTTTTGACCCGCTGGCTCGGGCTCTTGCTCTCGGCAATCATCTTCTGTTTGACGATGTCGTAGCGGATCAGATCGCCATTGACCTGGCTATCTTCCTGCTTGAGCTGACCGTTGCCGGTGATGGTCACCAGCCGGTTCTTCAGCTCGTAGCGGATGGTATTGCCGTGGGCATTGACCGGCTTGCCGTTATCCAGGATCTGGAAGAAGGTGGCGGGCTTGCCGTAGGCAGTCATCACCTCGGCCCCTTTCTCGCCGGAACGGGTCACTACCACCTTGTCAGCCTTGATCCGGATGGTGCCCTGATTGATGGTCACATCCTCTTCGAAGGTGATGCGATTGTCCTGCATCTCGGCCACCTGTTTGACGGCATCGACGTAGACCTTCTCGGCAAAGTCGGACTCTTTGGCAGTCACCGCACCACACAACAACAGGGTTGCGAGGGCCAGATTAGCGTTTTTCATTGAAATAGATGGCATGGCCTTGATCCAGTAACTCAAAATATTTGCGGTCCAGATGGCCCTTGAGGCCAACCCCTTGGGTCTGGAAATCCCGACCCAGAATGTTCACTTCCCGGTTGCTGCGCACATCCTGTGTCACCAGATCCAGCTCCAGATAGGGGGTATCCAGTGTGGAGATAAAGGAGGTGGGCAGCAGACCATCCAGATGCACCTTGTCCCGCAGGATGACGTTGTCGCCGGTGTTGAGCACGCCGGTTTCGGCGGTCACCTTCCACTCGGCGGTACCCTGATCGTCATACATGTAGACCACCGGCTTGTCGAAGGTGGCCTGCTCGAGGATTTGATAATACTCGGCGTAGGTCGACTCCAACCGCTCGGTGCGCTTGCCGTTGATATCAAAACGGGTGGTCACCAGATCTTTGGCGACAAAATCCGGCTGATAGTTTTCGATTTTGACGGCGCTCTCAGGCACCAGCTCAACCTTGCCCAACTGCCAGGCAACCAGCGCGACCAGAAACAGCAGGGCAAACAACAGGGTCTGTCTGCTCATACCGAAGCCTCGGGCTGATAATCGTCATGGCCCTGCGCCTGCAAAATGAGGTCACACACCTCGCGCACCGCGCCCATGCCACCGCCAAGCCGGGTCACCATATCGGCACGATTCAGCACCAGCGGATGGGCATCGGCCACCGCGATACCCAGGCCGCAGGCGGCCATCACCGGCAGATCGATGGTGTCATCGCCCATATAGGCGGCCTGTTCAGCAGTCAGCCCCAGCTTGACCAGCAGCGCTTCGAAGTGAGGCAGCTTTTTATCAGCCCCCTGCACCACATGAGCCACCCCCAAGCTTTTCATCCGATCGATGACGATACGGGAGTTGCGCCCGGTGATGATGGCGATCTCGATCCCGGCATTGAGCAGTGCTCGCATGCCCGCACCATCGCGGGTGCAGAAGGTTTTCAGCTCTTCGCCGTTGTTTCCCATGTAGATGAGGCCGTTGGAGAGCACCCCGTCCACATCGCACACCAGCAGGCGGATTTGCGCCGCCTTGTCAAACTGGCTGCGCGTCACCGGACCATGGAGGGTCGGTACGTTTTGCATCAAATTACTCCGGCTTTCAGCAGGTCGTGCATGTTGAAGGCGCCGAGCGGGCGTTTCTCTTCATCCACGACCAGTAATCCGTTGATTTTTCTCGTTTCCATCAGCTTGACGGCTTCCGCAGCCATCATCTCTGGACCTACGGTAACACAGTTGGCCGTCATCACGCGGCTGATGGGGGTGTGATGGATATCGATCTGCTGGTCAAGAATGCGGCGCAGGTCGCCATCGGTAAAGAGCCCGGCCAGCAGGCCATTGCCATCGACCACCGCCGTCATACCGAGCCCCTTGCGGCTCACTTCCAGCAGCGCCTGGCTGATGGTGGCATCTATCCCCACCCGGGGCAACAGCTCGCCACTGTGCATCAGGTCGCCAACCCGCAGCAACAGACGCTTGCCAAGGGAACCGCCCGGGTGAGAGAGGGCGAAGTCATCGGCGGTAAAACCGCGCGCTTCCAGCAAGGCGACCGCCAGCGCATCGCCCATCACCAGGGTTGCCGTGGTGCTGGAAGTGGGTGCCAGACCCAGCGGGCAGGCCTCTTTCTCCACCTTGATGCACAGGTGTACGTTGGCCTCTTTGGCCATGGTGGAGGCGGGATTACCGGTCATGCAGATGAGCGGTATGCCGCGGCGCTTGAGTACCGGCAGCAGAGCCAGGATTTCGTCGCTCTCGCCGGAGTTGGAGATAGCGATGATAAGGTCGCCGCTGGAGATCATCCCCAGATCGCCGTGACTCGCTTCTCCCGGGTGAAGGAAGAAGGCAGGTGTGCCTGTGCTGGCGAGGGTGGCGGCGATCTTGCTGCCGATATGGCCCGATTTGCCCATGCCGGTGACCACTATCTTGCCACCGCAGCGCAGCACCATTTCGCACGCCTTGTCGAAGGCGTCGTTCAGATACTGATAGAGTCCATCAATGGCTTGCTTTTCTGTGTCCAGCACCGCGCGGGCACTGCGACGAAAATCGAACAGTTCAGACACTTTCTCAGGCTTTACAGACATAAAGACACAGCTCCGGGCCGAAATTAGCTGCGGGATTATAAAAAAGTCTGCCCGGATAAGCGAATCGGATGGCAACTCTCGCTCTCGATGACGCACTTTGTTACAGAAAACTGTCGTGCAAATGGGCTTGCAGCCTGTTCAATAGTTGTTCCTTGCTGTTGCTTAGACCTAGACTACCCCATAAAATTCGCACCTCATTTACACCGGATGGACAATTGTTTGAACAATGACCTGATCACCATCTCCGATCTGACCTTCAGTCACGGAGATCGGCTGTTGTATGACGGGATCAACCTGACCATTCCTCGTGGCAAGGTGACCGCCGTCATGGGCCCGAGCGGCATCGGTAAAACCACCCTGCTGCGGCTGATCGGTGGCCAGCTCAAGCCGGAGTCCGGTCACATTCTGTTTGACGGGGAAGACATCCCCACCCTCTCCCGCTCGCGCCTCTATGAAGTGCGCAAGCGGATGAGCATGCTGTTCCAGAGCGGCGCCCTGTTTACCGGCGTGACGGTCTACGACAACGTGGCCTTCCCGCTGCGGGAGCACTCCGGCCTGCCGGAGGAGCTGATCCACACCATCGTCATGATGAAACTGCAGGCGGTGGGCTTGCGCGGCGCGGCGAAACTGATGCCCTCCGAGCTCTCCGGCGGCATGGCGCGCCGGGCGGCGCTGGCTCGAGCCATCGCCCTTGACCCCGACCTCATCATGTATGACGAGCCGTTCGTCGGGCAGGACCCCATCACCATGGCGGTGCTAGTCAAGCTGATCAAGGAGCTGAATGATGCCCTCGGTATCACCTCCGTCATCGTCACCCACGATGTGAAAGAGGTGCTGAGCATCGCCGATTACGCCTACATCATTGCCAATCGCAAGGTGGTGGCGCACGGTACGCCGGATCAGCTGCGCGAGGAGCACAATCCCGAAGTCGAGCAGTTCCTCAAAGGATTGCCCGATGGTCCTGTTCCGTTTCATTTTCCGGCAGGCGATCTGCTACAGGATCTCTGATGTTGATAAGTCAAATAAGCAAGCTGGGGCGGGTCGGAGTGCGGTTTATCAGCTCCGTCGGTCGCGCCACCATCATGTTGTTCCATGCGCTGGCGGGCAAACCCGAGCCGCACAAGCACTTCCCGCTGCTTGTCCAGCAGCTCTATGTGGTGGGTGTGCAGTCGGTGGCCATCATTCTGGTCTCCGGCCTGTTCATCGGCATGGTGCTCTCGCTGCAGGGTTACAACGTATTGAAGGATTTCGGCGCCGAGCAGAGTCTGGGGCCGCTGGTTTCCCTCTCCCTGCTGCGGGAGCTGGGTCCTGTGGTCACGGCGCTACTGTTTGCCGGCCGTGCCGGTTCGGCCCTGACCGCTGAAATTGGCCTGATGAAGGCCACCGAGCAGCTTTCAAGCCTCGAAATGATGGCAGTCGACCCGCTGCGCCGGGTGGTTGCCCCCCGCTTCTGGGCTGGCGTCATCAGCATGCCGCTGCTGGCCTTTATGTTCAGCCTGATCGGCATCTTCGGCGGCAAGCTGGTCGGCGTGGACTGGCTCGGCGTGGACGAAGGGGGCTTCTGGTCTGCCATGCAGGCCTCCGTCGACTGGCATGAAGACATCATGCAGGGCGCCATCAAGAGCCTGATTTTCGCCCTGGTGGTCACCTGGATTGCGCTCTTTAACGGCTATGATGCCAAGCCGACCTCGGCCGGGATCAGTCAGGCCACGACCCGAACTGTGGTCCACTCATCCCTCGCCGTGCTCGGCCTGGATTTTATACTCACTGCAGTCATGTTTGGATAAGGTAAAGATGAAGTTCAGCAAAGTAGAATTCCTGGTCGGCACCTTCATGCTGGCTGGCATCGGTGCCATTCTGGCACTGGCCCTGCAAGTGGCCGGTTTGAGCTTCAAACCGGAAGGAGAAACCTATACCCTGCGCGCGCATTTCGATAATATCGGCGGCCTGAAAGTCCGTTCGCCGGTCAAGGTTGGCGGCGTGGTGGTCGGTCGGGTCAGCGACATCGTACTGGACCCGAAAACCCAGGTGCCCGAAGTGACCCTGATGATGCAAAAGAGCGCTGGCGAGTTTGCCGATACCAGCTCCCTCTCCATCCTCACCTCCGGTCTGCTCGGCGAGCAGTACATCGGTCTGGCCCCCGGCTTCAGCGATGAGGATATGGGCACAGAGATGCTCAAGGATGGCGACCTGATTGAAGACACCAAATCCGCCATCGTGCTGGAAGATCTGATTGGCAAGTTCCTCTACAGCCAATCCTCCGACAGCAAATCAGACAGCAAGAAGGAGTAATCATGTTCAAGAAAATCGCCCTGCTGCTGGGTCTGATGACCAGCATGCTCTTTTCCCTGTCTGCCCAGGCCGCAGTCGATGCCACCGACCCCAATGCGCTGGTGGATCAGGCTGCCAAGCAGACCTTTGCCCGCCTGAAAGCCGATCAGGCCCAGGTGAAGAGCAATCCGGATCACCTGCGGGTGATCATCCGCGAAGAGCTGCTGCCCTATGTGGACAACCGCTTCGCCGCCTACAAGGTGCTTGGCAACCAGATTAAAGAGACTACCGAAGCGCAGCGCAATGCCTTCGTCGAGGTGTTCACCGAGTACATGGTGAGCTCCTACGCCGATGCGCTGGCCCATTTTGACAAGCAGACCGTCAAGGTCGAGCCGGGCAAAGCTCCCAGCGGCAACATCACCGCCGTCAACGTCAGCGTGAAAGAAGCCGGCAAGCCGGACATCTTCCTCGAGTTCAAGCTGCGCAAGAACAACAAGACCGGCGAATGGAAAGCCTTCGACATGGTGGCCGAGGGGATCAGCCTGCTCTCCGCCAAGCAGAGCGAGCTCGGCGGTTTGATCCGCCAGAACGGCATCGATGCGGTGATCGCCCAGTTGCGCGAGCACAACGCCAAGCCGCTGGTACTCAAACCATGACCCTCAGCGGTGAGCTGCAGGCGCCACAGGTCAATGACCTGTGGCAACGCCGCGCTGAATGGTGGCAGGACGACCAGCTCGAGCTCGGCGGCGTCACCACCCTCGACTCTGCCGGACTGGCCCTGCTGGTCAAATGGGCCAAAGCCGTATTAGCGCGAGGCGCCACACCGCAACTGGTGGGCGCCTCCAGTGATTTCTATACCCTGGCCAACCTCTACGGGGTGGCCGGACTGTTTCAGTCAACCCCGCTCACAACTGAGGACGCATAATGCAAGTCTCTGAAATTGAAGCGATACTCCTTGAGGCTCTGCCATTGTCCGAAGTCCATGTCAAAGGGGACGGTAGTCACTACCAAGTGATCGCCGTCGGTGACATGTTTGACGGCATGAGCCGGGTCAAGAAGCAGCAGGCCATCTATGCCCCGCTGATGGACAAGATCGCCAGCAACGCCATTCACGCCCTCTCCATCAAGGCGTTCACCGACGCCGAGTGGAAACGCGAACGTAAATTCCTATTGCCCTCCTGATTTGGTAACGAAGTAAAAAATGGACAAATTCAAAATCGATGGTCGTTGTACTCTCAACGGCGAAGTGACCATCTCCGGCGCCAAAAACGCCGCACTGCCGATCCTGTTCGCGACCCTGCTCTGTGATGAAGAGGTACACCTCTCCAACGTGCCGCGCCTGAAAGATGTGGGCACCACCATCAAGCTGCTGGAGATGCTGGGCGCGACCACCAAGGTCAACGGCAACGTCACCGTGCTGACCGGTGCGGTGAACAACCATGTCGCTCCCTACGAGCTGGTGAAGACCATGCGCGCCTCCATTCTGGCGCTGGGCCCGCTGGCTGCCCGTTTCGGCGCGGCTGATGTCTCCCTGCCAGGCGGTTGCGCCATCGGTGCCCGTCCGGTCAACCTGCACGTCCACGGCCTGGAGCTGATGGGTGCCAAGATCACCATCGAAGATGGTTACATCAAGGCCCGTGTCGATGGCCGCCTGAAAGGCGCTCACATCCTGATGGATATGGTCTCCGTCACCGGTACCGAAAACCTGATGATGGCCGCCACCCTGGCTGATGGCCGCACCGTGATCGAAAACGCCGCGCGTGAGCCGGAAGTGGTCGATCTGGCCAACTTCCTCAATACCCTGGGCGCCAAGATCCAGGGTGCGGGCACCGATACCCTGACCATCGACGGTGTCGAGCGTCTGCACGGCGGCAACTACAGTGTGCAGCCTGACCGCATCGAAACCGGTACCTTCCTGGTGGGTGCAGCTGTCACCGGCGGCAAGATCACCTGCCGCAAGACCGACCCGACCCTGCTGGAAGCAGTACTGGTCAAGCTGGAAGAGGCTGGCGCCCTGATTGAGAAGGGCGAAGACTGGATCACCCTCGACATGACTGGCCGCACCCTCAAGCCGGTCACCATCAAGACCGCCCCCTACCCGGCCTTCCCGACCGACATGCAGGCACAGTTCACCGTGCTGAACGCTGTCGCCAAAGGCACCGGCATGGTCACCGAGACCATCTTCGAGAACCGCTTCATGCACGTTCCCGAACTGGTACGGATGGGCGCCGACATCGAACTGCAGGGCAACGTAGCCATCTGCCGTGACACCGAGCAGCTCAAGGGTGCCCAGGTGATGGCGACCGATCTGCGCGCCTCCGCCAGTCTGGTGCTGGCCGGCTTCGTGGCCGAAGGCTCCACCATCGTCGACCGTATCTATCACATCGACCGTGGCTACGAAGACATCGAGCAGAAGCTGCAGGGTCTGGGCGGCCGCATCGAGCGCATCAAGGGCTGATAGCCTCCTGATCGCTGGCCGATAAAAAGGCCCCCTCGCGTTGGCGAGGGGGCCTTTTTCATGGTTTCGGTTCTGTTGAAACCGGGATCAGTGACCCGCCAGCTTCATATTCTCTACCAACACCGAGCCGGTCTTGAGACTGGAGCGCTCATCCTCGTCACGACCCACCGCCACGATATGGCTGAACATCTCGGTCAGATTGCCGGCGATGGTGATCTCCTCAACCGGATAGGCTATTTCGCCATTCTCGACCCAGAAACCGGCAGCGCCGCGGGAGTAATCGCCGTTGACGATGTTGACCCCCTGCCCCATCAGCTCGATCACCAGCAGGCCGGAGCCCATCTCTTTCAGCATGCCCTGAAAATCCTGGCCGGTATTGGAGACCTGCCAGTTGTGGATGCCACCGGCGTGACCCGTAGTGGTCAGCCCCAGCTTGCGCGCAGAGTAGGAGGTAAGCAGCCAGCTCATCAGCTCGCCGTTACGGATGATATCCATGTCGCGGGTACGCACCCCTTCGCCATCGAACGGGGTACTGGCGAGCCCGCCCAACAGGTGGGGGAACTCCTGAATGGTGAGCCACTCTGGCAGGATCTGCTTGCCCAATTTGTCGAGCAGGAAGCTCGACTTGCGATAGAGGTTGCCGCCGCTGATGGCCATCACCAAGTGGCCCCACAGGCCAGAGGCAGTGTCTGGGTGGAACAGCACAGGCGCATGACGGGTAGAGATCTTGCGGGCGCCGAGGCGGGAGACAGTACGCTCAACGGCTTCGTCGGCAATGCGCTGCGGGCTCCAGAGCCCGTCGAGGGTACGGCTGGAGGAGTAGCCGTAATCCCGTTGCATGTCGCCATCCTGCTCGCCGATCAGCACGCAGCTCAGAGAGTTGCGCGACGCCGCGTAGCCTTTGACGAAGCCGTGGCTGTTGCCATAGACCTTGATGCCAAGATGGCTGGAGAAACCGGCACCGTCGGAGTGTTTGATGCGGGCATCGCGACCCAGAGCGAGTCGTTCGCACTCGATGGCCAGTTCGATGCCGCGCTGGGGATCTAGCTCGATTTGGTGGCACAGTTGCAGATCGGGGGCATCCCAGGCCAGCAGCTCGGCGTCCGCCAGACCGGCGCAATCATCCGCCGAGGTGTGGCGGGCAATCTCGATGGCCGCTTCAACGGCGGCACGAATGGCGGGTTTGCTCAGATCGGTGGTTGAGGAAGATCCCTTGCAACCATCGCGATAGACAGCGATGCCGAGGGCGCCATCTTTATTGAATTCAATGCTTTCCAGTTCACAACCCCGGGTGTTCACCGACAACCCGGTCTGCTTGCTGATGGAGACTTCGGCCAGCGAGGCGCCCAGTCCTTTGGCTATCTCCAGGGCTTCGGCAACCACGGCCTCGAGATGGGCTTGATCCTGGCGGATTTGGTCTTGCTGATCCATAACTCACATCTGTATGAAAGAAGGAAAGGGGGGGTAAGCATATCAGACCCCTGCGCCCAGCGGGAGAAGCTGGTAACATATCCGCCAAACGTGAATGACAGGAATCAAGAGACCGATGAGTCAATATCAAGACGACAACGAGTTCGAAGACTGGGGCCCCAGCAAGAGCCAGCTCAAGCGCGATGCCGAAGCATTGCAGAAAATGGGGGAAGAGATCGTCTCCCTCAGCCACAGCGAGCTGGAAAAAATCCCGTTGGATGAAGAGCTTGCAGAAGCTGTCGAGCTGGGTCGCAAACTCAAGCCGAAGAAGGATGAGTCCTTCCGTCGCCATCTGCAGTTCATCGGCCGCCTGATGCGCAGCCGCGATATCGAGCCGATTGCCGAAGCGCTCTCCATCATCAAGAACCGTCACTCCACCGTGAATGCCCGCCTGCATCGCCTGGAGCAGTGGCGCGAGCGCCTGATCACCGAAGGTGACAGCGCCCTCAACGAGCTGATGTCCCAGTTCCACGAGCTGGATCGCCAGAAGCTGCGCCAGCTGATCCGCTCCGCCAACAAGGAGCGGGAGCTGAACAAGCCGCCGGTCGCCTACCGCGAGATGTACCAGTATCTGCGCGGCGAGATCGAAGACCTGCTGTGATCCCCGAAACACGCCTCCCCTCGGGGAGGCGTGCTTCTATTGATGCCTTTTCCTCTCAACATCCCCCGCCATCCCTGCGCGTTTAATATATCCACCATTTTGCTACCCCAACCATAACGGCTCATCTCAACAACCCCGTTAAACCGCCGCTTCAGAGCAGTTCAAGACAAATTCGTTAACAACTTGGCATCATTTTGTTTGACATATTGAACGGCCTTGGCAGACTGAAGAGAGGATCCAGGCTGTCGCTGCCCAGGCTGACCAACGATTCTGTCACCCGGCCCGACGCGGGATCCCATGACCATGCCTTGAGGCATGCCCTTGCCCTACCGGTTTGCAAGGGTCTGCCCAAGGCGCAGGATGAGACTTCAACGCCAAGGATAATCAAGGTGCCCTATGCCAAATCCCCAGCCTCCCGCCACCCGTAAACCTGTCGTGCTGATGACCATGGGCGCCCAGCCCCGCAACGGCCACGCCTATCAGGTGATGACCCACAAATACATCATGCCGCTGGTGGAGATAAGCGGCTGCGTCCCGCTGCTGGTACCCACCTGCTGCGGCACCGCCGATCTGGAGCAGTATCTGGATCTCGCCGATGGGATCTATCTGAGCGGTGCCGGTTCCAACATCGATCCGGCCCTCTACGGTCAGGAGAACCTCACGCCAGAAAAACAGCAAGACAGGGATCGCGACCTGTTCGATCTGCCCCTCATCAAGGGGGCGCTCGCCCGTGGCTTGCCGATCCTCGGGATCTGCCGCGGCATGCAGGAGATCAACGTGGCGCTGGGGGGAGACATCCATCAGAAGGTCTACAGCGAGCCGGGTTATGACGATCACCGGGAGGATGCCGACGATCCGGTCGACGAGCAGTATGGGCCAAGCCATCAGATCAAACTGCTGCCGGGCAGCTGGTTTGCCGAACTGATGGGGGAAGAACAGATTCCGGTCAACTCCCTGCATGGACAGGGCATCAACCGGTTGGGGAAGGGTCTGGAGCCGTTGGCCCACGCAGAAGATGGGCTGATCGAGGCACTTCATGCTCCCGCACTGTCACCCTTTTTGCTGGCAGTGCAGTGGCATCCGGAGTGGAAAGCCAATGAAAATCCCCACTCCATCAAGATCTTTCAAGCCTTTGGCGATGCCTGCCGCCAACGCTGTACATTGATGGCAGCGAGTTAATCCCTCATCGATTCAGTCGCCAAACCCGCGCGCCTTGAGCTTGGGCAGTCCGCCTCGCTCGGGGCGCAAGGTGCGACAGATATCCATCCCCTTGAGCCCGCGCTGGATATGGTCAGGCGAATGACCAAACACCATGCCGTTGCTGCGGTAGAGGTTGTTGTCATCCAGCTCGAACTTCTCGCCGCCGATCAGCAGCTGCTCGCGGCCATTAACCGTGTCACCCCGCTTGATGGGCACCTTCATGTCGCTCAGCACCTCGCCGGTGGCACACCCCTCCCGCCAGCGCGCCTCGCTGGAGAAGGGGGTAATGGCTATTTCACGCCAGGAGCCATCCCGGAATTCGACCCGATACTTCTCGGCCAGCAGATCGCAGCCAGCCAATGGCAACAGGGCCATCAAACAGATGATTTTATTTGAAAATTTCACTCAATCGCACTCCTTTGCCCAGTTCTGCACAGGATAAATAAATTGCCGCCCCAACGCACCATTTCCTCGCGCCGCAGCAGCTATGCTGGAAATAAAACCACAATAAGGTGCTGCTATGGCTGGCGAAAACCTCACCGCGCTACCGACGCTGATCTGGATTGGCGAACACCCGTTCTGGACCTTGCTCACCCTCTCCCTGATGCTGATCCACTTCTGGCGCCGTCCGGGACAGCGACGGGAGCTGCTCTCCGAGCTCAGTTTCGTGATGATAAGCGCGGTGGTGATCCTGCTGATCCAGCTGGAGGGGGGCTGGTTCAAACTGCCACTGCCCCATCAATTGCTGATCGAGATCTCCACCCTGCTGGCTGGCCTGATACTGGTCAAGATATGGGGGATCCTGCTGTTCGAATTTCTGCTCCCCCTCTGCCATGTGCGGATCCCGCGGATCATCGCCGATATCGTCATCACCATCGGCTATATCGGCTGGGGTCTGTTTCGCCTCTACGCCTCCGGCATGGCGCTCGGGGAGATAGTCACCACCTCGGCGGTGATCACCGCTGTTATTGCCTTCGCCATGCAGGACACCCTGGGCAACCTGCTGGCCGGGGTCTCCATTCAGCTCGACAGCTCCATCGCCATCGGTGACTGGTTGCAAGTCGACACCACCCAGGGCCGAGTGGTGGAGATCAACTGGCGTGCCACCACCATCGAGACCCGCAACTGGGAGACTGTCGTCATCCCCAACAGCCACCTGCTTAAACAGCGCTTCACCGTGCTCGGGCGTCGCCGTGGCGAACCCTTGCAGTGGCGGCGCTGGGTCTGGTTCGATCTGACGCTGGATACCCTGCCGACCCAGATCATCGCGCTGATCGAGAAGTCCCTGCGGGAGACCAAACTGCCCTGCGTCGCCAAGCACCCGCAACCGGACTGTCTGCTGATGAACGTCGAAGGGGGAATAGCCCGCTATGCGGTGCGCTACTGGCTGACCGACCTGGCCCGCGATGATCCCACCGACTCCATGGTACGCAGCCTTATCGATGCCGCCCTGCGTCGCAATGACAGGCGCCTCACTCCGCCGATCTTCAACGTCTTTATGGCCAAGGAGAAGCAGCATCTGGATGCCCGCCACAAGCGCCACACCGCCGAACGAACCGATACCCTGCGCAAGCTGCCGCTGTTTGCCATGTTGCAGGAGAATGAGCTGCTTCAGCTGGCCGATCAGGTGAAGTTCGCCCCCTTCGTCAGCGGCGACATCATGCTGGAGCAGGGAGATGTCTCCAGCTGGCTGTTCGTACTGGTCAAAGGGGAAGCCGAGATGGTGGTCAATGTCGAAGGGCGAGAGCTGAAGCTTGGTACGCTCAACGCGGGAGACTTTTTTGGCGAACTGAGCCTGCTCACCGGCGAGCCCAGCTCCTTCACGGTACGGGCGGTGGCCACCGTCGAAACCTATCGCATCAACCAGGCAATGTTTCAGGAACTGGTGATGCAGCGTGAGGCGCTGGTCGAGCCCCTCTACCGGGTGCTGAGCGACCGCCAGCAGGAGCAGCAGGCACTGCTGGAGCGTGAAGCGGAAGCCATGAAACAGCCACCACAACAGCTTGATCTGCTTGATAAGCTGATGAAGCTGTTCGGCGGAAGATGACGTAGCATGGCATCGTATTGAGGACGTGAAGAGAGAACAGCACCCATGTTACTGACCACCCTGGCCCTTGCCGCCAGCCTGCAATTTGATTGTCCCACCACCATCGAGACTCGCCAGCAACTGCTGACCCCGCAGCAGGGCTGGCAGGCGTTCACCCGTAATGACGATGGCAAACAAGACGAAACCCTCAGCCACCGGCTCGATAATCTGGCCCTGTTCGACGGAGATCCTGCCGAACTGGCCCAACTCAAACCGGATAATGGCGACAGCGACGAGATCCACTACTGGAGCCAACTCGATAGTGGCCTGCGCCCGCTCTATCTGGTCTGCCGCTATCAGAACAGCGCCATCACCCTGCAGCAGGCGCTGCCCGTCGGCATCAGTTACTGCCGCGTCAACCAGCGCGATCGCTACACCCTGCTCGGGCTGGTTTGCCGCAAATAGTGATCCTGGATGGTTCCCGGTGACTTTCATCGACAGGTAACCATTACCGCCTGAGCCGGGCCACCCGCCAGCGCCATCAGAGCAGCAGCTCGGCCAGCTCCTCCAGTGCTGTCAGCTCCACGTCCGGCAACAGTTGCAGCTGTTGCCACGGTTGCTGCCGCTCGTTGAGCCAGGCGGCGCGAAAGCCGTGCAAACGGGCACCCAGCACATCGGTCTCGGGATGATCCCCCACATGGAGGATCCGCTCTGCTGGCAGCTTGAGGGTGCTGCGGGTCTGCTCAAACATATCCGGTGCCGGTTTCATTCTGGCACCCGCCCCCGCCTTGCAGACCAGCGTGAAGTAGCGATCCAGCCCTGCCTGCGCCAGATCCAGATTACCGTTGGTGATGACCACCAGCGGGTAGCGTTCGGCCAGTCTGGCCAGCAGCTGATGAGTGGACTCGCTCACCTCGATCTTCGAGCGCTCAGCCAGAAACGCAGCAAACACCTGCTCCGCCTCACGACTGGCCTGCTGGTCGGCCATCCCCCCCTCGACCATCGCGGTACGGATGGTCTGCTGGCGCGCCAGGCTGACATCGTGGCGCAGCTCGGGGTTGGCCAGCAACACGGCGCGTTTTAACTCCAGCCAGCGTGGCTTGTCGAGCATGGCGGTGGCCAGATATTCGCTGCGTAGATGGCTCAGCATCCACTGCTCGGCACGCACGATGGCAGGGCCGTTGTCATAGAGGGTGTCATCGAGGTCAAACGAGATGGCAGCAACCGGCTGCCAGCGGCGATAGAAGTGCATGGACTCTCCTCTGCAACGGGGCTCAGGGCTCGTTATTCATCTTCCTGTGCATCCGGGTCACGCTTGGCCCTTGGGTGAGCGCTGTCGTAGACCTTGGCCAGATGCTGGAAGTCGAGGTGGGTATAGATCTGGGTGGTGGAGAGATCGGCATGACCCAGCAGCTCCTGCACTGCCCGCAGATCGCCGGAAGACTCCAGCATATGGGTGGCGAAGCTGTGGCGCAGCTTGTGGGGATGAACGTGGGCGTTGAGCGCCTGCTTGTTGCCCCAGCCATCGAGGCGGGCCTGCACCGAGCGGGCCGACAGCCGCTGCTTGCGGCTGGAGACAAACAGCGCCTCGCTCTCGTCCCCGGCCAGCAGCGGGCGCACCTTGAGCCACTTCTGCAGCCACTCGACCGCCATCCGGCCGATGGGCAGCACCCGCTCCCGCGAGCCCTTGCCAGTCACCTTGAGCTGGCGGTCGTCGAGCTTCAGATCCACCAGATTGATCCCCACCAGCTCGGCCAGACGCAGCCCTGAGGAGTACATCAACTCCATGATGGCGCGATCCCGTACCGCCAGCGGATCCTGCTCGTCGGTGATGTTGAGCAGCTGGTGCATCTCGTCCACATCGAGGTTTTTAGGCAGCGGTCGCCCCTGTTTGGGGGTGACGATGCCACGGGCCGGATTGGCGGTCAGCCGCCCCTGCCGCACCTGCCAGTCGCAAAAGCTGCGCAGGGCCGAGACCTTGGTGGAAAGGGAACGAGGAGCAAGGCCTGCCTTGTGCATCCGGGTCACCAGAGTGCGCACCTGACTCGCCTCGAGCCGACCCCAGTCAGTGAGCCCGAGGGCCACCAGCTCGGCGGTCATCGCCTCCAGATGGGCTTGATAGTTATTGCGAGTATGAGGGCTGAGCTGACGCTCGACCCTCAGGTATTCGATAAAGGCCGCCAGCTCGTCCGCCAGTGCCGCAGGCAGTGGCGGTGCGACGACGGGAGCTTTGGCGGGTGCCCTGGCCGGTGTTCTAGCCATGAGTCAACTCGGGCAGACGCAGTTGCAGCAGGCGCCCCAGTTGGCCCAGCAGCAGGGTGTCGTTGTGGGGAGTAAAGTGGCCGGGATCCGAGCTGGCGAAGGCCAGCACGCCGAGATCACCGAGCCGCATCAGGGCCACCGAGTTGACCAGCACATCATGGCCAAACAGTGCCTGCTTCTCGCTCTGGCTCAAGCGGCCAAAGTAGTAATCCTGCCCCGGCAGACGCTGACCCAGCAGGGATTCGAGCTGCTTGCCTTGTGCCAGAAAGCGCTGCTCGGGCCCGCTCAGGGCAAACTTCTTGGGGTTGAGCCAGAGTCGCAACCCGGTCAGGCGCAGCCGCTGGACAAAGGCCTTGCCCATCACGGCACTCACTTCGAACAGAGTTTGGCAACCGTACAGCTCGCCGTAGAGATCGGCATAGACCCGGAAGATCCGTTCGTTCTCGCTGGCGATCCCCATCAATTCGGTGATCTCCTGCTCCAGCTGTTCGATCCGCTCGCGCTGACGCTCCAGCTGGCGCTCGACCAGCGAGACCGACCCTTTGCGTTCATGGGGAATGCGGATCCGGTCCAGCACGGCGGCATGGCGTTGGAAAAACTCGGGATAACGGGCCAGGTACTCCAGCACAGTGGCTTCATCCACCGATTGCTCCTGCCGTTTGAGTTCGCTCATAAATTGGTTGATCCATCAGAGAAATGGGGCTCGTTGCCCCGACATCATGGGCAAAGGGGGCCAACGCCCCCCGTACCTGAACCTTTATCGGCTAAACCTCTATCTGGCCGTCAAACACATGCTCGGCGGGACCTGTCATATAGACCGGCTGGCCCGGCCCCTTCCAGGCGATGGTCAGCTTGCCCCCCGGCAGACTGACGGTGACCCGCTCCTTGAGCTTGCCCTGACTGATGCCAATCACCGCCGCCGCACAGGCACCGGTGCCGCAGGCCAGGGTCTCGCCACAGCCCCGCTCGAACACCCGCAGTTTGATCTCGGTAGCATTGACCATCTCCATGAAGCCGACGTTGACCCGCTCGGGAAAACGCTCGTGGCGCTCCATGATGGCACCGAGCGTTTCGACCGGCGCATCGGCGACCGAAGGCACCTCGATGACGCAGTGGGGATTGCCCATGGAGACCACACCACACATCACGGTATGCTCCTGCGCCCGCAGCAGATAGGTTTTCTCTGCCTTCTGGGCCCGGAACGGGATCTTGCCCGGCTCAAACTGGGGAACACCCATGTTGACCGTGACCTGATTCTCCCCCTCCAGCTGCAACACGATGCGACCCCGGGCGGTACTGACCGCGATGCGATCCCGGTTGATCAGCCCCTTGAGGCGCACGAAACGGGCAAAACAGCGGGCGCCGTTGCCGCATTGCTCCACCTCGCTGCCATCGGCATTGAAAATGCGATAGTGAAAGTCGAGTTCAGGGTCATAGGGCGGCTCCACCAGCAGCAGCTGGTCAAAGCCGATCCCGAAGTGGCGATCTGCCAGCTTCTTGATGACGTCATTGCTGAAAAATACCTTCTGGGTGACGCCATCCACCACCATGAAGTCGTTGCCCAAGCCATGCATCTTGGAAAAATCTATCAACATCGTGCATTCCTGTGCTGTTAGGGCTGTAAAAACTCACCGTCAACCGTTATGAAATCATTGTCCCAGCCTGCGCCATCAGGGCAGCAAGTGCTCACCGCGCCAGAGATCGGCCAACTGCTCACGCTCGCGGATCAGGTGTGCTTCGGCACCATCCACCAGCACTTCGGCTGCCCGCGGACGGGTGTTGTAGTTGGATGACATGGTAAAGCCGTAGGCACCGGCCGAACGCACTGCCAGCAGGGAACCCTCGGCAATGGCCAGGGTGCGCTCCTTGCCGAGGAAGTCGCCGGTCTCGCACACCGGGCCCACCACGTCATAGAGCGCGGGAGCATGACCGGCGCGGCTATCCACCTCGATGATGTTCATCCAGGCGCCGTAGAGCGAGGGGCGCAGCATGTCGTTCATGCCGGCATCGATCAGCGCAAAGTTGCGGGTCTCACCCGGCTTCAGGTACTCGACCCGGGTCAACAGCACACCGGCATTGGCGACGATGGCACGGCCCGGCTCGAACAGCAGGGTCAGATCCCGGCCCACCAGCTTCTGCTTGAGCGCTTCGGCGTACTCGGTCGGATGGGGTGGCTGCTCGGAACCGTAGTTGACCCCAAGGCCGCCCCCCACGTCCAGATGGTGGATATGAATACCTTCCGCCGCCAGACCGTCGATCAGCCGCAGCAGCTTGTCAGCCGCTTCCATAAAGGGATTCAATTCAGTAAGTTGCGAGCCGATATGGCAATCCACCCCGACGATCTCGATGTTCGCCATCGCCGCCGCCTTGCGGTAGATGGCGGGCGCCTGTTCGATGGGGATGCCGAACTTGTTCTGCTTGAGGCCAGTGGAGATATAGGGGTGAGTACCGGCATCGATATCCGGATTGACCCGCACCGAGACGCGAGCCTTCTTGCCCATGCTGCCCGCCACCCGATTGAGGCGCTCCAGCTCTGCTTCCGACTCCAGATTGAAACAGAGGATCTCTTTATCCAGCGCGAGGCGCATCTCCGCTTCACTCTTGGCGACCCCGGAGAAGACCACTTTGGCCGGATCACCGCCCGCCGCCAGTACCCGCGACAGCTCGCCACCTGAGACGATGTCAAACCCCGAGCCCAGACGGGCCAGCAGGTTGAGCAGGGCCAGGTTGGAGTTGGCCTTCACCGCATAGCAGATCAGATGGGGAATATCGCCAGCGGCCTTGTCGAAGGCGTGCCAGTGGCGCTCGAGGGTCGCACGGGAGTAAACGTAAAGCGGGGTACCGTACTGCTCGGCAAGCTGTTGCAGCGAGGTTTGCTCGGCCTGAAGCTGGCCGTCGGCGTCGTAGTTAAAGTGATCCAAGGGGGCGGTTCCTTCCTAGAATGGGTGCGGCATTAGTGCGGCGCGGCCTCGGTGGCAGCCTCGGAGGTCGCAGGCGGTACTGCTTGCGGTGTACTCTGGCTCTGTGGCTGCTCGGGGGGCGGCATATAGAGCGGCCCCTTCAGACCGCACGCGGCCAACCCGAGGGACAGAAGAGTGGCAAGCAGACACTTGGTGAACTGGGTGATCATAATGGTTCGCTGCGAAAAAATTTTTGGCCCTCTATAATCGCACTCACATTGTTAAAAGCAACAGGATAAACCGATGAAGGATCACGAGTATCACGCCCTGACCGACGCCTTTTTCCAATATGTGGAAGACACGCTCGACGAGGGGTATCCGGATATCGACTGCGAACGCAACGGCGGCGTATTGACCCTCTCTTTCGAGAACAAGACCAAGGTCATCATCAACAAGCAGGAGCCGCTGCACCAGATTTGGGTCGCCACCCGCGAGAACGGCTTCCACTTCGAACTGCAGGGTGACACCTGGATCGACAACCGCTTCGGCCACGAGCTCAAGGCGCTGCTGAGCCAATCCTGCACCGCCCAGGCGGGCGAAGAGGTGGTGTTCCCATGATTGACCTGCACCCGCAGGGCGCCCGTCATGCGGTGATCTGGCTGCATGGGCTGGGTGATTCCGGCGCCGGTCTCGCCCCGCTGGTGGATGCGCTGGATCTGCCCACCGAGCTACCGGTGCGTCACCTGCTTCCGGATGCCCCCGAGCGCCCCATCACCATCAACATGGGCTACAAGATGCGCGGCTGGTACGACATCAAGAGCTTCGAGGATCCCGCCGAGCGGGCCGTGGAGTCCCATGTCCGTGAATCGGCCGACCAGATTGCCGCCCTGCTCGATCAGCTGGTGGCCGACGGGTTTGCCCCCGAGCATATCGTGCTGGCGGGCTTCTCTCAGGGCGGGGTGATTGCCTCCTTCACCGCGCTGCGCTATCAGGCACAGCTGGCGGGCCTGCTC
Organism: Aeromonas sp. DNP9; assembly: GCF_001728955.1. Taxonomy (NCBI): domain Bacteria; kingdom Pseudomonadati; phylum Pseudomonadota; class Gammaproteobacteria; order Aeromonadales; family Aeromonadaceae; genus Aeromonas; species Aeromonas sp. DNP9. The sequence continues at coordinate 84,274 of NZ_LYSQ01000003.1, read as the reverse complement.
TGCATGTCCACCTATCTGGCAACCCCCGACAAATTGCTTGGCGAGATGAGCGAGGCTGCTCGCACCCTGCCCATCTGCTACATGCACGGCATCTATGACGATGTGGTGAGCCTGTCGCTCGGTTGGGATGCCAAGAACCGGCTGGAAAGCGCCGGACTCGCCCCCGAGTGGCACGAGTACCCGATGCGCCACGAGATCTGCCGTCCACAACTCGGCGACATTCGCAGCTGGCTGCTGGCCCGTCTCGGCGCCTGAACAACCGCAAAAGCAAACGGCCTGCATCTGCAGGCCGTTTTTTATGGCGATTCCAACTGGCGGATCAACCCACTTCCCGAGTGGGCGGCACCTGTTCGCGCAGAGTGCCCTGACTGCGATAGGGGATCACATCCAGCTCGCCATTCACTTGTACTATCTCGTAGTACTGCGGCAGGTTGAAGTTGATGAACTGCCCATCATCGCTGAACCGCTCGTGATTGGAGGTGTAGAAGCGGTTGACCCCTGCCACCAGCTCATCCTTGTTGCCGGCAAAGTGCTGGTAGATCTCCACCCGGTTCGCCTCATCGAGGATATAGATGTTGGTGCCCGCATCACGGGTATCGAAGAAGAACTGCACCAATCCTTCGCTGGCGTAGGCATCGACGATGCTCGGCAGATGCTGGCTGTGGGTCTTGTCGAGCCGCAGCGGCAGGTGATCCAGCTTGTTGTGGGAGATGTGACGGTAAAAATCGATGGCGTTTTCCAGCTTCTTCACCGACACCCCGCGCCGCTCGAAGAAGATGCCGTACTTCTCGCGGCCAAGGGCCATGGTCTTGACCAGCTGCTGCTTGTCGCGGGCAAGGCGCAGGTCGATACACTCCGCCACCAGGGTCTGGAAGCGGGAGCGCACCAGAGAGCGGAAGTGCTGGCTGTAGCAGAACACCTCGATCATCTCGGGGGCGGCGGCATCCTGATGCATCTTGCCGAGGATGGTGGTGAGGGCATCGACCACGGCTTCATCCCCCTGGAAGTGCAGGGTACGAATCTCGCTCCAGGAGTTGCGATAGACCAGATCCACCGAACCGACCAGACACTCCTGATTGCGACCGAACGAGAAGACATCCACGGTATTGGCGTCAAATTCGATCACCTGACCGACCCAATGGCTGGTCGGGTCCATCTCCAGATTGAGGAAGATGGAGAGCTGACGGATCTCGCATGGTCGGCTGAGGGCCAGGTTGGTGGCCAGCGGGTACTTTTCGGGGAAGCAGCCGGAGAGATCGCGGCAGAACTGGTGCAGATTGTCGATGTGCAGATCCGAACCCTGATTGAACAGGTGCACCCGCGACTGGGGGGTCAACAGATCGTTGAAGTAGGCCCAGGAGACCAGCTTGCTGATGTAGCCATTGAACTCCAGCGGCGCGCGGCCAATGATGTCCACCGGCTCCAGCGAATGTTTGTAGAGATACCAGCCGGCGCGGTTGAGGCGACCGTGAGGCACCTGCACGAAGCTGAGATCCGGCTCGCTGAGATCAGGCGCGATCTTGAGGTTGATACGCTGCACCTTGCCCGGCAGGCTCTCGAACGCGGCGTAGAGCTTGCGCGACAGAATGCCGATATCTTCCGGGTTGATCGACTCGCTGATGTTGTTGCGGCGGGCGAACTGGATCAGGTTGCGGTAGCTCTGCATTAGGGCTTCCAGCAGCTCGGCGTGCGCGATCTTCACCTCTTCGATCTTCCACTCGTGGCGATGATCGAGCTGATAGAGCTTGTCCTGACTCCAGCCCCAGTAGGAGACCAGCTGGCTCATCTGCTCGCGACGCCACTCGGGGGAGTGATCATCCTTGGGATGGCTGAGACCGTCGCACACCTTGAGGTAGAAGCAGCGGCGCACCAGATCGAGCCGCGCCATGTCGCCGATGGACTTGAGGTAGTTGGTCACCTTGTCCAGCATCAGACAGTAGTTGTCGAGCCGATAGTGCATCCCCTCATTGTGCTGGAACCAGTCGCGACCAATCATCGACAGCAGGCGGGTGTTGGGATACTCGTGGGAGTAGGCTTCCATCAGTACCGACTTGAGCACCGCCTTGTAGGGGGAGTCGATCCCCTTGTAGAGCTGCCACAGGGCGGAGCCGAAATACTCTTCGGCCGGAATACGGTCAAAACTGCCGAGATCGAGCCAGTCTTCCTGCTTGAGCTTGCCGCTCTCGAACAGCTCGTTCACATACGCATCGTAGTGATCATCACACTCGGTGGGCACCAGATACCAGATCAAGCGTTTGCCCGCGATACGCATGGCACTGCGGTAGAACTCGTCGAGCAGCAGCAAGTGCTGCGCACTGCCGCAGCTCTCCCCCTGCATCTGGGCATCGTTGGTCTGGCGGAACTTGTCTTCCGGGATCAGGAAGAAGTTGAGATCGACCCCGCGCTGTTCGGCCCACTTGGAGAGTTGCTGGCATTTCAGCTCCAGCAGATCGAGCCGCTCCTGCGACAAACCGGCCACGTGGCAGACCCAGATATCGAGATCGGAGTGACAGCATTGACCGATGGAGGAGGTGCTACCCATGGAGTAGAGCCCCTGAATGGCTCGATCATGGGTTGCCAGACCGCTCTGACAGTTGGCGTTGCGGCAGAGGTCATCGATAAAGGCTTGCTGCTCGGCGGTGGCGCTGAAGCTCCAGATGCCATGAGGGACATCACCGGAGACATAACCGGGCAGCAGGGGATGATTGAAGTGCAGCATGACAGGCAGCAGTTGGAATACCTGCTGCCCATAGCGACTCATGAGGCCTAACGCCCGTTGCGTCTTGAGACAGGTAATGTCGTCATAACGCGCAACCAGCGTATCGATGTGTTCCTGCAATGCCCTGCCTATCACCTAAGTGAAAATGACGCACCAAAAGGGGGATACGTCAAAAAAGTGTGATCATGTTAACAATGCAAACAGCGGTGGTAAACAAGCCTTCAGCTAAACGTCAGATTATTTCTGGTATGACCACATAAAGTATCAGGGGAAATCATTAAATTCCAATACATTCAATGAATTAATCAACACCACTTGCTTAATGAAAATCATTTTCAGCATGCATTTTTGAGCTTGGCCCCGCTTTTGCCGGCTCCGCCATGAAAGCCCGGGCAAAGGGTGGTAATATCGATTTCCTTCTAAAAATGAAACAACTGATTGATATGGCAGCCCGAACCCTGAAAATTGCCACTCGCAAGAGCCCGCTGGCCCTGTGGCAGGCCAACTTTGTCAAAGACCGGCTCGAAGCCCTGCACCCGCAGTTGCAGGTCGAACTGGTGCCCATGAGCACTCAGGGTGACAAGATCCTCGATACCCCGCTGGCCAAGGTCGGTGGCAAGGGGTTGTTCGTCAAGGAGCTGGAGACCGCCATGCTGGAAGGGCGGGCCGATATCGCCGTTCACTCCATGAAAGATGTGCCGGTGGAGTTCCCCGAGGGGCTCGGCCTGCACACCATCTGCGAGCGGGAAGATCCCCGCGATGCCTTCGTCTCCAACCGCTTCAAGGTTATTGCCGAACTGCCGCAAGGGGCCGTAGTCGGCACCTCCAGTCTCCGTCGTCAGTGCCAGCTGCGCGCCGCCCGCCCGGATCTGGTGATCCGCGACCTGCGTGGCAACGTCAACACTCGCCTCGCCAAGCTGGATGCCGGTGAGTACGACGCCATTATCCTCGCCGCCGCCGGTCTGAAACGACTGGAGATGGCGCACCGCATCACCGCCTTTATCGAGCCGGAACATAGCCTGCCCGCCAACGGTCAGGGCGCCGTCGGCATCGAATGCCGCCTCGATGATGTTGAGCTGCACGCTCTGCTGGCGCCGCTTGAGCACGCCGAGACCCGCGCCCGGGTGTTGACCGAGCGAGCCATGAATCGCGCCCTGCAAGGGGGATGTCAGGTGCCTATCGGTGCCTACGCACTGGTCGAAGGCGAGCAGATCTGGCTGCGCGGTCTGGTGGGTAGCCCGGATGGCAGCCAGGTGATCCGCGACGAGATCCGCGGCCCGCTGGCCGATGGTGAGGCCCTCGGCGAGCAACTGGCCCAGCGCCTGCTGGCCGCCGGTGCCGACGAGATCCTGGCCGAGGTCTACCGCGCATGACCCCGCTGGTGGTGCGTCCGGCCGCCCAGGCCGCCGAGCTGGAGCAGTTGCTGCGCCAGCACGGTCATGCACCACTCTGCTGCCCGCTGCTGGAAACCGTGGCGGGCAGCGAACTCCCTCTCCTGCCCGACCTGTTGCGCAGTGCCGACGTGGTGATCGCCGTCAGCATCCATGCCGTTCATTTTGCACACGCTTTTCTGTTGCAAACTGGTCAGACCTGGCCACATATTGAGTACTTTGCGGTGGGTCAGGCCAGCGCAGATGCCTTTGCCGCCATCGGCATCGCGGCGATCTGCCCGGATGACCCGCGCAGCGAAGGGCTGCTGGCCCTGCCCGCCCTGCAGCAGGTAGCTGGCAAACGGGTACTGATCCTGCGCGGCAATGGCGGGCGGGATCTCATCGCCAGCACGCTGGCCTCACGCGGTGCTCTGGTGCACTATTGTGCGGCCTATGAGCGCCACTACCCCGAGCTAGACGGGGACAGATTGACCCACCACTGGCAGGCAGCGGGGCTGGACAGCCTGCTCATTACCAGTGGTGAACTGCTGCAACGGCTGCTGGAGCTGGTTCCCGACCACCAGCGGCCCTGGCTTTTTGACCGCCTGCTGGTGGTCCCCAGCCCGCGCGTGGCCGAGATGGCCAGTACAGCGGGCTTTATCCATATCACGATTGCCCAAGGTGCATCCAACCAGGCCCTGACGGCCGCACTGGAACTGAGGAAGATGGAATGACAGAACAACAAGAATCCCAGGTCAAACCCCAGCCGACCGCTGTGGTCAATGGCAGCAAGAACCGCTCCGGTGCCGTACTGGGAGGGGTCGCCATCCTGCTGGCCCTTGGCCTGACCGGCGGTCTCTATCTGCACGGTCACAAGAATGCAGTAGCCCAGCAGGCCGAACTGGCCCAGCTCAAGCAGCAGCTGGCGAGCGCCCTGAGCAAGATCGACCAGACCAGCAGCAAGGATGCCGAGCAGCTGGCCGCGCTGGATCAAACCCAGCAGCGACTGCAAGGGGAGATGCAGGGTCTGCAGAACCGGGTACTGGATCTGAATGACAAGCGCCCCAACGACTGGATGCTGGCCGAATCCGAATATCTGGTACGAATGGCGGGCCGCAAGCTCTGGCTGGAGCATGACCTCGTCTCCGCCATCACCTTGCTCGGCAATGCCGACGAGCGGATCGCCGCCCTCAACGACCCCAGCCTGATGCCGATCCGCAAGGCGCTGGCCGAGGATATCGCCAAGCTCAAGGGGATGCCGCGCATCGACCGCGAGGGGCTGACCCTCAAACTGGCTGCGCTCTCCGACCAGATCGAGCTGCTGCCCCTCTCCACCGTCAGCATGCCGGAAGCCAAGGCCGAGCCGGATCAGGCGGTCAGCGCCAATCCCGACGAGTGGGAGAGCAACCTGAAGAAGAACTGGGTCAAGTTCACCGAGAACTTCGTCACCATCCGTCGCCGCGATGGCGCGGTCGAGGCGCTGCTCTCGCCACAGCAGGAGATCTTCCTGCGTGAAAACCTCAAGACCAAGCTGTTGCAGGCCCAGCTCTCCGTCTATCGCGAGCAGCAGGCGCTCTACGAAGACAGCCTGGACAAGGCCCAACGCTGGCTGACCCAGTATTTCGACACCGACAACAGCGCCACCCGCTACATGCAGGGCGAGATCGACAAGCTCAAGGGTGAGCAGATCCAGATCGACTATCCGGCCCAGTTCAAGACCCAGGCCATGCTGGAGCAGGTGCTGACCGAACGCCTGCAACGCATTCTGGCCAGCAGCTGAGGAGGGCACCATGATCCGTATAATCATTCTGGTCGCCGTGATGGTCGCAGGGCTGATCTTTGGCCCGCAAGCCTCCGGCAACAAGGGCTATGTGCTGATTGCCCTTGGCAATTACACCATCGAATCCTCCGTCACCAGCGCGGTGATCCTGGCCGTGCTGTTCTACGGTGCCCTGCTGATCGTCGAGTGGCTGCTGGGACGGGTATTCGGCCTACGCCGCAAGACCCTCGGCTGGTACGGCTCGCGCCGCCGCCGCAAGGCCAATCAACAGACCGTTGCCGCCACCTTGGCGATGGCCGAAGGGCACTACAGTCAGGCTGAAAAGCTGATGATCAAGGGGGCCAGCAACAGCGACACCCCGCTGCTCAACTACCTGAGCGCCGCCAAGGCGGCACAGGCCCGTGGTGACGATGCCCGCCGGGATCAATACCTGCAAAAAGCGCAGGAGGAAAACCCCAAAGCCGAGCTGGCGCTCACCCTGACCCAGACCCAGCTGCAGATCGAGCAGGGCCAGTACGATACCGCGCTGGCGATGCTGGAGTCGGTCTACGCCCTCAACCCGCGCCACCCCATGGTGCTGGATCAGCTGCGTCAGGTGCATCTGGCCCGTCAGGACTGGAGCGCCCTGTGCGACCTGATCCCCAGCCTGCACAAGGTGGGCAAGCTGACCCCGAAACAGGAAGAAGATCTGCTGCAACAGGCTTGGTGTGGTCGTCTGCAACAGGCTGCCGGCAGCCTCGAGACCCTCAAAGCCGTGTGGCAGGATCTGCCGCGCAAGCTGCGCCTCGAGCCAGAGCTGCTGGCCTGCTACGGCGATCTGCTGCGCCAGCTGGGTGCTGACAGCGAGGCTGCCACCCTGTGGCAGGAGGCGCTGCGCAAACAGCCGATGCCCCAGTTGCTGGCTCGCCTGCCCAAGCTGAAACTCGACAGTTACCAGCCGCTGCTGGCACTGCTGCAAAAACAGCAGGGGCAACCGGAGGTGGACACCGCACTGGCCCAGCTCTATCTGCTGGCAGGTCAACTGGACGATGCCCAGAAGCTGCTGGAACAGGAGGTGGAGCGGGCGCCGAGCGCCGCCGCCTATCACGCTCTCGGCCAGCTGATGGACAAGCGCCGCCTTACCAACAAGGCCAACGAGTACTATCGTCAAGCACTGGAACTGGCGGGGATCTGATCCCCGGCGAACAGAAACGCGAGAGGCCGCATGATGCGGCCTCTTTTTTTATCTCTTCGCCCTGCCCTCGTCAGGTGGTGAGCCGCTCCAGCTCGCCGATCAGCCAGATGGCCTCGGCACGGTGGCTGCCACACACATCCATCATGGGGAGAAAACCGCCGCACACCGCTGGCCGCTCTGGTTGACCGAAGATCTTGCAGCCAAGGGCGCTATCGAGCTGGATACAGGGGACGCCAGCCGGTTTGCCATCTGGCATACCGGGAATGGCACTGCTGATACTGGGGGCGATGCAACAGGCAGCGCAGCCGCTACGACACTCCATAGACTCCACTCCTTTGGGACAGTCTGAGCCACCATAGCCGAAGCGGCGGCACAAACGTAGCTGGCGCACAACAAAAAGCCCGACCGCACGGGCGATCGGGCTTCAGACAACACAGCCGGTTCAGCGAGCCATCATCACAGGATGATGTCGCGAACCACGCTGTCTTTGCGTTCCAGATAATGGATCGACTTGATACGGCGGATTGTGCGCGACTTGCCACGGATCAGCAGGGTCTCGGTGGTCGCCATCACGCCATCGCTGGTGATGCCGTCAAGCAGATCACCCTTGGTGATACCGGTGGCGGAGAAGATGACGTTGTCATTCTTCGCCATGTCTTCCAGCTTGAGCACCTTGTTGACATCGATGCCCAGCGCTTCGCAGCGGGCAATTTCCTGCTCGCCCAGCGCACGCACTTCCGGGCTGTCGCCCTTGACGCGGTGACGCGGCACCAAACGGGCCTGCATGTCACCGTCCAGCGCGCGGATCACCGCCGCGGAGATCACCCCTTCCGGTGCGCCGCCGATGCCATACAGCATGTCGACTTCGCTGTCCGGCAGACAGGTGAGGATGGAGGCGGCAACGTCACCATCGGGAATGGCGAACACCCGCACGCCCAGACCCTGCATCTCCTTGATTGCCTTGTCATGACGCGGCTTGGCCAGGGTAATGACGGTCAGACGGGAGAGCGGCTTGCCCAGCGCCTTGGCCACGGACTTCAGGTTCAGCTCGAGAGCCTGATCCAGGTCGATGGCGCCTTTGGCCTTGGGCCCGACGATCAGCTTTTCCATGTACATATCAGGCGCTTTCAGGAAAGAACCCTTGTCGCCCACCGCCAGCACGGCCAGCGCATTGGCCTGACCCATAGCAGTCATGCGGGTACCCTCGATGGGATCGACCGCGATATCCACCGCGTCGCCGTGTCCGGTACCGACCTTCTCGCCGATATAGAGCATCGGCGCTTCATCAATTTCACCTTCGCCGATCACAATCTCACCATCGATCTCGATCTGGTTGAGAATGTGGCGCATGGCCGCTACGGCCGCCCCATCAGCGATATTCTTGTCACCACGTCCGAGCCACTTGTAGCCAGCCAGTGCAGCCGCTTCCGTCACTCGGGAAAACTCGATTGCCAGTTCACGTCTCATCGCATATCCAACCTATGGAGCTCGAAAACGGGCGGCATTCTACCACAAGGGCAAACCTTTGCGCACAAAAGTAGCCGCTGCGAGCAAGAATGTAGCCAATTCATCCAATTGCAACCCAATTGCCATCGACTCTTCATCCAACTGTCACCCCGCTGTCATCCCCGCTGCCTAGCATGACCCCGTTTTCAAAACAAAAGCTTGCAACACCACAAGGGATTAAGATGAAAAAGCTGACTGTAGTGGCACTGGCTCTCACCGCAGCCTTCCAGGCTCAAGCCGTTGAAGTGTACAAAAATGACACCTCCATGCTGGATCTCTATGGCCGTATCTACGCTGGCCACTTCTTTGGTGACAAGAAGGAACTGGATGCCAGCGGCAAACCGAAAAGCGAATACAGCGACAAACAGGGAGCCAACCAGTTTGTCCGTTTCGGCGCCAAGGCCGAGACCCAGATCCAGAGCGGCCTGAAGGCTCTGGCTCAGTACGAAGTACAGATGTATATCAATGACAGCGAGAAGACCATCAGCGAGAACTCCGACAACCTGCGCACCCGTCTGGCGTTCGCCGGTGTCGGCGCTGACTGGGGCACCGTGACCTTCGGTCGCCAGAAAGGGGCCCCGGGTTTCCTGGCCGACTGGACTGATGTCTCCCTCTCCGACGGCTACGGCAACGAAGCGCTGGGCGCCAAGACCGATACCTTCGCCACCAACCGCGCCGGTTCCGTGCTGAAATACTCCGGCCTGTTCAATGGCTTCCAGCTCGACACCAGCTACAAGTTCGACGGTGGTGACACCGAAGAGACCACCAGCAAGGATAGCGACGCCGCCTACGGTGCTGCCGTGGCCTATACCTTCCCGTTCAACCTGTCACTGGGTACCGCGTACAACGTCGGTATCCGCGACAAGAGCGGTGAAGAAGATGCCAAGCTGTGGCTGATCTCCGCCAAGTTCGACAACAAGGCCGCCTACGCAGCCCTGAGCTATGCCGATGGCAGCGACTTCCTGGCGACCGGCACTGATCACACCGGTTGGGAAGCCGCGCTGGGCTACAACTTCGAGAACGGCTTCGGTCTGATGGCCCTGTGGAACAAACAGGAGCAGGACAAGGCTGGCATCAAGAAAGACAACGTGGATTACTACACCCTGGGTGCCCAGTACAAATTCAACAAGAACCTGCGGGTGATTGGCGAGTACCGCATCAACAATCTGGACAGCAAGGAGAGCGGCAAGCTCAACGTCAAGGATGACTTCCAGCTGGCTGCCCGCTACGACTTCTAATCGAGGTTTTGCGGATCCCCAAAGCGCGATGGCTTGCCATCGCGCTTTTTGCTGGGCGTCGTTCACGACCGGAGAAAGTGGCCTAGGCTCATCAGACAAGGGTCTGCACGTGAGGTGAAAAAATGAGGGGTCAACTGCTTGTCACACTACTGTTGTTGCTGTCCCTGCCGGCTCACGCCCTCTCTATCGCCATGGTGCTGTGGCGCGGTGAAACCGCCGCCGAAGCGGGCTTTCGGGCAGAGCTGACCCGCCTTGGTTATCAGGCCACCATCACCACCTATAACGCCGATCAGGATCGTACGGCGCTGGCAACCATGCTGCGCCAGCAGATGCTGCCGAAACTGGCCGAATACGACTACATCTACACCTTTGGCACCACCGCCACCACCATGACCAAGAGTCTGGTGGCCAACCGCAAACCTCTGATTTTCAATGTGGTCTCCGATCCGGTCGGGGCAGACATCCTCTCGGAAGACAAAACCCAGAACAGCATGGTAGCCGGGGTAAGCAACATGGTGCCGATGGCGCTGCAACTGGCCAATGCCAGCGAGCATCTGGCCACCGGAAAACGGCTGCTGCTACCCTTCAACCCCCGCGAGCAGAACACCCTGCTGGTAGCCGATATGTTGCTCAATGAAGCGAAACGCTATCAGTGGCAGATGGTCACCTGGCGAATGGCCCCTGACCCACGGCGGCTGGACAACGAACTGAAGCGGCTGCAACAGGATGCCAAAAACGACATCGTCTTTCTGGCCGCAGACAGCTATCTGCTCTCCATCGCCCCCCGTTTGCTAAATGCACTCAACGAAGCGGCCATCCCTACCATCTGCAGTGCCGAGCTGTTCGTCGAACACGGCTGCAGCGTTGGCACCATCAGCAGCTACGAGGCACTGGGCAAGATGGCCGCCGGGATCATCCACCGCCACCAGCAGGGAACAGCACTGCAGGATATACCGCTGCAAACCGATCCCCATCCCAAACTGGTGTTGGGGCAACTGGGTAACGCCACCACGCAGGAGGCGAGCCCCGAAAAGCCGAAGCCTTGATAAAGATCTCGGCCAATCAGGCTCCGGGCGGGTATGCTGTTGACCCCCATCTCCCGAGAGCCCTTTCCCATGAGCACCACCGTCTTTTTTGCCGTTCTGCTGGCAGCCCTGCTTCACGCCAGCTGGAATGCGCTGGTCAAAATTGGCGAAGAGCGGCTGGTGGGCGTGTCACTGGTGGCGATCTTCTCAGGGCTTATCGCCGCCGTGGCGCTGCTGCCCATGGGGCTTCCCTCTGCTGCCGAGCTGCCCTGGCTCGGCCTCTCAGTCCTGCTCCATATCGGTTACTGCCTGTTTCTCAGCCATGCCTACAATCAGGGCGATTTTGGCCAGATCTATCCGCTGGCCCGTGGCAGTGCCCCACTGCTCGCCATGGCGTTAAGTGCCCTGCTGCTGGGGGACTACCCCGGTTACGGCGGCATCATCGGCGCCTGCGTGCTGATCACGGGGGTCTTGCTGATGGCCTGGCGAGGTGGGCAGCAGCGCCTTGACAGCAAAGCGGTTCGGGCGGCACTGATCACGGCCATGTTCACGGCGACCTATACCCTCTCGGATGGGGCCGGCGCCCGCGCAGGGGGTGAACCGGTACGCTACACCCTCTGGCTCTTTGCCTGCACTGGGCTGGCGATGCTGCTGGTGCTGCTCGTCCACCAGAAACGCAACGCATGGCGCCAGATCCGTCAATATGCACTGGTTGGCGCCACCGGGGGTGCCATGTCACTGCTCGCCTACGGGATTGTTATCTGGGCCATGACCCAAGCCCCCATTGGCGTGGTCGCGGCTCTGCGCGAAAGCAGTGTGCTGTTTGCCATGCTGCTCTCGGTCTGGCTGCTGAAAGAGCCGCTCGGGAGCATGCGGCTGACGGCGGCGGCCATTATTACCGGCGGCGTGCTGCTGACCCGGCTTGGAGGATAAGCGCTGTCGCCATTGGTGCGGATTTATCAGGCAGGATGGCGTAATTCACTCCGCCAAATATGCCGAATACGAATAATGGAAATAAGTGTCGGCCCGGGCGTAAATGTTTACATCCGCAACGTATCAATTAACTGGCAGGTCTGTTTATTTCAACCACAGCTTCATTCGGGAAACTTACCTGCCCAGTAGAATTAATGATAAAATCATTCACAGTTAATTTTCGGCAACGCTGACCAATACCGCGCATGGCACAGACCATGCCGCTCCGCCCATACATTCATTGACCGCCTGACGGGTAAGCCAGCCCGGTCAGAGATGACCCGATCGCGCCCGCCACAGCAGGATGGCATGGCGCTACCGCGTTATTAATGGGTCCGGTTTCGTCTGTTTAATTTTTGATTATTTTAAATCCAGCACCATCAGGGAGTTTTTAATATGTCGGCAAAAAAGCTGAAGTTGGGCGCCTTTATATTGATGATATTAACATCGGTATTTGGCGTCACTAATATCGGGATCGGTTTTTACCGAATGGGATATGCCGCCATTCCGATGTTCGTGATCGGCGGACTGTTCTTCTTCATCCCGTTCATTTTGATGATGATCGAATTCGGCACCGGTTTTCGCAAAGAGGCAGGCGGTATCTTTACCTGGATGCGCCACTCGGTCTCGACCCGATTTGCCTTTATCGGTCTGACCATGTGGTTTGCCTCCTACGTCATCTGGATGTTTGGCAAGGCGCTCTCTATGTGGGTGCCCCTCTCCTTCATGCTGTTTGGCCGCGACATCACTGTCATCCCGGTCACCCTGGGCACCGGCATCGACTTCGGCCCCTTTATTCTGGGTGTGGTCGCCATCGCGCTGGTTGCCACCGTCACCAAGCTCATCACTCTGGGCAGCGCCCGCTTCGCCAAGGTGGCGGCCATCGGCGGCCTCTCCGTGGTGGCGCTCAACGTGTTGCTGCTGGTCGGCGGCGTCTTCACCTTCGCGGTGAGCGGCATGACCCTGCAGGAGCCCTTCACACAGGCATCGCTGACGGCCTCTCCCAATGCCGCTTTCAACTACATCATCCCCTTCCTCGGCTTTATGGTGTTCGCCATCTTCGCCTACGGCGGGGTCGAGGCGATGGCCGGGGTGGCTGACGAGCTGGAAGATCCCGAGCGCGACCTCAAGCGCGGCATCTTCCTCTCCGGCGCCTTCATCGTGCTCTGCTACATCATCGGCTTTCTGGCGGTCGGCTCCATCATGCGCTGGAGCGACTTCCCGGCCGAGGGGATCACCTCTCTCTCCGCCCTCTTCATCATCATGCTGGAGCTGGGGCGCCATCTGGGTGGCGAGTGGTTGGGACAGGTATTCATGCGCTTTGCCGGATTGGGCATGTTCCTGAGCTATCTGGGTGCCTTTATCGCCCTCTCCTACGCGCCGCTGCGCCAGTTCATCACCGGCACCCCGAGCTACTTCTGGCCGGAGCGTTTCCAGCGCGAGAACGAGAATGGCGTGCGGATTGAAGCTCTCAAGGTGCAAGCCTGGGTGGTCTGTCTGTTCATTGCCGCCAAATCCATCTTCACCCTGATCAACCCGGAAGGGGCCGCCGCCCTCTATGAGCTGATCATCACCATGACCAACGTCGGCATGACCCTGCCCTACATGTTCCTCATCTACGCCTGGTATCGCTATCGCAACAACCCAGCGCTGGGCAAGGATCTGATCTTCTTCAAGAGCTCGGGCTCGGTACTGCTGGCTACCATCATCAGCCTGATCCTGGTCGCCTTCGGCAACGTCTTTACCGTGGTCGCCCCCTTTATCTCTGGCGATATATCCACCGGCGTCTGGACCATCATTGGCCCGCTGCTGTTCGTGGTGATCGCCATGCGCTTCAAGATCAAGCAGGAAGATACCCACTAAACGGTAAGCAATGCTCCATGCCAATCGGGACCGTTCTGGTCCCGATTTTTTTAGCGCTGGCTTCCGCTCGCCATCACGGCCAGCCCATAGTTTTAATGCAAAAAACGACTCCATGGAGACCTCTTTTACGCTCTCCTCGCCGTCAGAGCGCGCTCAACGCCGTAAATTATCAATATCAAGGTGAGAATGATTGTGAAGCGCCAGTTCACGACATATAACTTAGCGAGATATCCCTGTATTTCGTCCGGTAGAGCTGATCATGATGATGCGTTCCCTCCTTCCCCTGTTGCTTGGCGCAGTAATGCTGCCGGCCACTATGGACAGTGCCCATGCCAACCCCTTTTCCGCCAGCAGCAAGAGCAGCAGCGGCTTTCTCGAGCGACGGGATGTGCCCAACCTCAGCTCGGCCGCTTTCGTGGTGGCCAACCACAGAACCGGCGAGGTGATCTCCGAGCGCAACGGCAACCGGGTAATGCCCATCGCCTCTCTCACCAAGCTGATGACGGCGCTGGTAGTGCTGGATGCCAACCTGCGCCTCAACGAAATGCTCACCGTGACCAATGCCGACATCGACCGCATCAAGGGGACCGGCTCGCGCCTAGCTATCGGCTCCAAACTCAGCCGCGCCGAAATGCTCCATATCGCCCTGATGTCCTCTGAAAACCGCGCCGCCTCGGCGCTGGCCCGCCACTATCCCGGCGGCCAGCGTGCCTTTGTCGAGGCGATGAACGCCAAAGCCCGCATGCTGGGGATGTGGAATACCCGCTACGCCGACAGCACAGGGCTCAACCCGCGCAATGTCTCCACCGCGCAGGATCTCGCCAAACTCGCCGCCGCAGCGGCCTCCTATCCGCTGATCCGCCAGTACTCCACCGACGAGCAGAGTTATGTGCGCACCAACAAGCGTCAGCTGCACTACCTCAACTCCAATCGGCTGATCCGCGAAGGGCAATGGGAGTTCACTCTCTCCAAGACCGGCTATATCCGCGAAGCGGGCCGCTGTCTGGTGCTGGGCACCAAGGTCAATCGTGAGCCGGTGATCATGGTGTTGCTCAATGCCGAGACCACCAACGATCGGGTCGCCGACGCCAAGCGGATCAAAACCTGGCTGGAGAGCTCGGGCAGAACCACCCTGGCAGCCAACCAGAGCAGCATGCTGACTCACCAGTAAGCTCGAGATCCCCAACCAAGCGAGGCGCCCGCCTCGCTTTTTTATCTGCATGAGCGCGCCCAAAAAACGGGAGCCCGCTCCCGTTACAGGTAACACCTTCCACCATCCCGTTACAAAATGTAACTACTCAACAGCGTGATTCACACTAATAGAATCAATTGGTTGTAACCTAGCAGCGAGAATTTTAGCGTGCTATCACAACCCCTGTAACGACGAGCCACCATGCGTATTTCCAGTATCGAGTGCGGGCGGGTGCTGGCCATTCTGGCCGTGATGACCATTCACGTCTCCCCCTTCGCCAATCCGTTCAATCCCGCCCTGTGGGAAAGCGGATCTTGGCTCTGGCTGAGCGGCACCATCAACCAGTTATGCCGCTTTGCCGTGCCGCTGTTTTTCCTCTGTGCCGGTTATTTTCTGCAGCCGAGACTGAGTCGCGAGGCGCCGCTGACCGTGGCCTGGCGCTACTGCCGCCCCTTGCTGCTGCTCTGGCTGGTGTGGAGTCTGGTCTACCTGCTGGTGCCGTTCAATCCACTGGATGCCGTGCAGCAAGGCTATCTGACCTCCCTGCGCGGGCAGTGGCAATTCCAGCTCGGCGACCCCCTCAATGGCTGGCTGGTGGGCGGCATGATCCACCTCTGGTTCCTGCCAGCCCTGGTCATGGCGGTGGCCCTGCTGGCACTCTGCTACCGGCTTGGCAGACCATCGCTCGCCCTCTGGCTGGGTCTTGGCCTTTACCTACTGGCGCTGCTGGGGGGCTCCTATGCCAAGCCGCTGCTGGGCGCCGAGTGGCCACTGCTCACCCGTAACGGCCCCTTCTTCTCCCTGCTGTTTGTGGCGCTCGGGGCCCTGCTGCGCCAGCGTCAGTGGCAGCCGGATATCCGCACCGGCTGGCAACTGCTGCTGGCTGGGGTGACGCTCTATGGCTGTGAAGCCTGGGCGCTGCAGCACTTTGCCGCAGTGCCGCTCACCCGCCACGACTTCCTGCTCGGCTCCCTTCCCTGGGCTATCGGTCTGTTTGGCCTGCTGCTGGCCAATCCCGAGTGGGGCAAGGGCAGCTGGCTTGAGCGCCAGGCCCCCAAAGTGCTCGGGATCTACTGCCTGCACATGATGCTGGTGGTCTGGATCTTCGTGTTCGGCCCGCAGGGCGCATCCATCCTGTGGGAGATCGCCAAGGTGCCGCTGCTGCTGGGTTCATCTCTGCTGGCCTATCGCCTGATGGCGGCCCTGCCCCTCACCCGCCGACTGCTGCGCACTCACTGAGTCCGGTATCCGGCCCGTCCTATCGGGCCCGATAGATCTTCACGTTTAGCCCCTTTTTCTTCCTCTACGCCCTTTTTCCCTCGCTTCGTTCTCGCGGTTTGCTGCAATGACTCTGCTTTTCAGCCGTGCTCCCCCGACCGCACAAACCGTCCCCAATGCTCCCCTCCATTTTCACCTTGCTAGACAAATGAAAATCAATATCATTGGCATCCCGCTTTGGTGGGTCAGGCTAATTATAATTAAATCAATATGTTCGAGCCGTCAGGTCGATATCCAAAGAGTCAATATTGAATATGCAGCACCCTCACTTTCGCAGAACGCTGGTCTCGCTGGCACTGCTGGGCACCGGCTTCACTACCCAGGCCGCCGATGAAACCATGACTGTGGTTGGCAAACGCTCCCAGCATCAGGAAGTTGCCACCGCAACCCGTACCAATACGCCAGCCAAGCTGGTTCCCCAGACCATCGACAGCGTCAAGGTCAGCGAGCTGACCGCCTTCGGCCAACCGACGCTGAGTGAAGCCCTGAGCGGCATCCCCGGGGTCAACGCCAGCGGTGACACCCGCTTCGACGGGGTCAATATCCGCGGCTTCAGCGCCAGCAACGACTTCTATCTCGACGGATTCCGCGACGACATGCAGTACACCCGGGATCTCGGCAACATAGAGCGGGTGGAAGTGCTCAAGGGCCCGGCCGCCGTGCTCTACGGCCGCGGCAGCACGGGGGGCATCGTCAACCGGGTCAGCAAAAAGCCGCAAAAAGGGCAGGAGTCCAGCGTCACCGCCCGAGTCGGCAGCTTTGACAGCCAGCGGCTAGCAGCCGACCTCAATGGCGAGGCGAGTGAGCAGGTGCAGTTGCGCCTCAACATGGCGCAAGAGGACAAAGATAGCTTCCGCAACGACGTGAAGAGCAAGCGCACCCTGCTGGCACCTTCCGCCAACTGGGAGATCAGCGACAACCTCAACTGGCTGGTGCAGTACGAGCGCAACGAACATGACCGCACCCCGGATCGCGGCATTCCCGGGGTCAATGGGCGTCCGGCCGATGTGCCGCGGGAGTATGTCTACAGCGATACCAGCCGCGATTTCATCGATGACGTGGCGCAATCCACCCGCTCCCGCCTCTCATGGGATATCAACGATCAGTGGCAGTTGCGCCAGCAGCTCGGTTACTACACCCTCGACAGCCAGTTTGACAACACCTATGTCACCAGCGTCAAAGGGGATCAGGTGACCCGCTCCCGCTGGCAGCAGGATCTGAAAGCGAAGAACCTGATCAGCAACACCGAGGCCGAAGGTCTGTTCCAGACCGGCCCGGTGGAACATCGCCTGCTGGTTGGCTTCGAGCAGAACTGGCAGGAGCGCACACCCAAGCTCTACCAGAACGCCACCGCCATCCCGTCTGGCAACCTCTACGACCCGGGCTCACTGCCTACCTACAATGGCGCCATGAAGCTCTCCAGCGACGCCAAACACAAGGTGCGCGGCAATGGCCTCTATCTGCAGGATCAGCTCAGCCTGGGTGACTGGCATCTGGTGGGCGGGCTGCGCCGTGACGACTTCACCGTCACCAGTCGCCGCTACGACCTCAACAAGGAGGAGAGCGTCTCGGTCAACAGCCTGAGCCCGCGCCTTGGTCTGGTGTGGAATCCCCTCGAGGATCACGCCTTCTACACCTCCTACAGCAAGACCTTCACTCCGGTGGGCGGCGAGCTGATCGGCATCACCCCGGGCGACAAGAACAACGGGCTGGAACCCCAGCACACCCGCCTCTACGAAGGTGGGGTGAAGAGTGACTGGCTGAACGGCAAGCTGGCGACCACTCTCTCCCTCTATCGACTGGAGATGTACAACAAGCGCACCAAGGATCCGCTGGATCCCACCAAGGTGATCCTCACCGGCCTGCAGCGTACCGAAGGGGTCGAACTGAGCGCCCGCGCCGAGCTGACCGACGAGATCTATCTGCGTGGCGGCTTTGCCATTCAGGATGCCGAGCAGGTCAAGGCGGATGCGGATCTGCAGGGCAAGCGCCCGATGAACGTCTCCCGCCAGAATGGCCAGTTCTATCTCGGCTACAAGAGTGGTGAGCAGGGCTGGTTCGGTGAAACCGGTGTGACAGCGGTGGGCGATCGCTTTGCCGACAACGCCAACACCACCACACTGCCCGGTTACGCCCGCTTCGATGCGCGCGCCGGTTATCGCTGGCAGCAGTGGGAAGCCGAGCTGAGCGCCGAAAACCTGACCGATCACGAGTACTTCGTCAGCGCCACCAGTGCCAACCAGATCATGCCGGGCACACCCCGTCAGCTGAGTCTGACCGGTACCTACCGCTTCTGATCTCAGTGACAACCACCCCGACTGGCCAGCCCTTGCTGGCCAGTTTTTTATGAAGCAACCACGATGAAACGCAGAAGAGTTCCCCTTCACAACAACAAATGGGTACGCCGCCTCCATGCCTGGGCAGGCTTTTTTACCCTCGCCCTGATGCTGATATACGGCATCACCGGCCTCTGGCTGCAACACCGTGCCGTGTTGCCCATTCCGGGCCCCCACACCGACAAATCGAGTGAAGAGATAGTGCTCAAGGCGCCGCTCACCAGCCCGGAGCAGCTGAAAAGCCTGTTGCAACAGCGCTATCCCGAAACTTTTGCCGACGGGCGAACCATGCTCACCCCGGCCCAGACCCTGCCCACCCCGAACGGTCCGCTCACCCTGCCCGCCAAGTGGGAGATGCGCGGCGTCACCCTCAGCCAGAGCGTGGCCGCCAGCTATGTTGAGGGTACCTTGCTGGTTCGCACCGATCTGCAGCAAGCCAACTTTGCCGCCAGTCTCAACCGGCTGCACCGCGGCATGGGTACCGGCCTCGGCTGGCAGCTGTTTGGCGATATCGCCGCCCTGGCCCTGCTGCTGCTCGCCCTCACCAGCCTGTTTATGTGGACCAAACTGCACGGCACACCCAGAGCCATCATCACGCTGACGCTCGCAGGCAGCCTCGGTACCCTGCTGTTTGCCCTGCTGGGATAGCGCGGCAACCATGTTCTGATGCAGCATGGTTTGGAAAAAAACCGCAATAGAAACAGGCCGCTGGCAGTGATGCCGTCAGCGGCCACATCAAGAAAAGGAAATAACGGAGAGCGGGAAAAGAGAAGGGATACCAAGAGGTAACGGGAAGTACTACCTGTTCAGCAGTAACGCTCCAACTCGCAGGAACGCCAAAAACAAAAGGCCATCATTGCTGATGGCCTTTTGTCATGAATTTGATGGTGCCCGGGGTCGGACTCGAACCGACACGGTTATTCACCGGCGGATTTTGAATCCGCTGCGTCTACCGATTTCGCCACCCGGGCAACTGCGAGGGATTATACGAATGGCGCGATGCCATGCAAGGTGTTTTTCGATTGAACACTCCCGTTTGTTCATTTATTCAACGCCTTGCCGATGCGGGGCCAGTTACATAGAATGCCGCCATCATCTTAATGGAATAAAAACGATGGCCAAGCCTAAAAAAGTCCAACAAAAATCCCCCTCTCCCGCCACTCAGCCATACCCGTCAGCGGGTCTGATGCGTCGCCTCGGCGCCCTCATCTATGATGCGCTGGTGGTGACTTCGCTGCTGATCATCGCTGGCTTTATCGGCATGGGTGTCGCCAAGCTGTTGCTGATCACCGGCATGGCAAGCGTACCGGCGGGTGAAGATACCGTCTGGTTGCTGACCCGCCACCACCTGAGCCTGATCTACACCCTGTGGCTCGCCTTCGTCATCTGTGGTTTCTACACCTGGTTCTGGACCCGCGCTGGCCAGACCGTCGGCATGCGCGCCTGGCGGCTGCGAATTCAGAACGAGGATGGCAGCCACATCCGCGTTACCCAGGCGCTGATCCGTCTCGCCACCGCCGCCTTTGGTCTGGGCAACCTGATGTGCCTGTTCAACCGCCAACGTCCGCGGGCGTTTCAGGATATCTGGGCCGAGTGCGAAGTGATTGTGCTGAGCAAGCAGGAAAATCTGGAATTGCTTAACAAGTAATACCGGGTCAATGCAGCAACGAAAGAGGGCACCAACAGGTGCCCTCTTTGCATTTCCTCATAACCTCGTGCGGATTATTGCTTGCGGCTGAGGATGTAGAAGGAGATGCCGCCAAACAGCAGACTGGGCGCAATAGCCGCCAGAATGGGCGGTACCGCATAGACCAGACTGATGGGACCAAACACCCGATCACTCACATAGACGGCGAAGCCGGTCATGATCCCCATCAGCATCCGCGCGCCCATGCTCACCGAGCGCAGCGGGCCGAAGATGAAGGAGGAGGCCAGCAGGATCATCGCCACCACCGAGAGCGGTGACAGCAGCTTGCGCCACATCTCCAGCTTGTAGCGACCGGCATCCTGCTTGTTGGCATCGAGATAGCCGATGTAGTCGAGCAGACCGGAGACCGAGAGGTTCTCGGGGTCTATACTTACCACCCCCAGCTGCTTGGGCGTCAACTCCGAGCTCCACTCCATCTTGTCATGCTGTTCGCTGCGGATCTGCGCCGGGTCGTCGAAGCGGGTAACCTGAGTCTGCTTGAGCAGCCAGTGGTGGCGCTCGAACACACCCTCCTGCGCCTGCACCACGTCGATCAGCTTGCGCTCGGGGGTGAAGCGATAGAGGGTGATACCAGTCAGCGCGCCATCGTTGCGCACCCCGTTGATATTGACGAAGTTGTTGCCATCGCGAGCCCACACCCCGTAGGCGGAGACCGTCAGACGACCTTCGGAGAGCGCGCCCGCCTTGATGTCATCTGCCATCCGCTTGGCAATGGGGGCCACATATTCCCCCATCAACCCCACCATGATCATCAACGGGATCGCCGTCTTGAGCGCCGCCATCACGATACTGATCTTGGAGCGACCCGCCGCCTGCATCACCACCAGCTCGGAGCTGGTCGCCAACTGACCCAGACCAATCAGGCCACCCAGCAGCGCGGCCAGCGGGAAGAAAAGCACCGCCTCCTTGGGCATGGAGAGCAGCACATAGTAGAGGGCGTTGATCATGTCGTAATTGCCGTCACCGACCGACTTGAGCTGCTCTACATACTTGATGAGTGCAGCAAGGCCAACCAGCGTGATTTCACACAGCAGGATCGACATGAAAATGACCCGACCGATATATCTATCGAGAATGCCAAACATCAGCAGAAGTTCCTATGTTGCAGCATCATGCTGATTTTCTGTTGAAATAGCGGCCCTTCACCCCGTTCCACCAGCTGGTGCCCTGCAGATTGAGGGGCAGGCCGATAAACAGCAGGTAACCGAGCGGCACCAGGAACATCCCCGGCCAGTAGGGCAGCCGACCGCTGTCGATGGCCGAACGGGCGGCGCTGAGCAGCAGGAAGTAGGAGAGATAGAGCATGATGGCCGGCAACAGTTTGGCGTAGCGCCCCTGACGGGGATTGACCCGCGCCAGCGGTACTACCAGCAGGGTGAGCACCGGAATGGAGAGGGGCAGCGAGATACGCCACTGCAATTCCGCCATCATGGCGTTGTCCTGGGTACCGAACAGTTCCATGGTCGGCTTGGCCGCCGCCTTGCGGTTGGAACGCTCCATCTCCTGCTGGCGGATCACCAGACCATATTCGCGAAAATCGGAGATCTGGAACTGCTTGCCGGAGAAGTTCCCCTCGTAGCGAGAGCCATCCATCAGGGTCAGCCACTGCAGACCGTTCTCATCGACCGTCACCACCCCTTCGGTCGCCACCACCACCGAGGGAGGATTGTTCCCCTCCGCCCGCTGCAGCACGAAGATCTTTTGCAGTTTTGAGCCGTTGTCGTTCAAATCCTGGATATAGGCAACCAGGCGCCCCTTGTCGAGCTCCATAAAGCGGCCCGCCTGCAGGAAGGAGATACCCGGATCCGACTTGAACTCGTCGATCACCTGATACTCGCGCTCCTTGGCCTGCGGGGCGATCCAGCCGGTGTTGAACGCCGCGACCACCGCCGTCAGCAAGGCCAGCAACATGGCGCTGCGCATCACGAAACGGTGGCTGAAGCCGACCGCATGCATCACCGTCATCTCGCTTTCGGCGTAGAGGCGACCATGGGCAAACAAAATGGCTAAAAAGAGACTGATAGGCAGCATCAACAACGCCATATTGGGCAAGTTGAGTAGCAGCAGGGTGGAGACCAGACGTGTCGGCACCTCGCCATCGGCGGCGTCACCAATGATCTTGATAAATTGTTGGCTGACAAAGATAAGCAGCAATACGAATAACACTGCCAGCTGGGTTTTCAGGGTTTCCCTGAACAAATATCGGAAAACGATCACAGTCATTCCCAAGTAAACTTGTGTTTTTAGTCGAATGCCTGAAAAATAGGGCCGTATATTGGATTTTTACCAGTTTGAACTGCGGAGCCTGTGGCTGTTCGCTCCGCCTCTGATACCCCAACAAGCACCGCATTATTCAATAAAAGGTGCCTTTTGTCTTTAGGATGTAGGAGATTCCATGGAGTTCAGTGTAAAGAGTGGCAGTCCAGAGAAGCAACGGAGCGCCTGCGTCGTAGTCGGCGTATTTGAGCCTCGTCGCCTCTCTCCGGTTGCCGAACAACTGGACAAGATCAGCGATGGCTATATCAGTTCGCTGCTGCGCCGTGGCGACCTGGAAGGGAAACCAGGCCAGATGCTGCTGCTGCATCAAGTACCGGGCGTGCTCAGCGAGCGCGTACTGCTGGTCGGATGCGGCAAGGAGCGGGAACTCGACGAACGCCAGTACAAGCAGATCATCAACAAGACCATAACCACCCTGAACGAAACCGGCTCCATGGAAGCGGTCTGCTTCCTGACCGAGCTGCACGTCAAGGGTCGGGATACCTATTGGAAGGTGCGCCAGGCGGTAGAAACCACCAAGGCGGGCCTCTACAGCTTTGATCAGTTCAAGACCAACAAGGCCGAGCCACGTCGCCCGCTGCGCAAGCTGGTCTTCAACGTGCCGACGCGTCGGGAACTGACCATTGGTGAAAAAGCCATCGCTCACGGTCTGGCCGTGGCCAAGGGTGTGCGGGTCTGCCGCGATGTGGCGAACATGCCGCCCAACGTCTGCAACCCGGCCTATCTGGCCTCCCAGGCCCGTCGTCTGGCCGATGCCTACGACAACATCACCACCAAGGTGGTGGGCGAGCAGGAGATGGCCGAGCTCGGCATGAACTCCTACCTGGCGGTGGCCCGCGGCTCCGACAACGAAGCCATGATGGCCATCATCGAATACAAGGGTCATCCTGATGCCAAGCCCATCGTACTGGTCGGCAAGGGTCTGACCTTTGACTCCGGCGGCATCTCCATCAAGCCGGCCGACGGCATGGACGAGATGAAGTACGACATGGGTGGCGCCGCCTCCGTGCTCGGTACCATGCATGCGCTGGCCCAGCTGCAACTGCCGATCAACGTCATCGGCGTGCTGGCGGGCTGCGAGAACATGCCGGGTGGCAACGCCTATCGTCCGGGTGACATCCTCACCTCCATGTCCGGCCAGACCATCGAAGTGCTCAACACCGATGCGGAAGGTCGTCTGGTGCTGTGTGATGCGCTGACCTATGTGGACCGCTTCGATCCGGAAACCGTGATCGACGTGGCGACTCTGACCGGTGCCTGCGTCATCGCACTGGGCCACCACACCTCGGGTCTGCTGGCCAACCACAACCCGCTGGCCCACGAGCTGCTCAACGCCTCCGAGCAGGCGGGAGATCGCGCCTGGCGTCTGCCGTTGTTCGACGAGTATCAGGAGCAGATCGACAGCCCGTTCGCCGACATGGCCAACATCGGTGGTCGTCCGGCCGGCACAATCACCGCGGCCGCCTTCCTGTCACGCTTCACCAAGAAGTACAACTGGGCCCACCTGGATATCGCCGGGACCGCCTGGAAAAGTGGCAAGGACAAAGGCTCTACCGGTCGTCCGGTGCCCCTGCTGACCCAGTTCCTGCTGAACCGGGCTGGCGTGGATATCGAAGAGAAAGAGTAACTCTCCGGCCCCCGCCGATGGCTGCATCGGAAGGGTTGGCGTTACCCTGAACCACAAGGAAGAGGCCCGCCTCTTCCTTGTTTCATTCTTGAATCAGTGAGTTGCGGACGGGAAACGCCCCGTCAGCCTCATGAGGCGGTCAACAGTCCGTCACCGCAAAACGGGATCAACCTGATGAGCCAAGTGACCTTTTACCTGATGAGCGAACAGGATGACGCGCAGGCCTCTGCGGTCGAGCGACTGGCCTGCACTCTTGCTGCCGAGTCGTGGGGCGCGGGCCATATCTACCTGTTCTGCAACGATGAGGCCCAGGCCCTGCGTCTGGACGAGCTGTTGTGGCAGCTGCCGCCGGAGCGCTTTGTGCCGCACCAGCTACAGGGCGAAAGCGGCATGTCCCCGGTGGAGATCGGCTATCAACCACCGAAACGGCGCTACGCCCGCCTCATCAATCTGGCCACTGCGACACCTTTGTTTGCAGGACACTTCGCTCAAGTGGTAGATTTTGTCCCCACTGATGAAACACAAAAGCAGCAAGCCCGCGAGCGCTACAAGCACTATCGCCAGGCAGGCCATACCCTCGAAATGAGGGATCAGCCCGTCCTTGCCGCACCGGATCCGGCGCAGCCATGACTGCAACCAATTGATCCATAAAGAATCAACACCAGACTCCATCCATCCAGATTACGGCGAGACCATGGAAAAGACTTTTAATCACAACGCCATCGAACAGGCGCTCTATCAGCACTGGGAAGCCCAGGGTTACTTCAAGCCCCACGGCGACACCAGCAAAGACTCCTTCTGCATCATGATCCCGCCGCCGAACGTCACCGGCAGCCTGCACATGGGTCACGCCTTCCAGCAAACCCTGATGGATACCCTGATCCGCTACAACCGCATGCAGGGCAAGAACACCCTGTGGCAGGCAGGTACCGACCACGCCGGTATCGCCACCCAGATGGTGGTTGAGCGCAAGATCGCTGCAGAAGAGGGCAAAACTCGCCACGATTACGGCCGTGATGCCTTCATCGACAAGATTTGGCAGTGGAAGGAAGAGTCCGGTGGCACCATCACCCGCCAGATGCGCCGTCTGGGCGACTCCGTGGATTGGGAGCGCGAGCGCTTCACCATGGATGAGGGTCTCTCCGCCGCCGTGCAGGAAGTATTTGTCCGTCTCTACGAAGATGGCTTGATGTACCGCGGCAAGCGTCTGGTGAACTGGGATCCGAAACTTAACACCGCCATCTCCGATCTGGAAGTGGAGAACCGCGAAATCAAGGGCCACATGTGGCACCTGCGCTATCCGCTGGCCAACGGCGCCAAGACTGCCGAAGGCAAGGATTACCTGATCGTCGCCACCACCCGTCCGGAGACCATGCTGGGCGATACCGCAGTGGCAGTGAACCCGGAAGATCCGCGCTACAAGGCGCTGATCGGCCAGCACATCCTGCTGCCGCTGGTGAACCGTCTGATCCCCATCGTTGCCGACGAACACGCCGACATGGAGAAGGGCACCGGTTGCGTGAAGATCACCCCTGCCCACGACTTCAACGATAACGAAGTGGGCAAGCGCCACAGCCTGCCGATGATCAACATCTTCACCCTGGACGCCCACGTGCGTGCCGAGGCCGAAGTGGTCGATACCAACGGCAACCCGAGCACCGCCTACGATGCAGCCCTGCCGGCCGAG
Organism: Aeromonas sp. DNP9; assembly: GCF_001728955.1. NCBI lineage: Bacteria > Pseudomonadati > Pseudomonadota > Gammaproteobacteria > Aeromonadales > Aeromonadaceae > Aeromonas > Aeromonas sp. DNP9. The sequence continues at coordinate 58,522 of NZ_LYSQ01000003.1, read as the reverse complement.
TTCGCCGGTCTGGAGCGCTTCGCTGCCCGCAAGGCGATTCTGGCCAAGCTCGAAGAGCTGGGTCTGCTGGACGAGATCAAGGATCACGTGCTGCAACAGCCGTACGGCGATCGCGGTGGCGTGCCCATCGAGCCGATGCTGACCGACCAGTGGTACGTGCGCGTGGCACCGATGGCCAAGACTGCCATCGAAGCGGTGGAAGATGGCCGCATCCAGTTCGTGCCGAAGCAGTACGAAAACATGTACTTCTCCTGGATGCGCGACATTCAGGACTGGTGCGTCTCCCGTCAGCTGTGGTGGGGTCACCGCATCCCGGCATGGTATGACGACGCCGGCAACGTCTACGTTGGCCGCAGCGAAGATGAAGTGCGCGCCAAGCACAGCATCCCGTCCGTAACCACCCTGCGTCAGGACGAAGATGTGCTCGACACCTGGTTCAGCTCCGCCCTGTGGACCTTCTCCACCTTGGGCTGGCCGAACAACACCGAGGCACTCAAGACCTTCCACCCGACCGACGTGCTGATGAGCGGCTTCGACATCATCTTCTTCTGGATTGCCCGGATGATCATGATGACCATGCACTTCATCAAGGACGAAAACGGCCAGCCGCAAGTCCCGTTCAAGACCGTCTACATCACCGGTCTTATCCGTGACGAAGAGGGCCAGAAGATGTCCAAGTCCAAGGGCAACGTGCTGGATCCCCTCGACATGATCGACGGCATCTCGCTGGAAGATCTGCTGGAGAAGCGCACCGGCAACATGATGCAGCCGCAGATGGCCGAGAAGATCGCCAAGCGTACCGCCAAGCAGTTCCCGGAAGGGATCGATGCCCACGGTACCGACGCCCTGCGCTTCACCCTGGCCGCGCTGGCCTCTACCGGTCGTGACATCAACTGGGACATGAAGCGCCTGGATGGCTACAACAACTTCTGCAACAAGTTGTGGAACGCCTCCCGCTATGTGCTGATGAACACCGAAGATCAGGATTGCGGTTTTGCCGGTGGCGAGATGCAGTTCAGCCTGGCGGATCGCTGGATCCAGTCCCAGCTGCAAGTGGCCATCCGTGACTTCCGTACCGCCCTCGATACCTACCGCTTCGACATCGCGGCTGGCGTGCTGTACGAATTTATCTGGAACCAGTTCTGTGACTGGTATCTGGAACTGACCAAGCCGGTGCTGACCAAGGGTTCCGAGGCCGAGCAGCGCGCTGCCCGCCATACCCTCGTCAGCGTCCTCGAGACCCTGCTGCGTCTGGCACACCCGATCATCCCGTTCATCACCGAGACCATCTGGAAATCGGTCGCTCCGCTGGCTGGCGTACACGCCGACACCATCATGATTCAGGCCTTCCCGGAGTTCGACGCCGCCAAGGTAGACGAAGCCGCGATGGCGGATCAGGAGTGGGTGAAGGAGTTCATCGTCAGCATCCGCAACATCCGCGCCGAGATGAACGTGGCGCCGAGCGTGCCCCTGAACGTGCTGCTCCAGTGCGATGCCAAGGATGCCCAGCGCGCCGCTGACAACGAGGCCTTCCTCAAGTCGCTGGCCCGTCTGGAGTCCATCCGCGTACTGGCGGACGGTGAAACCGCCCCGCTGTCAGTGAAGAAGCTGATCGGTGCCACCGAGCTGATGATCCCGATGGCTGGTCTCATCGACAAGGATGCCGAGCTGGCCCGTCTGGCCAAAGAGGTGGCCCGTCTGGTGGGCGAGTGCGGCCGCATCGAAGGCAAGCTTGGCAACGAAGCCTTCGTCGCCAAGGCGCCGGAAGCGGTTATCGCCAAAGAGCGCGAGAAGCTGGAAGATTACCGTCTCCAGCTGACCAAGCTGGAAGCCCAGCAGGCCGAGATCGCCGCCCTGTAAGCGCTGCCCAACCGATACAACAAAGCCCCCTGCCAAGGGGGCTTTTTCATATCCGCGCTTCCCGTTTCAGCTCACCAGCAGCCAGCCGCAGAAACCGAGATAGAGCAGACCAACCAGCGCCAGCCGTCCGGCGGTCATGGTTCCCTTTCTGAACCCCCACCACAGCAAGCCGACCGCCAGCAGTGTCACCAGCGAGGAGGCCATCATGGCGCCATCCAGCAGCCAGGGGGTGAAGAGCAAGCAGAACGCCTTGGGGATGGTGCCCTGGATCATCATGGCCCCGGAGATATTGGCCAGCGCCAGCCGGTTTTTGCCCTGTCTCACCCAGATCAGCACGTTCATCAGCTCCGGCATCTCGGTCGCCACCGGGCTCAGCAGCAGGGCCGCCAGTACCGGCGAGAGGCCAAACAGCTCGCCCATGCTCTCCAGCTGATGAACAAACAGCTGGGCCGCCAGCGCCACCACCACCAGCGCAGCCAGCGTCTGCAGCAACACCTTGCCAAGGGGCGGGATCCCGGCATCTGGGGCCAGCTTGAGGGGCTCTGGCAGCTCGACCTCATGGCTGTCGCTTTGTTTCAGCTCGCGCCTTACATAGACGAGGTAGACCAGCAGGAAGAGCGGGGCCAGCCAGCTCTTGCCGGTGAAAGCGACCAGCCCCAGCGCGGTAGCCACCAGAAAGATGCCCATAAACCAGCGCTGATCCCGGCCAATCTCGCGCTGCACCTCGCCATCGATGGCCCGTTCGGTACGCCCCATGCAAAGCAACAGGGTGAGGCCGACCGCTGCATAGCCGATGGTGGCCAACACCAGCGGCCCGCCGAGGGCGGCACCAATGCCGATCTCCTGCTGGGCGGTTGTGTTGCCCATCAGCAGAGCGGTCAGGGTCACGATACACTCGGGCAGCGCCGTACCCAGTGCCGCCAGCAGGGAGCCGGTGGCGCTTTGGGAGAGTTTGAAGTGGTGGCCGGTCCACTCGATGCCGTTGACGAAGTATTCGCAGGCAAGGTAGATGGTGACCGCAGAGACGAGAAATAACAGCAGGGTAATCAACATAATAGATACCGCCAGGCGAGCAGAATAACCGATGGACCCGATATGGCTCGCCCGGCTGGCGTGCATATCGAGGCCAAAGGTCTTGCAGAGCGATAGTGCCTATCGCCGCCCATGCCATGGATACGAGGATCCAAGAGTGTTGACATGGGCCCGGCCCGGAATGCGGGCGGGTTGCTACTCCCCAATGACTGAGGGGACGTTTTAGCAACTAGACCGCCGCCTCACAAGGCAAATTAATGACAACTCATTCAATAAGTTGTAAGGGAATGTAACCTCGCCAGCCCCTCCTCCCCACCGCTATTGCGCTGTTGGCACACCGATTGCTGTAGGTAGTTCACTATCCACAACAGTTTGGGAAGGATGAACAATGAAACGGTGGATCCAACATTTCTATCAACTGAACCGCCTCAATTGGCTGATGGTCTGGTTGTTGCTCTGCTGCAGCATCATTCTGCTGTTTCCGGCCGGGCTGATGAAAGGGGCCGTCAGCCAGTGGGCTGCGGATCATGCGGCCTGGCTGGGGGTCGGCATGCTGATCGCCATCTCCTACTTCTGCAGTCAGGGCTTCCTGATCGCCTGGGAGTGGGCATGCGAAGAGTGGCAGGCACGCCGTCAGCAGGATCAGCTGGCCCAGATGATTGGCTTCCTCGACTTCAACGAGAAGGCGGTGCTGCGCGAGTTCGTGCTACAGCGTAAAAGCGTCATAAACTTGCCGATCACCGAGCCCGCCGTCAAAAACCTGATGGATGCCGGTGTCCTCACCTACGCCTACGGCAAGCCGACCCGGGAGAAGGATGACGAGAACCAGATCCGCGCCCTGATGATCGCCCTGCCCGCCCGACCGCTGCTCACCTACAAGGTGCTGGGGCTGTCGCGCGGCAAGATGAGCGACGAGCAGGTGGAGCAGATCATGAATGCCAGACCCAAGTTCGCCCAGAAGGGGTTCCAGCGCTAACCGCCGCCCCATCCGCCAGATGCACAAGAGCCGGACACTGTCCGGCTCTCTCGTTTCTGCGCGACGTTCTGCACCGCCCTTCCGTCTTGTTGTGTCCTACCCCTTGAGGCTGGAGCAGAAGCTCACATCCGCGACCTTGGTCACCGGATCGAAGCTGTGATAGAGCTCGAAACAGGGTCGATCATCAAATTCGAAACCGGCCGCCACCACCTCACCGATATGTTGCTGCCAGAGCGCTGGATATTGGGCCGGTTCGGTCACGGTGAAACGTGACTGGCCATAACGGCCACCCGCCAGCGGCTGGATCTCCACATTGCCGCCGCCTTTGGTACCCGCAGGAACGGTGACGCAGATATCGGTGCGGCACTGCTGGGGTGCGGTGATTTCGGGGTTGTCGTGGTAAATAAAGATCCACTCCCCCTCGGCCAGCCCCAGCCCGGCGGCCCATTGATAGAGCTGGTCGCACACCGGTTCATAGCCAGTGCCGTAAGGGCCGGTCACCCGGATATAGGCCAGGGTGCGCGGGGCCATCTGTTCGGTTTTCATCGGTTGCCTCCTTTCATGGGAACGGCTTTCAGCATAACCAGCCTCGCGGGCGGCCGAGTGTCCATTCTTGCTCAGTTGCAATAGTGATGGTTGGCGGCGCAGCGCCCCCGGCGTCATGGCAAACTGCTTGCGAAACGCCTTGGCAAAGGCCTGCGAGCTGGCAAAACCGGCCGAGAAGGCAATCTCGGTCACCGGATCCCGGCTGTAACAGAGGGAGCGGGCCGCCCGCTCCAGCCGCAAGCGGCGCTGCATCTCGGCCGGGGTTTCGCCGGTGACGGCGGTAAAGACCCGGTGAAAGTGATAGCTGGAGAGCGAGGCGAGAGTGGCCGCCTCACTGAGGCAGAGCTCGGGGTTCTGCTCCAGCGCCCGGATCACCGGGCGCAATCTGGCCTGATAATCGACCATACCGTTAGCGACTGACGCTCCCCGCAACTCTGGCCATATAGAGCGCATCCACATAACGCCCTTGGCGGAAGGCATAGTCACGGGCTCGCCCCTCCTCGGTAAAACCGAACTTGCGATAAAGCGCCTGTGCGGCCTCATTGTCGGTATAGACGGTCAGCTCAATCCGGTGCAGGTTGAGCCAGTTATCGGCCAGATCCAGCGCCGCGGCCATCAGGGCAGAGCCAACCCCCTTGCCAGCCCAGTCATCCCGCACTCCCATGCCAATACCGGCCACATGCTTGCGTCTCGGATTGGGCTCAACCAGCAGCGATAGCTGGCCTACCAGCAGGCCGTCAACGTCGGCGACCAGTGCCACCACGCTGTCGTTCTCCAACCGCTTCTGCCACTGGCTAAGGGGTGGCATAGGCAGGTGCAAAGTGCCCGCCTGGGCAGTGGGCATGGCGTAAAGATCCCGCAAGGCGGGGGCATCGGCGGGTTCGGCATGACGGATAGTAATCTGCATATGAGGCTCCTTCTCGAAGCCACCATCATGCAATATCTGGCGCGGTTACACATCCCCTACACGCACCCATTTGTCTTGCCTATCAAAGGGCGAGGAAAGGCCCATTGGCCGAGCACGTCGCAGATCCGTAGGCTGACCCCATATCAACAAGGAGAGAAGCCATGACTGACAAGACTCTGCACAGCGCCAACGGCGCCCCCGTCGTCGACAACAACAACAGCCTCACCGCCGGTCCGCGCGGCCCCATCCTGATGCAGGATATCTGGTTGATGGAGAAACTCGCCCACTTCGACCGCGAGCGCATTCCCGAGCGGGTGGTTCACGCTAAGGGCTCGGGCGCCTACGGCACCTTTACCGTGACCCACGACATCAGCCAGTTCAGCAAGGCCGATCTGTTCAGCGCCATCGGCAAGCAGACGCCTGTATTCCTGCGTTTCTCCACCGTAGCCGGTGAGAAGGGCGCCGCCGATGCCGAACGCGACGTGCGCGGCTTCGCCCTCAAGTTCTATACCGAGCAGGGCAACTGGGATCTGGTGGGCAACAACACCCCGGTCTTTTTCATCCGTGATCCGCTGAAATTCCCTGACTTCATCCACACCCAGAAGCGGGATCCGCGCACCAACCTGCGCAGCGCCACTGCCGCCTGGGACTTCTGGTCACGCCATCCGGAATCCCTGCATCAGGTCACCATACTGTTCAGCGATCGCGGCATCCCCAAGAGCCTGCGGGAGATGAACGGCTACGGCAGCCACACCTTCAGCTTTATCAACGACGCCAACGAGCGCTTCTGGGTCAAGTTCCACTTCAAGACCGAGCAGGGCCACAGCTTCTACACCGATGAAGAGGCCGCCACCGCCGTCGGGCAGGATCGGGAGACCAGTCAGGCGGATCTGTTCAATGCCATCGAGCGGGGCGACTTCCCGCGCTGGAAGGTCTATGTGCAGGTGATGCCGGAGGCCGAAGCCCAGACTTACAACATTCACCCTTTCGACCTGACCAAGGTGTGGCCGCACAGCGACTACCCGCTGATCCCGGTGGGCGTGCTGGAGCTCAACCAGAACCCGGACAACTACTTCGCCCATGTGGAGCAGGCCGCCTTTACCCCGGCCAACGTGGTGCCCGGTATCGGCTTCTCGCCGGATCGCATGTTGCAAGGGCGACTCTTCTCCTACGGTGACACCCAGCGCTATCGCCTCGGTGTCAACCACGGTCTGCTGCCGGTCAACGCCCCGCGCTGCCCGTTCCATCACGGCGCCCATCGTGACGGTGCCATGCGGGCGGACAGCAATGGCGGCGCCAGCCCCAACTATCAGCCGAACCGTTTCGGCACCCAGCAGCCGAGCGAGCAGCACGAACCGGCGCTGAGTTTGGAAGGGGCCGCCCTGCACTACGACTTCCGTGACTACGACAGCGACTACTACAGCCAGCCGGGCAACCTGTTCCGTATCATGGACGAGGGGCAGCGTTCGCGGCTCGCCGCCAACCTGGCCCGCTCCCTTATCAATGTGGAGGATGACGCCATCGTCGCGGCCCAGCTCAAACACTTCGAACAGGCCGACCCCGAGTACGCTAAACGAGTCGAACTGGCACTGGCCTCCCTGCAGCGCTAAGCCACAAGCAGGCAACATCTGCAAAAACAAAACGGGGGCCTGATGGCCCCCGTTGTTATTCTGCTAAGAGTAATAAACGCAAAAACGGAGCCAGAAGCTCCGTTTTTCAATGCTGTATCAATCCCGGACGGAACGCGCTTCACGCTCTTCCCGCTCCCTTGCCAACAAGCGTTTGTACCACCAGCTACTGCGACGACGTTGTGCATTGGAAGAGCGACGAGCCATTTCTTAGGTTCCAGCCAAGAGAAGAAAGGAGCTGCATTATGCGACAGGGATCACGTCCATGTCTTTAGCTGGATCAAGAAAAGCCTCACTGACCCACGGAAATCGTCTTCTGATCTTTTGCTCCCCGGGTGGCAGGCAACACCACCGCAGGAGAGCGCCAGGCCAGCGGGCCATTGCTCTCGAGGTCGTTCTGCGGGCCGCACTCCAGCCAGATATCTCCCTGCAGAATGCGGGCCCCTTCGGAATATTTCTGATCCGCAAACCAGCAAACCCGCTCGGGCAATGAGCCCAGCGGCAACACCAGCTCGGGACTGGCAGACTCGCCCACCACAGTGGTTTTGGACGCGGCCAGAGCGGGGGCGAGCCAGAGGGAGGCCAGCAGGCAGAGCAGTACATTTTTCATGAGAGGGATCCTGTTTCGATGGGAGGCACTCTCGAAGAGTCGACCAGCCCCGGGGTTTACTTGACTGACAATCATACTGCCTGCTGGCATTGTGGAACCAATATGGTAGCCTGCCAGCGCCTGCGGGCAGTCTCTCGCTGCCACGCGCAAACTTCCGGTGAATTTGTCACGTCCTGACAAAATATAACCTTATTTATCAAATCGTTATTTGGATATTATCCCAATGCGTATCATGCCGTTGCTTCAGGCGGCCTGCCTGAGCCTGATGTTGTCCGCCTGCGTTGCCCCATTGCTGATGATGAGCCCCACCAGCCAGCTGATGTGGGCCCTGCTCAAGCCGCTGGTCGGCTTTGACCCAAACGAGGTCAATCTGTTCGAACAACCCCTGATCAAGGATCGGATGACCGCCATCCTTGGCCCCAATTACGACAGCACCATGCAGTTGCTCAAGACTGCCGACAAGTTACAGCAGGAGGGGCCGCTTTTCTATGTGGTCTCCGAGTATGCGCCGGTGCCGGATATCGCCAAGCAAGCGGGGATGGTGTGGAACTCGCAAACCAACCAGATGTCGGTATTGCTGCAAAAAGGGGATGGCACCACCCTGACCTTCGGCGAAAATCTGGCAGGCACGGCACCGACCTGGCCAACCGCCATGCAGGGCTGGCAGACCCCCACCAGCCAGCTCACCCCGGCGGCCAATGCCCTGACCGGCGCAGCGACCAGTCAGAGTGGCGCCTCCCCCTTCTCCCTTGGCAGCGCGCTGGGCACAGTGACCCGCGGCGTCACCGGCTCGCTGACCAACAGCGCAAGTCAGGCTATCAGCGGCGCAGCCGCCAACGCCACAGGGCAGGCAACTCAAGCGGTGAGCCAAAGCGCGACCGATCTGACCCGTAGTGCAACCACCGCAGTCACTGCGCCAGCCAAGCAAGCGGTGAGCAGTGCCGCTGCGACTGCAACGCAAGAAGCGACCAAGGCTGTTGCCATTCCTGCCAAGCAAGCAGTCAGCAGCGCCACTACGACCATGACCCAAGAAGCCACCAAGGCCGTTGCTGATCCGGCCAAGCAAGCCGTCAACAGCGCCGCTGCGACCGCGACGCAAGAAGCCACCAAGGCTGTTACCGCTCCGGCCAAACAGGCCGTCAGCAGCGCCACTGCAACCGCGGCCCAAGAAGCCACCAAGGCTGTTGCCGCTCCGGCCAAACAGGCCATCAGCAGCGCCGCTGCGACCGTGACGCAAGAAGCCACCAAAGCCGTTGTCGCTCCGGCCAAACAGACAGTCAGCAGTGCCGCCGCGACCGTGACACAGGAAGCCACCAAGGCTGTTACAGCTCCTGCCAAACAGGCCATTAGCAGCGCTACAGCAACCGCGACGCAAGAGGCCACCAAGGCTGTTACAGCTCCTGCCAAACAGGCCGTCAGCAGCGCCGCTGCGCCCGCGGCGCAAGAAGCTACCAAGGCCGTTGCCGAACCAGCCCGGCAGGCCGTCAGTACCGCATCCCATACGGCCGGAGAGAGCGTCGCCGATGCCGCCAGAGCGGCGGAAGCCAAGGCTCGCGCCAAGGCAGAGGCGGAGATGGAAGCCCTGCTCAAATAAACCGACAGGCCACCGCAAGGTGGCCTGTTTTTTATCCCGCTACCGGATCATGACGTTATGGAAAAGGCCACATAGACTGTTAGGTAACTACCCGCACAAGGAGTGCATCATGCATCGTCTGCTCCCTGCTCTCGCTTCTCTCGCCCTGTTTATCGCGCTCCCTGCTCCGGCACTTATCTACTATTCGGAGCAGAACATGCCACTCAATGGCCAGGATAAAAATGGTCAGCCTGTGGGGTTGGCGGTCGAGTTGCTGCGCCTGATGTGGCGCGAAATGGGGGAGCCGGAGCAACCCATCCACTTTCTGCCCTGGGCCCGCGGCTGGTATCTGCTGACCCAGCAGCAAGAGGCCGTGCTCTTTACCACGGCGCACACCAAGGAGCGGGATCCCCACTTCCTCTGGGTCTGCCCCATCAGCCACTCCAGGGTCGCGCTGGTCGGCCGCAAGCAGGATGCCCCCAAAGTGGCCAGCAAAGCGGATCTCGCCAAACTGCAGATCGGCGTGATGCAGGCGGATGTCGGGGAGCAGTTGCTGCTCAACCGCGGGATCAGCCCGGGCAATATGATGTCGGTAGAGCGCATGGAGCAGGTGGTGCGCCAGCTCATCATGGCACGCACCGATCTGGTGGCGGGCAACGAGGTGATGTTGCGCCATCAGGCCAAGGAGCTGGGTTTCCCCAGCGAGGATTTTGTCACCGTCGCGATTCTTGAAGAGCAGGACAACTGCTTCGCCTTCAACCTGAGGGCAGACAAGCAGCAGGTTGCCCGCCTGCAACAGGCGCTGGACAAGGTCAGACAGGGGGATGAATACAAGCAGCTGGTGAAGCGCTACCAGTTGCTCAGTATCCTGCCCGAAACCAATCCCCCCCTCCCGCGCCTCGAGTAACCCCGGCCCGCCCTATGGCGGGCTCGTTGTATCTCCCGCCGATGAGGCGGGGGATGGCTCCAGCGGCGCCGTAATGAGGTGGTTCAGAAAGAGATGGAACAGCTCGGCCCGCGAGCCGAGCCGTAGCTTGCCATAGAGATGCTTGCGGTGATTCTTCACCGTGCCGCTGCCAATCCCGAGCTCCGCGGCAATCGCCTCGGTATCCAGCCCCTGCAGCAGCAACTCCACCACCTGCCGCTCGCGCCGGGTAAGCCGATCCCCCCCCACGCTCGCCATCGCCTGCTCCACCGCACTCCTGAGGCTGGCGCTGTCTGGCAGTGCAGTGCTCTGGGCCAGCAGCGGCTGGCTCTGCTGCCACTGCTGACGACAGAGCGAATGCACCAGCGGGAACAGCTGCTCCAGCCTCGCCAGCTCGTCACGGCTGAGGGTGCTGCGCTTGTCGAGTCGTCCCAGAAACAGCATCAGCGTCAGTCCGTCCCGCACCGGCAGGATCAGCCCCACCTCCTCCTGCCAGCCGGTAGCCTGATAGAAGTGGTGGCGATATTCGGGATCGAGCCGCCCTTGGGAGACCTGCGCCAGGGTCCAGACGCCGGCAGGCAAGCCCTGCTCCAGCGCCTGCATAAAGGGATCCTGGCTGAAGTGGCTGGTGAGGTAGCGATCAAACAGCAGAGCCCGCTGATGATTGAGGTTGTCGTAGAGGTAGACGGGGCGCTGCCCCACCCCGAGCAGCAGGGCACAATCAAACGCCACCTGTTGCTGGATCAGCCGCACCAGCGCCGCCGCAAAGGCGCTGCTGTGCAGGGCATCGACCACCTCGGTCATGCTGCGGGTCAAGGCATCTGTGGTGAATGGCTGGGTCATGGTGACACGTTTCCGTTGACGGGGAGCGATTCCCCGCTATGACTGAATGCTAGCACGAGAGTGGCAAAACTGTCCCTCAGGGGACATATCCGCCACCAGCCAGAACGGCGAGGATGACGGCTTTTCCCCTGTTGTTGGAGTACCCATGATCAACCCCCACCTGCTCGATGAGCTGACCGAGCGCGGCCTTGTGGCCCAGAATTCCGACCCGGCGGCCCTAGCCGATCATCTTGCCACCCCGCGCACCGTCTATTGCGGGTTCGATCCCACCGCCGGCAGCCTGCATATCGGTCATCTGGTGCCGCTCTTGATGCTGCGCCGATTCCAGCTGGCGGGCCACACCCCGGTGGCACTGGTGGGCGGGGCAACCGGCCTTATCGGCGACCCCAGCTTCAAGGCGACCGAACGCAGCCTCAACAGTGCCGATACCGTGCAGGGTTGGGTCGCCAGCCTGTCGGCCCAAATCAGGGCGCTGCTGCCCGCCGATGATGGTATGTCTGCCCCGCAACTGGTCAACAATGGCGACTGGATGGGGCAGATGTCCGCCCTCGATTTTCTGCGGGATATCGGCAAGCACTTCTCGGTCAATGCCATGCTGGCGCGGGAATCGGTGCGCCAGCGGCTGGCTCGCCCGGATCAGGGCATCTCGTTCACCGAGTTCTCCTACGCTCTGCTGCAATCCTACGACTTTGCGGTGCTGCACCAGCGGCTCGGCTGCACCCTGCAGATTGGCGGCAACGACCAGTGGGGCAATATCACCAGCGGCATGGATCTGACCCGTCGCCTCCATCAGGCGCAGGTCCACGGCATGACCCTGCCACTTATCACCAAGGCAGACGGCACCAAGTTTGGCAAGACCGAGGGTGGTGCGGTCTGGCTCGATCCGGCGCTCACCTCCCCTTACGCCTTCTACCAGTTCTGGCTCGGCACCGCGGATGAGGATGTCTACCGATTCCTGCGCTACTACAGCTTTATGCCGCTGACCGAGATTGAGGCGCTGGAGGCAGAGGATGCCACGCGGCAAGGGCGCAAGCTGGCCCAGCAGGTGTTGGCGAACGAACTGACCGAGCTGGTGCACGGCAAAGCGGCGCTGGCGGCGGTGCAGCGCATCAGCGAACTGCTGTTTAGCGGCGACGTGACCCGCCTCGGCGAGAGCGATCTGGCCCAGCTGGCGCAGGATGGCATGCCGAGCAGCATCATCAGCGGCGAGACGGATCTGGTCAGTCTGCTGGTCAGCTGCGGTCTGGCTAACTCCAGGCGCATCGCCCGTGAACTGCTGGCGGCGGGCGCCATCAGCCTCAATGGGATGCTCAAGCAGGATGAGCTGCTGAGTACTGCGGATCGGCTGTTTGGCCGCTACCTGTTGCTGCGCCGGGGCAAGAAGCAGTACCACCTGGTGGAGTGGCAATAAGCCGCGGGGCGGGGAGCACAGCCTCCCCGCCCGCATCCTGAATCCCTTTTGAATCCCGAGTTGCGATCCCCCTCACAGCCTCTCCCGTCAGCAGCCACCATACTGGCACCGGCGAACATGGAGTACGCCACACAATCTGTTCCTCACGAATCAACAAGGATGCTGATGATGAAGAGATGGCTTCTGGTGCTGCTCTGTACCCTGCCCATGCTGGCACACGCCAGCGGATACACCCAGACCCGCTACCCCATAGTGCTGGTGCACGGCCTGTTCGGCTTCGACAAGCTGCTCGGGGTCGATTACTTCTACGGCATTCCCCAGGCCCTGAGCCGGGATGGAGCCAAAGTCTACGTGGCCCAGGTATCGGCCACCGCCAGTTCGGAGCAACGGGGGGAGCAACTGCTCGCCCAGGTTGAGCTGCTGCTGGCTGCCACCGGTGCCGAGAAGGTCAACCTGATCGGCCACTCCCACGGCGGCCCCACCATCCGCTATGTTGCCTCGGTCGCCCCCGAACTGGTCGCCTCCGCCACCAGCGTCGGCGGAGTCAACTATGGCTCCGAGATTGCCGATCTGGTGCGGGCCAATGCCGCCCCCGGCAGCGCCGCCGAGAAGCTGGCGGCCGCCGCGGCCCACGCTCTCTCCGGCATGATTTCACTGCTCTCCGGCGGGAGCCAGCTACCGCAAGATCCGGTCGCCGCGCTCGATGCCCTCACCAGCAAGGGGGCCAGCCAGTTCAATCAGCGCTACCCGGAGGGGCTGCCCAGCCGCTATTGCGGCGAGGGGCCGATGCAGGCCAGCAACGGCGTCTACTACTTCTCCTGGAGCGGACGCGGCAACCTGACCAATCTGCTGGATCCGGTGGATCCTGCGCTGGCGCTGACCGGTGCCTTCTTCAAGGAGCCCAATGACGGACTGGTCGGGGTCTGCAGCAGCCACCTCGGCAAGGTGATCGGCACCGACTACCGGATGAACCATCTGGACGAAGTGAACCAGTCCTTCGGTATCCACCATCTGTTCGAGACCGATCCGGTCACCCTCTATCGCCAGCATGCCAACCGTCTCAAGGAGCTGGGACTATGAAGATAGCCACCCTGCTCGTCGTGCCCTGCGCCATCACCCTGCTGCTTGGCGGGGTGTTGCTCTGGCCCACGGCACCGACGGCAGACTCATCCCCCGCTCAAGCCAGCCAGCATGCACAGAGCCACCCGCACGATCCCGAGCAGGAGGCTGCCGATGCCCTGCAGGCGCGCTATCGCACCTTTGTCTCCGCCCAGAGCAGCCTGACGGTGCCCACCGAGATCTCCCTCGCCAGCCTGCAGATCCTGTTTGACGAGCGGGAGCAGCTGCGCCAGCAGAGCTTTACCCCGGCGGAGCAGGCCCAGCTGTTTGCCGAGGATCGAATGATGGAGCAGTTGACCCTGCGCCGCAGGGCGCTGGCGGAGGCAAGAGACAGCGACAAGTCGCAGCTGGCCAGCGAGTTGGATCTCTGGCTGGCGGAGCAACCGGGCTGGTTTCGCGAGGCGGAGGCCAACAGCCGCCTGATTGAGGAGTTGCAAGAGCTGGCGCAGATGGAGCCAGCCAAACGGGAGGCTCTGCTGCTGGAGACGGGGGGGCCGGAAGCGGTGGATCGGATGCGCCAGCTGGAGCAGAACCGGCAAGGGTTCGAGGAGCAGCTCAGCGGTTTTCTGGCCGAGCTCAGGCAACTACCGAACGAGGCCAGGGCCGAACAGCAGCAGGAGCTGCTGGCCCGCTGGTTCGAGCCCGGACAGTGGCGCCGGGTCGAGGCGCTCACCCGGCTCAAGCTGGGGGAGCCACAAGCCGAATGAGAAGGGGGCCCTCGATGGGCCCCCTTGCTATTGCGCTTATTGCGGCTTGTTGGCCCCCGGCAGCGGCTGCCAGGTGAGGCGGGTCACCTGAGTGCCCTGCACCTCGCACTTGAGGCTCAGCTCCTGCCACCCCTTATCCTGACGCAGGGAGACCTCCCCCTCGATCCCCTGCTCGCCAATCTTCAGCTTATCCTGCTCGAAGATCACCTTGTCGCCGTGGGCGAGATCCATCAGCTTGCCGTTGCAGAGCCAGTGGGCGAGCTCAGCCCCCTTCAGCTTGACGCCCCCCTTGGCCGCCTTCTGTTCGGCCGCGCTCACCACAAACAGCTTGCTCAGCTCGGCGGCCCGCTTGGTGAGCCACTCCTGACGCTGCTGCATGCTCATCTTGCTGACGAACTCGGCGGGCTGACCCTTCTCGTCCAGCCATTGGGTCAGCTTGCCGCTGTCGTCAAAGGCGAACTGGGCGGCGGGCTCTTTGACCCCGAACAGCTTGCCGCCCTTGAAGTAGTAGCGGCTCTCCCCTTCCAGCTTGCCCAGCTCGTTCATGATGGGCACGGCGATGATGACGGGGGCGCCATCGATCCAGGCCTTGATATCGACGCCGTCATGGCTGAATTGACGGGTATCGAGGGCGCTCTCGGCCCCCTTCTCCATCAGGGTAAACTGCTCGGCGAGAGAAGCGGCCAGAGAAGGGAGGGAGCAGAATCCCAGGGTCAGCGCGATCGCTGTGTTGCGCATTGAGTTGTACATAACACTCCTGTGATGGGCCATCCGGCCCGTGGTTAACTCTCTGTCAGCCAGGCCCGCAGCCCCTCCCGGTGAGCATCGCTCAGGGGCTGGGATTGGCGGGCCCGGTAGTCAAAATGGATCAGGGTCGTTTCGGCGGTGACGGCCAGTTCGCCGCCCTGCCAGGCCTCCTGCCAGACCGTGAAAGAACTGGTGCCGATGCGGCGCACGCCAGTCTTGATGGTGACCGGCTGGCCGTAGAACAGCTCCCGTTTGAACTGCACTGTGTAGCCCGCGATGATCAGATGCCAGTTATGCACATCCAGATCGGGGGAGAAGATCCGGAACAGGGGATCCCGCGCCGATTCGAACCAGACCGCCGGCACCGTATTGTTGATATGGCCGAGGGCATCCGTCTCCTGAAAGCGGGGTTGGATCTGCATTTCCAGCATGGGTTGACTCCTTGTCTCTTTGTTTCTGTCCTTGTTCGTTCATGGGACATCAGTGGCCAATGGGTGGCCGCCGGGCATCATCAGCGGATCAGCATGTTACATGATACTGCTGGCCCAAGCACAGGGATGCCAGCGGCCCTGCGCGACCGGCCAGCAGGTGTCGCAGCACGGCGGATTGTAGGGCTGCACAGAAAAGCGGGTAGTAAAAAGCCCCGCACATCTTGGCTGTGCGGGGCGGGTGCAAATAACCAAACGGCTCGGGGACTAGCCCAACAGATCGAAGCGATCCGCATTCATCACCTTGTTCCAGGCGGTGATGAAGTCACAGACAAACTTCTCCTTGTTGTCGTCCTGGGCATAGACCTCGGCATAGGCGCGCAGCACCGAGTTGGAGCCGAACACCAGATCCACCCGGGTGGCCGTCCACTTCAGCGCGCCGCTGCAGCGATCGCGCATCTCGTAGAGATTGCTCGCTTTTGGCAGCCACTGGTAGCCCATGTCGGTCAGGTTGACGAAGAAGTCGTTGCTGAGTACCCCGACCCGATCGGTAAAGACCCCGTGCCCGGTTCCGCCGTGGTTGGTGCCGAGCACCCGCATCCCGCCGACCAGCGCCGTCATCTCGCAGGCGGTGAGCCCCATCAACTGGGCGCGATCCAGCAGCAACTCCTCCGCCGTCACCACATAGTCCTGCTTCAGCCAATTACGGAAGCCGTCGGCCAGCGGTTCCAGCACCTCGAACGAGGCCACATCAGTCTGGGCCTGAGTGGCGTCCCCCCGGCCCGGCGCAAACGGCACGCTCACCGTCACTCCGGCGGCCTGGGCAGCCTGCTCGATGGCGAGGTTGCCCCCCAGCACGATGAGATCCGCGACGCTGACGCCACACTCGGCCGCCAGCTTGTCATAGACCGCCAGCACCTTCGCCAGCCTCGCCGGTTCGTTGCCCGGCCAATCCTTCTGCGGCGCCAGCCGGATGCGGGCGCCGTTGGCACCGCCCCGCTTATCAGAGCCACGGAAGGTACGGGCACTATCCCAGGCGGTACTCACCCGCTCGCTGATGGAGAGGCCGCTGGCGGCGATCCTGGCCTTCACCGCCGCCACATCATAATCGGCACGCCCGGCTGGCACCGGATCCTGCCAGATCAGATCTTCTGTCGGCACATAGGGGCCGACATAGCGGCTCTTCGGCCCCATATCCCTGTGGGTCAGCTTGAACCAGGCGCGGGCGAAGGCGTCGGAGAAAGCCGCCGGGTCATCGCGGAAACGCTCGGCAATCTTGCGATACTCGGGGTCGAATTTGAGCGCCATGTCGGCATCCGTCATCATGGGTTTGCAGCGGATCGACGGGTCCTCCACATCCACCGGCATATCCTCTTCGGCGATATTGATCGGTTCCCACTGATGGGCCCCCGCCGGTGATTTTTGCAACCACCAGTCGTACTTGAACAGCAGATCGAAGTAGCCGTTGTCCCATTGGGTCGGGTGGGTGGTCCAGGCCCCCTCGATGCCGCTGGTCACCGTGTTGCGGCCGATGCCGCGGCTGTGGTGGTTAATCCAGCCGAGCCCCTGCTCCTCGAGGTTGGCCCCTTCCGGCTCGGGGCCAAGCTGTTTGGCATCGCCGTTGCCGTGAGCCTTGCCGACGGTGTGGCCACCGGCAGTCAACGCCACCGTCTCTTCATCATCCATCGCCATGCGGGCGAAGGTGACCCGCATATCTTGCGCGGTTTTCAGCGGATCGGGCTGGCCATCCACCCCTTCCGGGTTGACGTAGATAAGCCCCATCATCACCGCCGCCAGCGGGTTTTCCAGATCCCGCTCGCCGGAGTAACGACCGCCCGGCTTGCCGCTGGGCGCCAGCCACTCTTTCTCCGATCCCCAGTAGATATCCTTCTCCGGGTGCCAGATATCCTCACGGCCAAAGGCGAAGCCGAAGGTCTTGAGCCCCATGGACTCATAAGCCACGGTGCCCGCCAGAATAATCAAATCGGCCCAGCTGATCTTGTTGCCGTACTTCTTCTTGATGGGCCACAGCAGGCGACGGGCCTTGTCGAGGTTGGCATTATCCGGCCAGGAGTTGAGCGGGGCGAAACGCTGGTTGCCGCTGCCACCGCCGCCGCGGCCATCGGCGATGCGGTAAGTCCCGGCCGAGTGCCAGGCCATGCGGATCATCAGGCCGCCGTAGTGGCCCCAGTCGGCGGGCCACCAATCCTGACTGTCGGTCATCAGGGCGGTCACATCCTGCTTGAGGGCCGCCATATCGAGCCCCCTCAAGGCTTCCCGATAGTTGAAACCGGCCCCCAGCGGATTGGTCTTGGTATCGTGTTGGTGAAGAATGTCGAGGTTGAGGCTCTTCGGCCACCACTCCATTCTGGACGTCTCGACGGAGGTGGTTCCCCCGTGCATGACCGGGCATTTTCCTGCGGAACTGTCTGAATTGTTGCTCATCGTTTTCCTCATTTGCTCTGCTGTCCATAACCTGAAACAGCATGGCACAGAGGCGTGACACAAACTGTGCTGCGGCGGCCGTTTTACTGATTTTTCACCAAAGCGCCCCCGGCGCGCACGTCAGCCGCGCCAGAAATTGGGCGAACTATGGCGCCTCTGCGGGCTGATGGGTCGGCTCGGGCCGCAACCAGGCGCTGCGAAAATCGAACCAGCCGAGCGCCGTCATCCGCACCCCGTGCACGCCGACCCGGCTCTCCAGCTCCAGCCAGTGGTGAAACAGCGGCACAAACCAGCTCTGCTGCTGCACAGTTGCCAGCAGGGCTCGCGGCCCCGGCTCGGCACCGCTGGCGCGCCACTGCATCAACCCCTGCCACAACTCATGCTGACTGCCCCACACCTTGCGCAGCAACGGGGTGCCCTGCAACCAGGCGTAGGGGGCAAAGGGGCCGGCATGTTCGAGGTTGAGGGTGCCTAGCCAGAGATCCACATCCTCATCCTCGCCGCTTACCCAGCGACCGTAATCGAGAGTGCGCACCTCGAGCTGGATCCCCTGTTCGGCCAGCAGGCTGCTCATGGCGTTGGCGCACTCGTTGAATTCCAGATGCTGGTTGAAGCAGGCGAGCACCAGTCTTCCCGGCAACTGCGTCGGTGTGGGCAAGGGCGCGGGCAGCGCTTCGCGCCAGTGGGGCAGCAGACCGAGTGCGCTGGTCCAACCCCGTTGCAACTCGGGGGAGACCCGCCCCATCAGAGCCACCGGATTGAGCAGTTGGCCGAGCCACTGGCGCAGGGCGGGATCCTGCAAGGATCCGGAACGATCGTCCTGCAGCAGGAAGTAGCAGCCCGACTCCAGCTCCGACTCGCCGCGCATGGTACCGAGCTCAGGGCTGTCGCGCCCCAGCTGCAGGTGGGTCTCCAGTCGCTCCGCCAGCTCCGGCAGCATCCAGATATCGATCTCGTCGAGCAGGGCGCGCAGGCCGAAGTAGTCGTCAAACGCCGCAAGGCAAAGATGCAGGGGATCGTTGGCGGCCACCCGGTAAGGGCCTGTGCCCACCGGTTGCAGAGCAAAGCCCGCCTCCCCCTTGAGCTCCCGTGGCAAAATGGTCGCAACCGGTTCAGCCAGCAGGTGGGGCAGCCAGGGATCCGGGCTGTCGAGATAGAGATCCAGGGTGCGCGGCCAGGGGCTCTCCAGCCGAATCAGATGGGAAAACAGCGGGCGATCCCGCAGGGCCAGCAGGCTCTCCATCACATCCTCCACCACCAGCTCGCGGCCGTGGTGAAAGCGCACCGCCGGGCGCAGATAGAAGCGCCAGTGGCAGGGGCCCAGACACTCCCAGTGGTGGGCCAGATCCCCTTCGATTTCCCCATTTTCCTCATTTCGCCGGGTGAGGCCGTTGAAGATCTGGCGGCTCAGGTGAATTTCGGAGCGGCGCATCGGGCCGGTGGGCAGCAACTGCGGCAACGGCCGGTAGTAGGGCACCCGCAGGATCTGGCGCCCCTCGCGGGTGGCCTGACCGAGCTGTTCGATCAGCAGCGGGGTGAGCAGATCGAGGCGATCCTCGGCCAGCCGCACCGCCTGCGCCAGCTGGCCCTGACTGAGCAGATCCCGCAAGCGGCGCCGGGTCAGGCTCTCCTGACTATCGAGCAGGGTGAGCCGGGAGCGCCGCCCCCGCCCCGCTTCCGCCGACCAGCTGAGCCAGCCCTGATCCTGCATCCGCCGCAGCAGCAGGCGAGCGTTGCGCGGGGTGCAGCAGAGCAGATCCGCCACCTCGGCGAGGCTGATCTCCCGCTCGTCGCTGCCAAGCAGCTGGGCGAGTCGTTGAAATTGCTGGTAGAGGCGACCGGTCGGCATAAAAGAGGAAATCCTGTTGCTATAAGTCATCAGTTTTTACTTCCGCATTTTAGCTCAATACTGCTGGTGAACGTGAGAACCACAGCAGAGGAGCACTATCATGAGCCACGTCAACCCCCTCAAACCTAACCGGATCCAGCAGACCTTGCGCCGTTACTTCAAGCGGATCCTGCCGCACCCGCTGGCGCTCATCGAGGATCCCATGCAGCAGCTCAACCGCCTGATGCAGTGGGATATGAACCAGATCGATGACAAGGAGTATCGCCGTCGCCTCTGAGTGCGGGCCATGCCAACCACTCGGGACGCGCATCCCCTGCGGGCGACATTGCTTTGCCGGATCTTGCTGTTTACATCGGCCACGGGCCTGATAGATTGGACGTCTATCCATCTATAACTGCCATAAGCAACATCCAACAAGGAGTGTGTGATGAAAGATGCGACCCTGGCCTTGCACCACGGCTTTTCCAACGACCCCACCACCAAAGCGGTCGCCGTGCCCATCTACCAGACGGTGGCCTACGAGTTCGAGAGCGCCCAGCACGGGGCGGATCTGTTCAATCTGGCGGTGCCGGGCAACATCTACACCCGCATCATGAACCCCACCAACGATGTGCTGGAGCAGCGGATGGCCGCGCTGGAAGGGGGGATTGCCGCGCTGGTGGTCTCGGCAGGTTCCGCCGCCATCACCTACGCCATTCAGGCGCTGACCGCCGCCGGTGACAACATTGTCTCCACGCCCCAGCTCTATGGCGGCACCTACACCTTGTTCGCCCACATGCTGCCGAGTTTCGGGGTCGAGGTGCGCTTTGCCAAGGATGACAGCGCCGAGGCCATCGCCGCCCTTATCGACGACAAGACCAAGGCGGTCTACTGCGAGAGCATCGGCAACCCGGCGGGCAACATCGTCGATCTGGCCGCGCTGGCCAAGGCAGCCCACGCCCGTGGCGTGCCGCTTATCGTCGACAACACGGTCGCCACCCCCGTGCTGTGCAAGCCCATCGAACACGGCGCCGACATCGTGGTCCACAGCCTGACCAAATATGTCGGCGGCCACGGCAACTCGCTGGGCGGTGTCATCGTCGACTCGGGCAAGTTCCCCTGGGCGGATCACGCCGAACGCTTCCCCCAGCTCACCCGGCCCGAACCCTCCTACCACGGGGTGGTCTACACCGAGGCCTTTGGCCCGGCTGCCTTTATCGGGCGGGTGCGTACCGTGCCGCTGCGCAATACCGGCGCGGCGCTGGCGCCGATGAACGCCTTCCTGCTGCTGCAAGGGCTGGAGACCCTGAGCCTGCGCATGGAGCGCCACGTCGACAACGCCCTGCGGGTCGCCCACCACCTCAAGCATCACCCCAAGGTAGCCTGGGTCAGCTATGCCGGTCTGCCGGGTCACCCCCACTATTTGCTGGCAGAGAAGTACATGGCCGGTCGCCCCTCGGCCATCCTCTCCTTCGGTCTGAAAGATGGTTATGAAGCGGGCGTGCGCTTCTACGATGCGCTCAAGATCTTCAAGCGGCTGGTCAACATCGGCGACGCCAAGTCGCTGGCCTGCCACCCGGCCTCCACCACCCATCGCCAGTTGAGCGAGGAGGAGCAGGCCAAAGCTGGCGTGAAACCCGAGATGATCCGGCTGTCGGTGGGGATCGAAGCGATCGAGGACATTCTGGCGGATCTGGATCAGGCGCTGGAGGCCTGAGTCAGTCATCGAGGGAGCGGGCATCAGCCCGCTCTTTTTTAGCCATCGGTGAACCGCCTCCCTCGTCCGCTCATATACCCCATCCTGTCACCGAATCGAGGTCGTTATGATAGTCCTGCACCACCTGAACAAATCCCGCTCCCAACGCATCATCTGGCTGCTCGAAGAGCTGGGCCAGCCCTATGAGATCAAGGCTTACCAGCGCGATGCCGCGACCTTTCTGGCACCGCCCGAGCTCAAAGCCATTCACCCTCTCGGCAAGTCGCCGGTCATCGAGTTCGACGGCCGGGTGCTGGCGGAATCGGGCGCCATCACCGAGTACCTAATTGCCCGCTACGCCGCCGATCGGCTGGCACCGGCACCAGATAGCCCGGAGTATCCCGAATATCTGCAGTGGCTCCACTTTGCCGAGAGCTCCGGCATCCTGCCGCTGCTGCTCGACATGTTCGTGCGCAAGGATGGCAGCCCGATGCGCTTCCTGCCGGACTACGCCAAGGCGGAGTGTGCCAAGGTGCTGGGCTACCTCAACGAGGTACTGGCGAATCGCCACTATCTGGTGGGGGATCGCCTCTCCGGCGCCGACATCATGAACTCCTTCCTGGTGGATCTGCTGGCGCAAAGTGGTCAGCTGGCCCACTTCCCGCACCTGCAAGCCTACTGGGAACGCCTCAATACCCATCCGGCCCGTCAGAAGGCGGTAGAGCTGGAGCGCGAGCTGGATCAGCGCCCCTGACCGAGCTACCACCATGCAAAACGCCCCGACTGTCGGGGCGTGTTGTTATGCAGCGAGCGCGGTTTACTTGGTCGCAGGCACCTTGTCCCGACGCGACTTCCACCACCAGCGCAGCCTGATCTGAGAAATGAGCATCCCCGCCAGCATCAGGGCGCAACCGGCGATGGCGCGCTCATCCAGCGTTTCACCCAGCAGCAACACACCACCCACGGCGGCAAAGACGGTCTCCAGACTGAGGATGATGGCGGCGTGGGCCGGATGAGCGCCCCGCTGCCCCACCACCTGCAGGGTATAACCGACCCCGACCGACACCAGTCCGGCATAGAGCAGCGCCTGCCAACCGGCCACAGCGCCGCTAACAGTCGGAGTTTCAATAACAAAGGCGGTGGCGAGGCTGAGCAGGCCGCAGACTACGAACTGCACCCCGGCGAGCTTGATGGGAGCAACCCGATTGGAGTAGTGATCCACCAGCAGCAGATGCACAGCCCAGAACAGGGCGCCGACTACCTGCAACAGATCGCCAAAGCCGATGGTGAACTCGTCGGTGACGCTCAACACATAGAGACCGGCCAGCGCGATGATGGCGCCGATCCAGGTATTGAGGCCACTCTTGTGGCGCAGCAGCAGCCCTAGTACCGGCACCAGAATGATGTAGAGCCCGGTGATAAAACCCGCCTTGGCGGCAGTGGTATAGAGCAGCCCCACCTGCTGCAGGGAGGCGGCACAGAACAGCACCAGCCCGGCCAGTACACCACCGATCAGCAGCTGGCGATGGTCGCCCGCGACGGCAACAGGTTGTCGGGATTTGAGCCACCAGAGCAGCGGCAACAGGGAGAGGGCGCCGAGCAGAAAGCGCAGGCCATTGAAGGTATAGGGCCCCATGTGATCCATCCCGAGGCGCTGGGCGACAAAGCCCATACCCCAGATGGTGGCAGCCATCAGCAACATCAGATTGGAGCGCATGGCGATTCTTCCTTAAATCGGCGCGTGACGGGTTATCCGATCCAAGATACCCGCCTCCCTATCCTCTTGTCTCCACTCTTTGTCTTCGCTCTCGCTCTCCACGCCTGCATCGCACTGCTTTTGAGCACCGCGAGTGTTACAGCAACGAAGGCTTGGTGAACACGGCCAACAGGGCAATCAGTAGCAGATTGCCCCGCAGGATCCACACCACCCGGAAGTGCTGCTGAATGGAGATCATCGGCGCCTTGCCCAGACGCAGGGCGCGACGCCAGCGATAGAAGAGGCGGCTGGGATAAACGAGGGAGCCGACAATCAGCAGAAACAGCCCCATCTTGAGGCCGTGGGCAGGATGGGCAAAGATCTCTGCCACCGAGCTGGCATGCTCGAGGGCCAGCAGACACCCGGTGGCAAAGATGGAGAAGAGCGCCAGCGCAGCCACCCCATCTGCCAGCAGCAGGCGGCGCACTCGCAGCATGTTCAGGCCGCGCCGGAAGATCAGATACTCGACACAGAGGGCAAGGATTAGCACCGCTATGCTGCCATAATGAATCATTGAGAGCAGAGTGTGGTTCAGCATCGGAAACATCTCATTTTCTGCCTTTAGACGAGCCGCACAGCATCATATATGCTGGTGTCACCCGAGACGAAAAGGATCTGTTCATGTCCCCCGCCAAGCCCAAGAACACTTGGTCTTTGATCACCCGCATGCGGCTGGGCCTCCTCTTGCTCTTTATCCCAGTGTTGCTGCTCGGCAGCATCTACTACCTGCATATGGAGCGCACCCTGCGCCACGAGCAGCAACAGAACCTGATTGCTCGCAACACCCAGTATTTCCATACCCTGATCGAACCCTATCTGGCGACCCTCAAACGCCAGTTTACGCTCATTTATCAGCAGGTAAATTATCGGGATTTCAGCGGCCCGGAGATCCTTAACGGAGAGCGCTACCTGCAACAGTGGCAGGCCTATCACAAGGTGATGGAACTCGATTACGTCTACGTGGGCACCGAGCATCGCAAGATGCTGATCCACCCCTCCTGGCAGGCCGACGAGAAGTTCGATCCCAGAACCCGCCCCTGGTATCTGCTGGCATCCAGCCATCCCGGACAGATTGTCTGGACTGATCCTTATTACGACTACACCTTGGGCACTCTCACCATGGCGCTGGCCCGGGTGATTGAAGATCCTGACGGCAAGCGGGTTGGCGTACTCTCGCTGGATACCCAGCTCACCCCCCTCGCCAGCTGGCTAAACAGTCGGCATGATCAGAGTCACCATCTGGGCAATGGCTATCAGATCCTGCTCAACCATGACGGACTGGTGCTGGCCCATCCGGATCGTGAACGGGTATTCAAACCCCTCGCTCACCCCGACTGGCTGGCCCGGATGCAACTGTCGCAGGGCTTTTTCCTCGATGATGCCAGCGGCCTGATGGTCTCCTACTACCGCATCCCCGAGCAGCGCTGGATCCTGCTCAGCGTCGAGCCGACTGCCAGCATGCAGCAGGTGATCGATAGCGTCTCCATCAACGTGCAGCTGATGATTGCCGTCGCCTGCATTCTCTATCTGCTGCTGGCCCTGCTCTGGTCTCGTTACTTCCGCCGGATGCTGGGGGAGATCACCCTGCTGATCCGCGCCAGCCGCTCAGGCGGTATCGCCTACAACGGCCGCCGCATGCTGGAGCTGGCCAAGGTCTATGAAGAGATGGATGCCGCCAGTCAGGACTTTGCCCAGATCCGGCTGCAAGCCCATCAGGACAAGCTCACCGGGCTCTACAATCGTCGCTTCTTCGACGAGTGCCTGCAGAAGCAGCTCAACAGTGGCGCTCCCTTCGGGGTGGTGATGTTCGATCTGGATGACTTCAAACGGGTCAACGATACCCACGGCCATCAGGCGGGGGATGTGGTGCTCAAGCGGGTGAGCAAGCTGGGCATGAATCTGTTCCACGAGTGGGGCTGGTTCTGCCGCTATGGCGGCGAGGAGCTGGTGCTGATCTTCCGTTACGGCGAAGAGCAGCCGATGCTCCCCTCCCTGCTGGAAGCGTTCCGGCTCGGGGTGGAGCAGCTGGAGTGGCGCGAACCCGATCTCACCATCACCATCAGCGGCGGGGTGGCCTTCAGCCGCTCCGGGCTCTCGGCCAAAGAGCTGGTGGAGCTGGCCGACAAGGGGGTCTATCAGGCCAAGCGGGAGGGGAAAAACCGTATCTGCTTCCCGCTGCGCCACGCCCCTCACCAGAGTGCCGAGGAGGACATTCCCGCCTTTGGCGAGCCCCGGCAGCAAACCAACGAAGGGTAGCCCCAGCGGCCAGCCAACCACAACGCCGTCAGCAAAAGCAAAGAGAGAGGCTCCAGCCTCTCTCTTTTTGTTTATCGTGCTTCTTGCCGCACGTTAAGCCTGTGTGACGCACGACTCAGCGCAGCCACTCCCACACCGGCCAGCACAGCTCCTCGGCCTGCTGGCGCAGCGCGGGGGCCGGATTGACCGCATGGGGATGGCTCACTGCCCGCAGCATCGGCAGATCGTTGTGGGAATCGCTGTAGCCAAAGCTCCCCTGCCAGAGGTGGTCCCTGCCTGCAAACAGCTGGTTGATGCGGGCCACCTTGCCTTCGCGAAAGCTGAGGGTGCCGCGGGTCTGGCCGGTCAGCATCCCATCCTCCTCATCGAGCAGGATGGCGACGCAGTGATCCATCCCCAGCATCTTCGCCATGGGGGCCACCAGATGCTCGCCGGAGGCGGAGATCAGCACCAGATCGTCGCCCCGCTCCCGATGCCATTCGATGCGCGCCAACCCCTCGGGGTAGAGGCGCTCGCGCAGCACCTGCTCGGCAAAGCGGGTAGAGAGCGAGTCGAGCCACTGGCGCGTCTTGCCAGCCAGCGGTTGCAGGGTGAAGGCCATGTACTGGTGCATGTCCATCTTGCCCTGATGGTAGAGGGACATCATGGCCTGCTCCTCGGCGATCATGCTGGCCGGAGCCAGCTCCTCGGCCACCATGTACTCCAGCCAGAGGCTGGCGGAATCCCCCGCAATCAGGGTCTCGTCCAGATCAAACAGTGCCAGTGCCATGAGGGCTCCTTGCGGTAACAACGAAAATGAAACGAGGCGTCATGCTACCTCACAGAGTTGATCCCGGGCCACCGCCAGGGTCACGGCGCTACCGGTGGCCAGCAGATCGCCCACCGAACGGTTGAGGCAATCCACCGTCAACAGCCCCGCCTCGCACTCCACCTGATAGCGGATCACGTTGCCGAGCAGCTGTTGCTGGCGAACGATGCCGGGCAGGCTGGGTTCGCTGCTGGTCGCCCCTGCGGGCAGCAAGGTGATGGACTCTGGTCGCAGCGCAAGCTTGCCCTGAAAACGGGGGCCAAACAGCGACTTGCCCTGCTCGGCGCCAAGCAGGTTGTAGTTGCCGATAAAGCCCGCCACAAACTCACTGGCGGGACGGGTGTAAATCTCCTCCGGCGTGCCGCTCTGCACAATGGATCCCTTGTTCATCAGGAAGATCCGATCCGACAGGGTGAGCGCCTCCTCCTGATCGTGGGTCACGAAGATGGTGGTGAGCTCAAGGCGCTGCTGGATCTCGCGGATCTGCTGGCGCAGGCTGCGGCGGATGCGGGCATCCAGCGCCGAGAGCGGCTCATCCAGCAGCAGGATCCGCGGCTGTACCACCAGAGCCCGGGCCAGCGCCACCCGCTGGCGCTGGCCGCCGGAGAGCTCGGCCGGATAGCGGCGCTCGAAGCCGGTCAACTCCACCAGCTCAAGCGCCTCCTGCACGCTGGCGGCGAGATCCCGTCCCGGCTGCGGTTTCATCTTGAGGCCGAAGGCAACGTTGTCCCACACCGTCATGTTGGGGAAGAGCGCATAGCTCTGGAACACCATGCCGATGCCCCGCTTCTGGGGCTCCTGCCAGGTGATATCTTCACCGGCCACCCGCACCTGACCACCATCCACCGGGGTGAGCCCGGCCAGCGCCCGCAGCAGGGTCGATTTGCCGCAGCCGGAGGGGCCGAGCAGGGTCACCAGCTCCCCCTTGCGAATGCCGAATTCGATCCCCTCGAACACCGGCGTATCGCCGTAGGATTTGTGCAGTTGATTCACTTCTAAATGAAACATCTTGGATCACCGATGAAATCTGTTGGCCGCCCAGGTGAGCAGCAGGGTCAGCAGGAAGTAGCTCATCACCAGCGCACTGGTGAAGTGGCCCGAGGTGGCGCGCATGTTGTAGAGGTAGACCTGCAGGGTCTCGTAACGGGTGCCCACCAGCATGTTGGCGAACACGAACTCGCCGAGCAGGAAGGAGAGGGAGAGAAACAGCGCCGCCAGCAATCCCTTGCGCAGGCAGGGGATCACCACCAGCAGGAAGGCGCGCCGACTACTTGCCCCCAGCAGATGGGCGGCATCCATCAAATCCCTGAGCGGTACCCCTTGCAGGCTGTTGGCCAGCGCCCGGTACATGAAGGGGAGCACCACGGTGAACCAGGTGCCGATCAGGATCCACGGCGTGCCGATAATGGGCAGGACACCATCGGCGTAGATCTGCAGCAGCCCCACTGACGAGACCACTGGCGGCACCGCAAAGGGGAGCAGGATCAGCAGGTTCATCCAGGGATCCAGCTTTGGGAAGTAGTAGGCCACCACCAGCACGGTCGGTACCAGCACCAGGGTGCCCAGCAGCAGGGTGGCGAAGCAGACCAGGAGGCTGCGGCCAAATGCAGCCAGAAAACGCGGGTCGCCCCACAGCTTGAGATACCAGTCGAGGGTGAAGCCGTCCGGCAGCAGGGTCGCCCCCCAGCGGGTGGAGATGGAGTAGAGAAAGGTAGCCAGCAGCGGCAGCAGCAGGGTGGCGACCAGCCCACCCAGCACCCACTTGGGCCAGCGCGGCGTCAAATCATGCATGGGATTGCCCCTTGTTCACATAGCTCTTTTTCAGCAGCCACTGGTTGGCGGCCGTCACCACTCCCAGCAGCACCATCAGGATCACCGCCAGCGCCGCCGCCATATTGGGCTCGAGGAAGATATCGCCGGAGACCAGACTGGCCACCCGGATGGTCACCAGATTGAAGTTGCCGGTGGTGAGGGCGTAGGCGGAGGCATAGGCCCCCACCGCGTTGGCAAACAGGATGATCAGGGTGCCGAGCAGCGCAGGCGTCAGCACCGGCAGCGCTACATGCCACACATACTGCCCCTTGCTCGCCCCCAGCAACGCGGCCGCTTGCGGCCACTCATCCTGCAGCGCATCGAACGCCGGGTAGAGCAGCAGCAGGGCGAGCGGGATCTGGAAATAGGTGTAGATGAGAATAAGGCCCGACCCCGAGTAGAGGTTGAAGCCGTCGATCAATCCCCAGGATTTCAGCAGCAGAGTCACCGCACCGTTGATGCCGAGAATGATGATGAAGGCGAACGCCAGCGGCACCCCGCTGAAGTTGCCGGTCATGGTGACAAAGGCCAGCAGCAGCCGTTTGACCCGCTCGCCGCTGTGGCGCAGCGCGGCTGCCCCGAGGGTACCGATAGCCAGCCCCGCCAGACTGGCGATACCGGCGATGCGCAACGAGTTGCCGAACGATTGCAGGTAGAAGGGGGAGCTCAAAATCTCCCGGTAGTAGTCGAGGCCCCAGCCATCTGGGGTCTGAAAGCTGCCCACCAGCACCCACACCATGGGGGCGAGCTGGAACAGGATCATCAAGAGGATAAACGGCAGCAATACCAGTGTGGGCAGCCAGTTGCGGCGCACCTTGCGCTTGGTGGCCACGGGTTGATCCGCGAGGATCTCGGTGGTGGCAGGCATCATCAGTGCACCTCGCGCATAAAGGCCGCCTTGAGCAGCGGTGGCGCTGCCGGCTTGTCGTGGGAAACCCCCAGCAGATCCGCCATCAGGGCGCAGAGCTGGGTCTGGGCAATCGCCATTCCATCCGGCCAGCGCTCGATAAAGGCATCGCCAAACAGCCAGAGTGGCACTGTGCGCTCTTCCGGCAGGGTGCCGCCGTGGCTCAGGTCGTTGTTCATGCCGTGATCCGAGGTGATCACCACCTGATACCCCTCCGCCAGCCACTGGGGCAGCAGATCGGCCAGCAGGCTGTCCATGCGGCGAGCCTGATTGCGGTACTGGCGGGAATCGAGGCCAAACTTGTGGCCTGCATCATCCACCCCCATCGGGTGGATCAGCAGAAAATCGGGATCGTACTGGCTGCGCAGCCACTCGCCATCCATCAGCAGATGACTGTCGGGATAGTTGTCATCCCAGTAGAAGCAGCCGTGCTGGATCGGCAGCAGCTCGTCGTGAGTAAAGCGATCGCGGGCTGCCAGCCAGGGGCTGCGGTTGTAGAGTTCGCTCACCCAATGGTAAGCCGCCGCTGCGGTGCGTTTGCCCGCGGCGCGGGCCAGATGGAAGATGGAGTCATGCAGACTGAGACGACTCACCCCGTTGTGGGTGATGCCGCTCGCCACCGGCGGCACGCCGGTCAGGATGCACTCGTAGAGAGGACGGGAGAGAGACGGCAGGGCAGCATTCAGGGTCGTATGCAGGCCCCGCCCCGCCTCCACCATGCCACCGAGGTAGCCCATGGTGTGGGCTACCTCGGCTGCCAGACCATCCACAAGTACCACTATCACCTTGTGTTGCACTGGATTCCCTTACTGCATGTTGATCATGACGGTTTCTTGCCACTGGCGCGGCAGGGCTTTGGAGCTCTGCTCCCAGGCGGCGTGATCCTGCACCGGCTTGGCATTGGCGTACTGCTCGGCCGGCAGCAGCTTGGCCTTCACATCATCCGGCAGCGCAACGTTGCTGCGGATCGGGCGGGCATAGCCACGTGCCAGATTGATTTGACCGGCATCGGAGAGGATGTATTCACGGGCCAGCTTGGCGGCGTTGGGGTTCTTGGCCCACTTGTTGATGATGGTGGTGTAACCGGCAATGACGGAGCCGTCACTCGGGATCACCACATCAAACTTCTTGGGGTCGATCTGGTCGCGGTAGTTGAGGGCGTTGAAGTCCCACAGCACACCCACTTCCACCTCGCCCTTCTCGATGTTGGCGATGGTGGGATCGTTCAGGGAGAGACGACCCTGCTTGGCCAGCTGACCGAACAACTCCAGGGCAGGCTTGAGGTTCTTCTCGCTGCCGCCGGTGGCATAGGCCGCCGCCAGCACGCCGTTGTTGGCCTGGGAGGCAACACCCACATCACCCAGGGTCACCTTGTAGTCGCCACCCAGCAGGGATTGCCAACTGGTGGGGGCAGCCTTGACCAGATCCTTGTTGATCAGGAAGGCGATGGTGCCGGTATAGGCCAGCATCCAGTGACCGTCCGCATCCTTGGCCCAGTTGGGAATATCGGCCCAGGTGGAGGGTTTGTAGGGCTGGGTAACACCCTGCTTGACCGCAACCGGACCGAAGGCGCCGCCCACGTCGCCGATATCGGCGGTGGCATTGGCCTTCTCGGCGGCGAACTTGGCGATCTCCTGCGCCGAGCTCATGTCGGTATCCTGATGCTTGATGCCGTAGATGCTGCCCAGCTGCTGCCAGGTATCCTTCCAGTTGGCCCAGCTGTCGGGCATGCCGATGCTGTGGAGCTGGCCTTCACCGCGGGCGGCCTTTTCGAGATCCGCGATATTTTCGGCTGCAAACAGTGGTTGGCTGATGGCCACCATGGCCAGTGCACTTGCGATCACGCTTTTCATCATCCCATCCCTCTGGACTAGGTCAGTTAAGGTTCGAGAGGGATGCTAGAGGGGAATTGTGACGGTGGCGGGGCGCTTTAATGGCAGTTTGATGACAATCACCCTGTCATGGCGCTGTCATCCACAGCGGTTACAACTCTGAACCCGAGTGAAGCTGGACTACTCCAGTCATCCACCTTCTGAATAAGCAACAGGGACAAGAGTGTGACCGAGCCGAGATTGAGCGAGCAGAGAGTGAACGAACAGAGCATGGCCAGTGGCCGCTCCTCCTCCAAGTGCGAGCAGATTTGCCAGACCCTGCGCCGCTATATCGGCAGCGGCCAATTGGGGGCCGGGCAACAGCTGCCCGCCGAACGGGCCCTGAGCGAGCGTTTCGCCACTACCCGGATCACCATCAAGGAGGCGCTCTCCAGCCTCGAAGCGGACGGCCTTATCTACCGGGCCGAGCGGCGCGGCTGGTTTGTGGCACCGCCCCGCCTCACCTACGATCCCGCTATCCACACCCACTTTCACCAGTGGATCGGCGAGCAGCAGCGCACCGCCGAAACCCGGGTGCTGGCCCACGGCAGCGAACTTGCCAGCAGCGAGCTGTGCCGCTGGATGGGGCTGGAACCCTTCACCCCACTTTATGAAATCCGCCGCCAGCGGCTGATCGACGGCCGCCCGGTGCTTCATGTCAGCCACCACCTGCTGGCGAGCCGCTTTCCCGATATCGCCAGCGCGCCGCTGGCCAGCTCCCTCACCGAGCTCTATCAGCAGCGCTATGGCATAGGCCAGGGCGGGGCGAGTCTCGAGATCACCCCCTCGGCGGCGCGCGGCGCCATCGCCCGCGCCCTCAATCTGGCGGAGGGGAGCGCGGTACTGCGGCTGGTGCGGGTCAATTACGACGAGCGAGGCGGTCTGGTGGATTGCGATATCGAGCACTGGCGGCCGGATGCGATCCGCATCTGCCTCGATACCCGGGCGTTGCAACCCATCATCGCCAAAGCGCAGCCCGTGCAACTGGTAGAGTAGCCACGTTCAGGCTCATGAGCAGATGCGGATCCCGCAGGATCCGCCGGGATCAGTTGTCGATATTGGGGATCATGTCGTCAAAGCTCTGGTAGCCGCAGTCGGCCAGTTGCAGCGACATGGTGTAGGTCTTGGCATGCTCCTGCTGACCGATAGCGGGGCGGTTGAGCTTGATCTCCTGATGCCAGTACTCCTTCATCCGGTCGATCAGCGCCATCGCCTCCCCCTCGTTGAGGTGCAGCTGACAGAGCGCCATATAGTTGTTCGACTTGTGCATGTTCTCCACCAGATACTCCCCCAGCACCGACATTGCCTGCCGCGCCTGCTGGCGGGCGAAACGGCTGTGCTGCTCGAAGCTGATCCGCTCGCTGATGAGGAAGTGGTAACTGTTGTCGATACCGAGCTGCAAAATGCCGAGCTTCTCCAGTTTGCGCAGATAGAGGTAGCAGGAGGCATCGGTCAGGCCGTACTCCCGCTTGAGATCGATCAGCGTCTTGTCGCGCCAGAAGATATTGGCGAGAAAGGCGTAGAGCCCCGGCTCGTTGTGAAACGCCTCGTCCTGCTCCTGGGTAAAGACGGCGCGGCGGCTCTGGGCGTCCTGAGTGCGATCCAGCAGCTCCTCGAACGACAGCCCCACCAGATGGCAGATCTCCAGCAGAGTATCGAACGGCAGCGAGGGCTTGTTCATCATCCGTTTCACAGTCGCGATGGAGACACCCATGGCTTCTGCCAGGGTCTGATAGCGGATCCCCTTGTCGGTCAGGGTCTTCTTCAGGGTGTCGAGAATATTGTTGGCCAGGGTCTGGCTGTAGGTCATGCCACTCTTCCTTGTTATCGCACTTTCATTGCATGGTTATGCCGAGTCAGCTTCTGACCTGTTTTTACCTTCAAGGCTCAGATATTGACACCGAAAAAACAGCCGAGAGAAAAAATAGCCTATAACGCCCATCAGGACAGACCAGTTGAACGATAAGGTCGCAAAATCTGACACCAGACAGTGCATATCTTTCAACCCGCAAACATTTTGCTAGTGCTGCATAGAACATCGCGCATAATCGAAACGTATCGAATTCAAGACCCTTCCTGGTTGAGAAATCGATTGTTTGCTTCCAAATTTTTATCTTTTAAACCGTAAGGTTTTTTCTCTTTCCTGGCATTGGGCGGCGCTGATAGCACCGCCCTTTTCTTTTCCCTGAATTCGCAGGTCAGGTCAAGGGCCCCGGCAAGGGGAAGTGTCACCGGCCACCCGCCGCCCACTGATGCGCCAGCCACCACGACCTCTCTGGCAAGGTATTCTAAACGGTCATCAATACCGTGTTATTACCATTCAATATATTTAAACGGCTTGCTTGGAAAGCTTCACAAAATATAAAAATGAATATGGTCAAGTTATTTAAAATCCCAAAAACATATCTTTTAAATGGCTTGTATATATAAGCAAACAAAATTAATCAGACCGCACGCCCCATATCTGCTTATCACACCTCATGCCCACCCCAACGAGTGCTGCCGGGAGAAATGAAAAGTCACCCACAAGAGCCCATCCGCGTATCTGGTGGGCAACATGGCCCACGCATAAACAGCCTCAAAAGACCACCAAAACCCACAATGGGAACAATCCCAAACCTTAAAAAGAGCAAAAAACAGGCAAAAAGATAGATTTTTTTCTCACGGTTTCACCTTGTGAGGCGTTCAAAAAATCATCGAAAAGAACCTGATGCCAATCAGTGACATCTGAGATGCCAATTTTTAGACAACTCATCACGACTACGCTCGAATGAAAATTTAATGCCGATATAAATCAATCACATAGAATCATAGCCGAACTCTCAGCCTGTCATTTGCCTCACCAGTTAATTATTTAAACCTCAATAAAGCTAAAACTCTAATAACACCATTTATTAAACAAAATGCCCCTGCTTGCAGCCAGTCATATTTAGAAGGATGGGGAAATCACTCTCTTGTTATTCAGAAATCCGCTGACTATACTGCGGCCCCTCTGTGAAAGCAGAGCAATGACGGAAATATAAAAAGCTTCATGGATTGAGCAATATAAATCACACGCAGTTCACGCAACACAAGGTTATTTATCCATGAACAAGTTTAATAAAATTGCCGCTTTCTCCCTGCTTGCTCTGGCCATGAATGGCGGCGCCCATGCCGAAGGCTGGTATGCAGGTCTGGATCTGACCACCTCCAAGATGGATCTCGATGGTGACCTCCAGCGCGCCTATGACGCCAAAGTGATCGACGACCAGCTCGACGGCGGCAGCCTGATCGTGGGTTACAGCTTCAAACCCTGGCTGGCGGTTGAAGGTGGCTTGCACGCCCAGCAGATGGATCAGCTGACCTGGGTGACCTCCCCGATTGCAACCGGCTTTGCCGACACCACCATCGAAACCCGCAGCATCAGCCTGGCCGCCAAGCTGAGCCAGCCGCTGGCCTGGGGCTTCAGCGCCTATGCCAAACCGGGTATCGCCTACACCCGCACCGAATTGGAAGTTGTCGGCAACGCCACCCTCCTCGGTTTTAGCGGTCAGGTAAACGAGAGCGCAACCAAGAGCAAGGTGCACCCCAATCTGGAAGTGGGTCTGGACTACGCCTTCAACGACCACTTCTCTGCCGGTATCGGTTACGAGCGCCAGTTCGACGCCCTGAGCCTGGGTGACGAGCACTACTCACTGGATACCTTCAAGCTGGGTCTGCGCTACCACTTCTAAGCAGCGCCGCGTCAGTTAACAATACAAAAGGGCCGCAGGTTTCAAACCTGCGGCCCTTTTTACTGCTCTTCTTTCCGTACCCTGCGCGTTAGCAGATCTGGTCTTTACCCAGCTGCTTGGCCTGATAGAGCGCCCGATCGGCACGCACCATCAGGCTCTCCTTCTGCTCATCCTGCTGATACTCAGCCAACCCGAAGCTCATGGTAGCGGGCGCATGGGGGCAGATGGGCTCGCTCGCCATCAATGCCTGAAACTTGCTCGCCACCACCAGCGCATCCTCGCGGCCGGTGTTGGGCAGCAGCACCATGAACTCGTCACCACCCCAGCGGGCCAGCAGATCGATCTCACGGATATGGCGGCGCACCAGCGCCACTATGTTGATCAGAGTCTGATCCCCGGCGTTGTGGCCATAGCTGTCGT
This sequence comes from Aeromonas sp. DNP9, assembly GCF_001728955.1. Classification (NCBI taxonomy): domain Bacteria; kingdom Pseudomonadati; phylum Pseudomonadota; class Gammaproteobacteria; order Aeromonadales; family Aeromonadaceae; genus Aeromonas; species Aeromonas sp. DNP9. Next base: position 23,698 of record NZ_LYSQ01000003.1, on the reverse strand, counting down.
TGATCTGCTTGAAGTTGTCCACATCCATGGCGATCACCGTAAACGGCTGATGGAAGCGGCGCGCCCGCTCGCACTCCAGCTGCAACGCCCGCTCCAACCGATAGCGGCTGGCGGCACCAGTCAGGGCATCGGTCTCTGCCAGCAGACGGTTCTCTTCGGCTTTCTGTTGCAGCGCCTCGTTGAGTCGCACCAGCTCGGCGGTACGCTCGGCAACCTGCTGCTCCAGCGAGTGATTGCGCCGCTCCAGCTGCTCCAGCAACAACTTGCTGGCGTGGATATCGCGGTGGGCGCCGATCATCCGCGCCACAGACCCGTCGGGATTGCGCTCAATGATGCGGCCGCAATCCTCAATCCAGAGGTAACTGCCATCCCGACAGCGGCAACGATACTCGGCGCGATATTCGTGGGCGCTGCCGCTCAGGCAGAGATCGAACTTCGCCATCACCGCCGCCAGATCGTCGGGGTGGATCACGCTCTCCCAGGTGAAGACGGTATTGCCGAGGGAGTGAGGCTCGTAACCCAGCATCCGGTACCAGCCGGGGTTGCGATAGACAAAACCGGTATTGGCATGCCAATCCCAGATGCCATCGCTGGTCACCTCCAGAATGCCATGCACCACGGCTTCGCTGACATCCGAGATCCTGATCGTGTCACTGTCCTGCACCATAGCAGTTATCCTTGTTCTTCCGCCCCGCGCCACCACGGGGAATCGCACTGTTGTCGTGAGGCGCTACCTTGGCATATTGCAACAGATCTGTCAGCCAGAACCCCACCGCACCACCGTTTCCCCGGTTATCGGCCACTCACGGCGCAGGCTGAGTCAGGGTGGCCATAAGTGTGGCTCAAGCGCGCCCCATTTACCGGATTTAACTCACGATTCAGCCATTTGGGGGATGGAATAATCGGGCGGCGCAAGAGGGGGGACCAAGTGCAGCATATTGTGCCAACCCGCTCCCCTCACCCTCTCCCAAAGGGAGATAGCTAGGGATATAGCGTTGGTAATGGGGGAATGGCTGATGGCATGAACGCCCGGTTACGCTACACCAATCAACCCAACAACTGACTGACAAACCAGTGGCAGGAAACAGCTCAGAGGAAGTGCCATTGCTTCCGTTTATTGATAAAAAGACCGGAGAAAAACAGAGGGCAGAAAAAGAGATTGCATGGTAAATGCCGAGTTCAGAACAACCCAATATAAAAGATACCCTATGGCATGAATCACCACCATCATATATTGTGAGACCCACCCGACAAAATCAATACATTTAATTATTACCACCCTAGTAGGGCCTATAATTTAGCTGCTGTTATTTAATCAACCATCTGGTGATATTTTTCAGGGAGGATATATGACATTAAGTTATCAAGACTTTATCAACCACGTAGAAAAAGATCTTTCACAGAAAATAACACAACTGCATTTAAATCAAAAAATCTACAGCGACTGCATTGATAAAAATGGCCATCAATATATTGATATAGTCATGGAGGGTGGTGGCGTTCTCGGCATTGCACTGCTGGGATATGTGTATGTTCTGGAGCGCGTCGGTTTGAGATTTTGTAGCATCGGAGGGACATCGGCAGGCTCGATCACCGCCCTGTTTTTAGCTGCGCTGGACCAGCCTGAGCATGCCAAAGTGACCAAATTAATTGAGCTGGTCGCCAATATGCCCATGGCATCATTTGTCGATGGCAAAAAAGAAGGTGACAAAGATGCGCAAGAGTTCGTCAACGCCATGGTGAACGCAGATAACATACTGTCATTTTGGAATGTCGTCAAAGGCCTGCAGATCGTTGACAATTTCAAAGAAATAATGGGGCTGAACCGGGGGGACGTATTCCATCAGTGGGTGAAGGAGCATCTTGACCACCTTGGCGTACCCACGACCCAGTTGCTGAAAAATCGAATGGGCACCACTCCTGCAGGCTGGACCTTGAGAGATAATCCGTTCAAAGAGCGCCAGCAACTCACACCTTTAAACCCGGCTAACAATTATTTATGCCTTGTCGCCTCCGATGTCTCAACCGAATCACGAGCATTGTTCCCACAAATGGCAGAGTTATACTGGGAAAATCCGGCAAATGTGCATCCTGCTGACTATGCAAGATGTTCGATGTCCATTCCCGGCTTTTTCAAGCCAGTCAAGATCCCCGCCATGCCATTCAGTGATGCCAGAAAAAAACGCTGGCAAACCTATTTAAACGACTCAACGCTCACCAGTGACCAATTCCCTCCTGACAATTTTGTATTTGTTGATGGCGGTATGGTATCGAACTTCCCCATCGATGTGTTCCATAACCACAAGGCGATCCCAAGCAGACCGACTTTTGGCGTCAAGTTGCAACTCGATATTTTCAGCCATAACATCAATAATGGTTTCGATCTGATTTCGCGGATCATAGACACGGCCAGGCATACCCTGGATAGAGAGTTCATTAATAACAACCCTGATTTTTCGAAATTGATAAGCTATATCGACACCAAAAAGATCAACTGGCTGGACTTTAACATGAGTGATGAGACAAAATTATTGCTCTTTCAGATGGGGGTGGACACAGCGATTGGCTTCCTCCATACATTTGATTGGCATGGCTACAAGGATATCCGCAGTAAAAAGTTGGATTCCAGCTTGTAATAAATCGATGTTCTTCACCCTATACCCGAGGTGAGGGCCAATGGTAGCAGGGGGCAAGCATACGCCCTTGCACCTTGTCGGCAGATAAAGATGCGCGGTGCAATGCACGCTGTTCATTGCACCCTACCCGATTTTACGAAATGGGAATTGGGGCAACTCGCCCCCCTCACCCTGCCCTCTCCCGGAGGGAGAGGGAATGCGGCACCGGTAATATGATCTTCAGCCGTGTAGGTTCGATTAGCGAAGCGTAATCGGACAGCGGTAACGGCATTACTCCCTTCTCCCATTTATTAGAAAAGGAGGAGAAGGGCTGGGGATAAGGGGCAGGAAAAATGAGATTACGCGGTAAACGTTGGGCTTCGCTACGCTCAGCCACAACCTACACAATCGGTAGGTTGGTGCTGAGCCTGCGAAGCCCAACATACAAGATATATATAATGCGCAAGTTATTATGTTGACCGCATGTAAGAGAAGGAAATTTTACATTTCCATCTAAATACGCATTGACTCACTAAGCGTTTTTTGGTGATACCGCCTTATAAATCAATCATAAAAAACCACTATATGGCCAAGAGTTTTAAAATATGGATTTCAGTTCGGAGCTACTAGAGTTATTGAGGCAATTATTACCTGGATTTTTAACTGCTTGGGTTTTCCACGCATTAACTGCATACCCCAAACAGTCTCAGTTCGAAAGAGTAATACAAGCTTTGATTTTCACACTATTGGTTAAGGTTCTTTCAGATTTATTCAAAGAGATAACAATCTACATTGGTGGATTTTATAAATTTTTTGAATGGTCTGCTGGGAAAGAGCTGGCAACATCTATCATCATTGCATTTCTGTTGGGCTTGGTTCTCTCTTATTACACAAACAACTCTAAATTTCATGGACTCCTACAAAAATTAAAGATAACCAACCAGTCATCATTTAATAGTGAGTGGGAAGACATATTTAATAGCGTAACATCTTTTGTAATATTAGATCTAAAGGATGGGCGAAGAATTTTTGGTTGGCCTAGTGTATGGCCATCAGATCCATCCAAAGGTCATATTGTTTTACAAAATCCAGAGTGGATATCAGAACAAGGTGAATATATACCTATGTTGAGCGCACAATACATAGTAATCAAAGCCGAAGAAATAGAATTCGTTGAATTTTTGAAGGAGGGTAATTCTGATGAGCAATGAGAATAAAAAGCCTATTGAAAAGTCCGGCAAAAACCCACCACCACCATTAAATTACGTAAAACCTAAACCAACACCAACCCCTCCAACTCCAACCAAAAAGTGATGGTGATTTATGTCTGATAAGAGAACATATCCAGGCCCAGATACACAAAAGAACAGTAGAAATCCACCACCCCCAACAAGATATGAAAAACCATCGCCAACCCCACCGCCACCACCTAAAAAAAATTAACTTCAATTATGTGTTTAGCAGGCAATTATGCCTGCTAAACACAATCACTCCCCCAACCTCTCCGCCAAACCGGAATAACGCTCGGTCTTTTTCCGCACCGCTTGTGCCAGCAGGGCGCGATCGCCGTAGAGATCGAGGCGCGCCTTGGCGCGGGTGATGCCGGTATAGACCAGCTCGCGGGTCAGCAGCGGGCTGGGGCTGTCGGGCAACACCAGCACGGTATGGGCAAACTCCGAGCCCTGGGATTTGTGGATGGTCATGGCGTAGACCGTCTCGTGGGGCGGCAGCCGGCTGGGCAACAGGGCACGCAGGGTGCCATCCGGCTGCTCAAACCATACCTTGAGCCGCCCGCTTTCATCGGGCAGGCAGAGCCCCATATCGCCGTTGTAGAGGCCGACGCCGTGGTCGTTGCGCACCACCATCACCGGGCGACCTGCATACCAGTCGCCATCGCGGGCAATCAGCCCGGCCCGTGACAGGGCCAGTTCCAGCCGTTCATTAAGCCCCAGCACCCCGAACGGGCCGTCGCGCAGGGCGCAGAGGATCTGGAAGCTGTTGAATGCCTTGAATACGGCGGCGGGCGCCTCCCCGGCGCGGGCCGCCTGCAGATAACTGCCGTAACCGGCTACCCCCCGGGCAATCAGGGCATCGTAGGCTTCCCCCGCCCAGGGGTGCAGGCTGATATCGCTAAAGCCCATACCCCAGACCGCCTCCACCGCCGTGGCATCGCCGCTATTGCAGGCGCGTGCCAGCTGGCCGATGCCGGAGTGCTGATCAAAGCGCCAGCTCTTGGCCAGCAAACAGAGGCTGTCGCGCACCGGTGCCCCCGCGGGCGTGCCCTGCAAGCGGTAGCCGGTCTGGCGGGAGAGCCAATCCGCCTGCGCCGGGCTGATGCCCTGTTCGATAAAGCTGCAGATATCGCCGAGCACGGCCCCCGCCTCCACCGAGGCGAGCTGATCCTTGTCGCCGAGCAGGATCAGGCGGGCGTGGCTCGGCAGCGCATCGAGCAGGCGCGCCATCATCGGCAGGTCAACCATGGAGGCCTCATCCACCACCAGCAAGTCAAGGTGCAGCGGGTTGCCAGCGTGGTGGCGGAACTGGCTGCGCCCAGGGATCACCCCGAGCAGCCGGTGCAAGGTGCCCGCTTCGGTAGGGATCGCCTCCACCCACTCGGGGGGCAGATCGAGGGCCTGCAGGGCAGAACCGATACTCTCGGTGAGGCGCGCCGCCGCCTTGCCGGTGGGAGCCACCAGCCGGATCGCCGGCGCCTTGCCTGCTTGCAGGCCGGTCTCCACCAGAATGGCGAGCAGTTTGGCGACCGTAGTGGTCTTGCCGGTGCCGGGGCCACCGGAGATCACCGCAAAGGGGCGCGCCGCCGCGGTGGCCGCCGCCAGCTTCTGGCCGTTGCAGCAGAGAGCCTCGGGCACCAGCGCATCCAGTTTGCTCAAGTCGCTCGCCGCCTGGGCGCTGGCGAGCAGCCCTTCGATGGCGGGCCAATCCACTTCATTGGGGAACACCAGATCGAGATACTTCTCGATAAAGTGGCGGGCCGAGAAGTCCGGCGCGAGGCGGGCCTTGAGCAGCGCCGCGAACACCAAGCCGTAGTCGCGGGCAAAGAGGCGCGACAGGGCCGGGGCTATCTCCGGCCATTCGGCGCGTTCACTCAAAGCGCGCAGATGGCGGGCCACCCCCTGCTCGTGATTGTGGTAGCGAGTGAGGTAGAGCCGACCGTGCCACAGCCGCAGCGGCCAGCGCGGGGCGAGCCCCTCATCCTGCTCGGTTCCAACCAAGGGACTAGCCGCAAACAGAGCGGGCCAGCGGGCAGGATCCGCCAGATCAGCCAACAGATCCCGGCTCTGCTGGGGATCCAGCCCGAACGGGCGCAGGGATCCGGCGATGAGCATCTCCAGCGGCAAACAGACATGGCCGCGCCCCAGCTCGAAGCAGGCAAGCGCCGCCCCCAGCACCAGCTCGGGGCTGCCGCCAAGGTCTGCCACCAGCCGGGCAAATTGCAGATCCAGCTGGCGGATACGGCCAGCCAGCGCCAGTATTTTCAACCGTTCAACCATCATTGCGCTGGCTGCGGTGCTGATCATGGTGCCGCTCATGCCTCTACCTCGTTTAATTCTGCTGATGAAACACCGCCAGAGCGATCACCGTTTCTAAACAACTCATCCAGCCCCAGCACCAGTTCACGGCTCGGGCGGGTATGGAAAATGCCCCCCTGCGGCATGCCGCGCAGGAACAGATAGAAGACCCCGCCAAAGTGCTGCTCGAAGTCGTAGCCCGGCAGGCGCAGGGTGAGCAGCCGGTGCAGCGCCAGCGAGTAGAGCTGGTATTGCAGGTCGTAGCGGTGCTCGGCCATCGCCCGCTCCAGCGCCGGACGGCTGTAATCGGCGGGGCTCATGCCGAGGTGGTTGGATTTGTAGTCGAGCAGATACCAGCGCCCCTGCCACTCGAACACCAGATCGATAAAGCCCTTGAGCATCCCCTGCACGGTGGCAAAGCTGAGCGGCTTGTTGCCCCGCGACAACGGGTCGTGCTGCTGGCAGAGGGCGGTCAGCGCCGGTGCCGTCACCCGTCCCATGGGCAGGAAGAACTCCAGCTCCACCTGTTTGCGCTCGGGGGCCAGATCCCGCAGCCGCACCGGCTCGCCAAAGCCCGTATCCAGCGGGGTATCCAGCACCGCCTCTACATGCTGTTGCAGCACCGGGGCCCAGCTCTCGTCGAAGCCGTCTTGCGCCAACAGCGCGGCGATATGCTCTGCCAACGGCTCGCCAGCGGCGCTCTGAAAATCGATGGTCTCGAACAGGCTGTGCAGCAAGGTGCCGGGGCGCGCCCCCTTCGGGAAGGTGAAGATGGAGGGCTGGGGAGCCTCCTCCGGTTGCTCGGAAGCCAGCGCGGCCGCCTCGGTCACCACCTCGTCATCGAAGCCGGGGTTGGCCAAGACACCTTTGCTGTGACCATGACCCTGCGCCGCCAGCCCGGAGTAGGAGCTGATCCACCAGTCCCGCTCAAGGGAACCGCTAAAGTGGCGCACCTGCGGCTCGCCCAACTGCTCCTCTTCTGGCGGCAGCGGGGCCGGACGGGTGAGCGAGGGCTCACCGACGGCCACCCCGGGCAGCGCCTGCGCCAGCTCGGTCAGCGCGGTCGCCAGCGTCTGCGCATCCCCCTCTTCACCCTTTTGCAGCAGGTAGCCGATGGCGGTGTGGTGCAGATCGGTCTTCTCCGACTTGCCCGCCCCCGCCCGCACCGGCGCCAGCCCCAGCCAGGTGGCGTAGACGCCCCGGGTCAGCGCCACATAGAGCAGCCGCAAATCTTCGGCAAGGCGCTCGCGATCGGCTTCTGCCAGGGAGCCCTCGGCGCCGGTCAGATCGAGAATGGTGCGATTGCCCGCCTCGTCCGCCTCGTGATAGAGCGGGGTCTCGGCGGTTCTGTGGCTGCAGATAAAGGGCAGGAACACCAGCGGGTACTCCAGCCCCTTGGATTTGTGGATGGTGACGATCTGCACCAATTTCCGCTCGGATTCGAGCCGCAGTACCTGCTCCGCATCCTGCCCGTTGGGGCGGCTCACCGCCTCCCCCAACCAGCGCAGCAGCGCATACTCCCCGTCCAGCTCGCTGCTCACCTGTTGCAGCAGCTCGCCAAGATGGAGGAAGTTGGTCAGCCGCCGCTCGCCATAGGGGCTCGCCAAAAGCGAAGAGGCGAGATTGCGCCGGTGCAGCAGGGCCCGCAGCATCGCCAGCACGCCGCGGCGATGCCAGATCTTGCGGTACTCCATAAACTCCTGCACCGCGCTCTCCCACGCCCGCTCGTCGCTGGCCAGCCCATCGAGCGCCTTGGCATCCAAATCAAACAGGCCGGTGGCGAGCGCGGCCCGCAGGCTGCGCTCTTCGCTCGGGTTCTGACAGGCGTGCAAAATCAGCAGGATCTCCCGCGCCTCCACCTGCTCCAGCACGCTCTCGCGGTTCGACAGATAGACGGAGGCGATGGCGAGGCGCGCCAGCTCCTGCTGCACCAGCTTGCCCTCGGCGCCGGTGCGTACCAGCACGGCGATATCCCCGGCCTTCACCGCCTGATCACCGATCAGCGCCTTACCCTCGCGGGCCAGGGTCAGCAGGCGGTGGATCTCGGCGGCGGTGGCGCGGGCCATCTTGCTCTGGTAATCCCCCCGGTTGAAGGTAGGCTGGCCGGTCAGCTGCCAGCAGTGGAGCACAGGGGCGGTAACGCCATCGAGCTGCAGCGCCTTGCTCTTGCCCTGCGCCTCCACCGGCAGGAAGGGGATATCCGCCTCGTAGATAAAGGGATCCTTGGCCCGCTCGAACAGGCCGTTGACCGCCCCCACCAGCGCACTGCTGGAGCGCCAGTTGCGCCCGAGGGTGTAGTGGGCGCTCACATTTCGCCGAGCCTGAATGTAGGTAAAGATGTCGGCGCCGCGAAAGCCGTAGATGGCCTGCTTGGGGTCACCGATCATCAGCAGCGCCGTGTCGGTGTGGCCACCGTAGAGGCGATGGAAGATGCGGTACTGCTGGGGATCGGTATCCTGAAATTCGTCGATCATCGCCACCCTGTAGGTGGCGCGAATGCGCTCGCAGAGCCGCTCGCCAAGGCTTGAGCCGAGCGCCCCGTCGAGATCTTTGAGCAGGTCATCGAACGAGAGCTGATGGGCTTGCCGCTTGCTGGCCTGCATCCGGCTGCGCACTACTTTGGCGGCCCGTTGCAGGATGAGATCCCGGATACCGGGGCGGCTCGCCAGCAGTTCATCGATCTGGCCGAACAGTGGCAGGGTCGGCACCGCGCCCCCCTTCTTGAGGTTCTCCTCCAGCACTGTCTGGCCGAAGCGCTCCAGCTCCTTGGGAATGGCGTAGCCACTGCTCTCGTCCTGTGCCCAGTCGGCTATCTTGGCAAGCCACCCTTCGTAGTTCTTGCCTGTGTAGCGGCTTACTTGCCCGTCGGTCTGGCGGCGGATCTCGTCCGTCTGCGCCAGCCATTCGCTCTTCACCGCCGCGATGCGACTCATGGCGGCCTGATGGCGGGCGGCGAGGGTCTCGTCCCCCAACGCGGGGTGGATCTCCAGCTCGCTGTTGTCGAGCCAGCTGCCCATTTCCCGCAGCAGGGCGGCGGGGCTCGGCCAGAGCGCACGCACCGCGCTGGCGAGGGCTTTATCCACCGGATAGAACTCGGCGCGCCAGTAGTCGCTCACCGCCTGCAGCCTGAGCTGGCCGTCGTCGGTAAGAAATTCGGTTTCAAAGAGGGCACCCGACTCGAAGGCGTTCTGTTTCAGCATCCGCTGGCAGAAGCCGTGGATGGTAAAGACCGCCGCCTCGTCCATCTGGCGCTCGGCAGCCAGCAGGCGACGGGCCGCCAATTCGTGATCCTCCACCTCGGCTAGCAGTTGGGCCAGCAGGGCATCATTGCTCTCACCGCGCATAAAGGCGAGCCGAGCCTCGTGGATGCGACCGCGGATCCGCCCGCGCAGCTCGGCGGTGGCCGCTTCGGTAAAGGTCACTACCAGAATTTCGGTCACCGAGAGCGGCCGCTCGTGGGCGCTCGGCTGACCGGCATCGGCCCCCTCTTCAATGAGCGGGCCGTGGCCCAGCAGCAGGCGCAGGTAGAGACCGGCGATGGTGTAGGTCTTGCCGGTACCGGCGGAGGCTTCGATCAGTCGTTCACCATGGAGGGGAAAACGCAATGTATTGAGCGGGTTAGCCATTATTTCAGCTCCTCCAGGGTCTTGAGCAGCGGGGTCAGGTGTTCGCGAGCCAGCGCCTGCAACTGACCCAGCACCTCGTCATCGAGTTCGGGGAAGCAGCGGGCGACGTAAGGATCTTGCCCCTCCCCATTGATCATCCAGCCGCCGTTGAAACGGGTGAGGGCCGCCTTGTCGGCCGCCTCCGGCTTGTCGGGATCCTTCTCGATCGCCTTGAGCCAATCCCAGGCGGTGTTGGGGAAAAACGGCAGCGGCCGCTTCATCCCCTGCGCCCAGCACGCCACCAGCGCCGCCAGCTTGGGGCGCGCCTCGTCGGCAGCGAGTGCTGGCAGGCGCAGACTCTGTTTGGCATCGAACAGCAGGGTGTCACCGGGGGCGCCACTCAATGAGAGGCAGAGGTGCTGGATCCAGCCCAGCAGCAGATCCTTGCCGTTGAAGCTGCCGGGTTTGACCACCAGCAAGCGCCCCTTCTGGGTGTCGATCCACCCTTGCAGCTGGCCCTGAGTGAGGGAGATATCGATCTCCACCGCCTGTTTTTCTGCCTCATTGGCCGCCACCCAGGGCCGTAACCGATCCGCCAGCTTGCCCATCTCGGCATCCAGATCGTCCAGCAGCAGGCTGCCAAACCACCCTTGCGGCAGCAGGCCGGTGAGCTGCAACCGCTCGCGCCGCTCGGTACTTTCACCTTCCGCCAGATGGGCATCGAGCAGCAGATCTTTCAGCTGATAATGTTGCAGGCCATCCAGCTCGAACGGCTCGCTGTCCTCGATGTTGGCTTCGTTCAGTTCAAACCACACCTTGAGGCGACGGTTGAGGAAATATTTGGTGGGCTGGCGATAGAAGCGCAGCAGCTCCGCCAGCTCCAGCCCCTGCTCCTTGCCCCATTCGGGAGGTAAAGGCAGCTCGCCGCTCTGGAAGTTGGCCGCGCCGCGCACCGGATTGAGAGCGGGCAGCCAGTCGGCAGCATAGGTAAAGAGGCGTGAACCCGCCGCCGGGTAGAAGTAGTCGCGACTGTAGGGGGTGAGCGGGTGCGCCACCATCAGGTGGTTGAGCAACCGCTTGCCGGAGGTTTCGTCGTCGAGATCCTCATCCCCCGCCAACACGAAGCCCTGCCGCACATAGTCGATCAGCTCCGCCAGCAGCACCGAGGGCACCTTGTCGCTGTTGTCCTGCGCGCTGAAGCCCTGATAGCTGATATAGAGCCCCTGCTGGGCACTCAACAGCGCCTCGAGGAAGAGGTAGCGGTCATCATCGCGACGGGAGCGATCCCCGCGCCGCGACGCCACCGCCATCAGATCGAACCCCATGGGAGCCAGGGTGCGCGGGTAGACGCCGTCGTTCATACCGAGCAGGCAGACCTGCTTGAAGGGGATAGAGCGCATCGGCATCAGGGTGCAGAAGTTGACCTGACCGGCGAGGAAGCGCTGGCTGGAGCGGGATTCCCCCAGCACGCTGCCGAGGTAGTCCTGCAACAGGTCGGCGGTAATGGGCTGCTCGAAGCGAGCCTCGCCAAGCCGGGTCTGCCACTCGGCCAGCTGGCTGCGAATCAGCTGAAGCTGACGCTCTTCATCCTCGTCAGCCAGATAGAAGCGCTCCAGCAGCGCCAGCAGGCAGGCGTTCCACTCGGCCAGCGGCTGCGCCTGTTGCAGGCGGGGCAGGAATTCTGCCAGCGAATCGACAAACCAGGCGAGCTTGCCGAGCGCCAGCCCCTGCTGCCCCTCGATATCGGCGTAAGGCAGGATGCCCGCCACCGGCTCGCCATCCCCCATGGCGAAACCGAGCAGCATGCGGCGCAGACCGAACAGCCAGCTGTTGCCGGACATGGGCGGCAGATCGAAACGGACGGGGTAACCGTCGTCCAGCCCCCAGCGGATGCCGGTCTCCTGCACCCAGACCCGCAGCTGGTTGAACTCGTCGTCATCCAGCTCGAAGCGGCGCAGCACCGCGGGCACCTCGAGAATGGCGAGCAGCTCGCCCGCCCCGAAGCGGGCGTTGGGCAGCCTGAGCAGGGCAAGGAAGCTTTGCAGCAGCGGGCTCTCCTGACTCGCCGCCCGATCCGAGACCGCAAACGGGATCTGGCCGCGCGCGCCAAACACCGCCTGAATGTAGGGGCCGTAGCTGTTCACATCCGGCATCATCACCACCACATCTTTCGGGGTGAGGGACGGATCCTGCTCGAACAGCGCCAGCAGCCGGTCGTGCAGCACTTCCAGCTCCCGCATCGGGCCGTGGCAGGCATGGATCTGCAAGGATCCATCCGCCGGATCGATGGGGCTCTTGTGATGGCTGCTGTCGAGATCGAACTGACCGGCACCTCGCTCGGCCAGCTCCAGCACATCCTTCTGGATGGCATGCAGCAGCTTTATATTGCCCTTGCCATCAACCTCGTCGATATCGACGAAGGCCTCGATTTGCGGCACCTCCAGCTCCATCAGCTGATGCAGGTAGTCGCGCCCCAACTTGCCCATGGAGGCGAGTAGCGGGTTGGCGGGGCCCTGCAATGTCTCGATATCGGTGCCGGGTTTAAGCTTGTTTTCGAGGCGCGCCAGGGTTTTTCTGTCCAGCAGATCCCCCCAGTAGTAGCGGCAGGGGTTGGTGACGAACAGGTGCACCTCCACCTCCGGCCGACTGCCGAGGGCCAGCAGCGCCTCCACATAGCGCGGCGGCAGCGCCGAGATGCCAAACACGAAGACCCGCTGCGGCAGCTTGCCCGGCAGATCGGCGGTACGCGCCAGCTCGTGGATAAACTCCTCGTAGAGGTTGGCACGGTGGTAACCGCTCGGAGAGAGCGCCAGGGTGCGAGCCACCAGCTCGCGCCACAGTTCGGGCTGCCAATCCTGACCGCTCACCCCGGCCAGCTCCTGACTCAATCCTTCCCCCTCTTCCCAACGGGCGATCCAGTCCGGCCGGTAGACCAGATACTGGTCAAAGAGATCCGCTACCTTCTGGCAGAGCTGCCACAGCCGCACCTGCTCGGGATCCTGGGCGGGATCCTCGTCCTCTCCACCGCCCAGATAGGCGGCGAGCGGGGCAAAGGCGGGGCGATCCAGCAAGGCAGGCAGAATGGTCATCAGCTGCCAGCTCATGGATCCCTTGTTGTAGGGGCTCTGGCGCGGCACATCCGCCAGCACCCGGGTGAACATCTCCCAGATAAAGCTGGCGGGCAGCGGAAAATCGATATTGGCGGCGATGCCGAAGGCCTTGGCCAGCTCCAGCTTGAGCCACTGGGCCATGCCCGGACTCTGCACCAGGATCTGCTCCCGATCGAAGGGGTGAGAGAGAGGGGCCTGCCGGATGCGGCTCACCAGCAGCTCTTTGAGCAGATCCAGCTGATTGGAGTGGTAGAGGGTAAACATGAGCAATTCCCGCCTGTGGATGAGAGGGGGCGAGGGAAAAGGCGAGCCATTTCCGTCACTTCACAAGAGAGGGAATTGTCGGGGATCGGGGGATAAGATGCAAAAGGCACTTGTGGCCAGCAGGCGGGCAAACCGCCGAACCATGAGGGGGGCCGCAGATTTGTGCAGCTGCCTTACCGACCCGGAAAACGCAGACAGAAAAAAGCCGGTGCAGGGCACCGGCCAAAAGGCATTGGAAAACTCAAACTAACTGGCTGTTACCAGTTTTTGCCGAGACGGGCATCCACACTGAAAGCCCCTGCTCCGGCTGCCGCCAGCGCCAGGAAACCACCAGCGACGGAGACGTTCTTCATAAACATCAGCATCTGCATCTGTTCGGCAGGCTGGTAGTGGAAAATAAAGGCGGCCATCAGGGTGAAACCGGCCATCAGCACCGACAGGCTGCGGGTAAAGAGACCCAGCATGATGGCGAGGCCACCACCCAGCTCAAGCAGGATCACCAGCGGCAGGATAAAACCCGGCACCCCCATCGCTTCCATATAGCCCTGGGTGCCGGCGTAACCACCGATCTTGCCCCAGCCCGCAATCACGAACATCAGCGCCAGCAGTACACGACCCGCCAGCAGCGCTACATCTTTCATCTTGTCCATTTCATATTCCTCGTTTGTGTCACATCACCGCTGACTGCTTCAGGGTAGGTCAAATAACAGGGCCTGAGTGGCACTTGTCGCAACCAACTCCCACCGGTATTCATCACGACTGAGTACCCCGTCGCCGGGTCGGGCAGCCAGACCATTAGCGGTCAGCTCCCCTGAAATCATCTGCAGGTAACCATGTCGGCCAGCCAGTGCCCAGTCGAGCGTTTCGCCCGGGGCCAGCTCCAGCCGCCATACGCGGGCCTGCTGGCGGATCACGAAGGATCCCGCCTCGCCATCCGGTGACGCCACCAGCGTCATACCCGGTCTGGACTCAATTTTCTTCTGCTGATATCCGGGTGGCGTGCCGACTTCATTCGGCTCGATCCAGATCTGCAACAGGGAGAGGGGTTCCATCTGCGAGGGGTTGTACTCGCTGTGACGGATCCCGCTGCCTGCGCTCATCAGCTGGAAATCCCCTGCCGGGATCTGCTCGACATGGCCGAGGCTGTCCTTGTGCTCTATGGTGCCTTGCAGCACGCAAGTGAGGATCTCCATATTGGCGTGAGGATGGGTGGCGAATCCGCCACCCGGCGCAACCAGATCCTGATTGATCACCCGCAGCACCGAGTGTCCCATCCACTCCGGGTCGTAGTAGTGACCGAAGGAGAAGCTGTGGCGTGCGTCCAGCCAGCCGAAGTTGGCCTTGCCTCGCGCCTCTGCGGCTCTCAATTTCATCATGGTGTGCTCCTCATCTATCCGGGGTTCGGTTTAGCGATCTTTACCACCGCCGAGACCAAACGGAATGCGATACTCGCTGCTCTCGCCAGCCAGGCTGACAGTCAGGTTGCCCTGGGTACGACCCGGGATCTTCACCTGCTGGGTACCCATCAGGTTGGCGTGGACCGATGCCAGCAGATCGCCAGACTCGTCGCGCACTTCCAGCATCGGGTTGGCTTTGCCATCCAGCGCTGCGGTGGAGTGCCACTTCACAAACAGCACACCCGGGGTGGCGTTGAAGTCAGCCGGTACGGCGGCGTGGGCGAAACCTGTGGTCATCAGGCCTGCAACGGCCAGCATCTTGATTACGTTTTTCATGTTCATTCACTCTCTTGTTTTATATGTCATTGCCAAGGCCAACTCGGCCAGAATCAATGCATCCATGCAAGAGGTCATTCAAATAGTGTGTTGTTCTTTCACCGACATCAGACATGCCGATTTGGCCTGTCACAGTGCGGAACTTCCCGCATATTTGGCCGCCAGACGTTCCTGCCTAAGCGATGATTGAATATTAAAGGTGCTTGGCTTAACTTGTTAGCGAGATAATCTGGCGAACATATTCAAAAAAATTGAAGGTGAAAGATGGCCAAGGAGTCGAACAAGGAACGCGCACTCACCCTGGAGGCAATCCGGGTGCTGGATGCCATCGACCGCCGTGGCAGCTTCGCGGCGGCGGCCGACGAGCTGGGCAAGGTACCTTCGGCATTGAGCTACACGGTGCAAAAGCTGGAAGATGAACTGGATGCCATGCTGTTCGACCGCAGCGGCCACCGCACCAAGTTCACCCCGGCGGGGCGCATGCTGCTGGAACGCGGGCGGGTACTGCTGGAAGCGGCCGAGCATCTGGTGGGCGAGACCCGGGCGCTGGCCCGCGGCTGGGAAACCGACATCACCATCGCCGTCGATGCGCTGGTGCCCTTGCAGGCGCTCTACCCCTTGGTGGATCGACTGGCCGAGCAGACCGATACCCGGCTCAGACTGCGCGCCGAAGTGCTGGCGGGCAGCTGGGAGTGTCTGGAGGATGGCCGCGCCGACCTGCTCATCTCCTCCCTCAACCCGGATATCGTGATGACCGGCATCAAGCATCAGGTGCTGAAAGAGGAGGTTATGCTCTATGTCGCCCACCCCGACCACCCTCTCCATCAGGAGCCGGAGCCCCTCGCCGACGAGACCCTGCGCCGCTATCGCGCCATCGCCGTCGCCGATACCGCGCTGCGCAAGCCGGTGCTGACCTACCGCCTGCTCGACAAGCAACCGCGCCTCACCGTCAGCACCATGGCGGAGAAGCGCGATGCCCTGCTGGCCGGGCTAGGCATCGGCACCATGCCGCAGAGCTGGATTGAGGAGGACATCCGGGCCGGACGGCTCAAGGTGATCAGCCCCGAATATCGCCATCAGCTCCAGGTCGTGCTGGCCTGGCGGCGAGACACCATGGGCAAGGCCAAAAGCTGGCTGGTGCGGGAGATACCAAAACTGTTTGCGGCTGGTGAGAAATGAGATCCAGTTAACAGAAATGTTAATTGCATGCCTCACTTGACGCCCAATATCTTTGCTGATTTCATAGCCGCCTCATTGAACCCATGGAAGCTGTAGAAAATGAAAAAGAGTTTGCTGGTT
The DNA here is from genome assembly GCF_001728955.1 of Aeromonas sp. DNP9. NCBI lineage: Bacteria > Pseudomonadati > Pseudomonadota > Gammaproteobacteria > Aeromonadales > Aeromonadaceae > Aeromonas > Aeromonas sp. DNP9. The sequence goes on along the minus strand of NZ_LYSQ01000003.1, from coordinate 7,542 downwards.
GCCCTCACCACCCTGCCCCTGTTTGCCAATGCCGGCCTGATGGATTCGCTGACCGACAGCGTCACCAGCAGCGTCAAGGATGCGGCCAGCACTGCCGTATCCGGTGCAGTGGACAGCGCATCCAACGAAGCCATCAAGAAGGCACTGGATATCAAGGAAGGCGGCTCCAACAAGCAGGCAATTAAAGAGAAGCTGGGCGCTCCTGCCACCACCAAGACTGAATCCGGTCTGGAAGTGTGGACCTATGATCTGGATGCCTTGAACAAGGCCTCTCCGCTGCTGGCAGAAACCACCAAAACCCTGCTGAAAGATACCGACGCCGCCAAGAAAAACGTGGTCATCAAGTTCGAAGGCGAAACCGTCAAGAAAGTAGAGCTGACCGACAAGGCTCAAGGCTAAGTTCACTCGTCCGGTGGAGTGGGCTGAACACCCGCACCGGCACAGATAGCAAGAGGGGGAGCATCAGGCTCCCCTCTTTTATTGGCAATCACCAGCGTTCAACCAATCTGCTACTCAACGCAGTAAACACAAAAAGGGTGGCCTCGGCCACCCTTGGGTTGATAACAGCTGGCGCTGTTACTGGTTCGCTTCGGCAAACTGCTTCATCGCTTCGGCGTGCTTGGTCATACCGGCGGCACGCTCGTTGAGGTTCTTGATGAACTCCGCCTTCTTGGCAGGATCTTCAATGCGGTCATAACGTTGCTGCAGGTTGGCCTGGATCTGCTCCGGGGTCATGTTCTGCATGCGGGCCATCTTGTCGTGGCGACCTCCGTGGTGTTTGCCACCCATCATGCCGCCGCCGTCCATCGGGCAATCCACCATGGCACCGGGCTGGCCGGTGGGGGCAGCTTCACTGGCTGCATAGGCACCCAGCGGCAGGCCAAGGATCAGGGTGGCGGTCAGCAGGGTTTTGGTCAGCTTTTTCATGGTCTATCTCCTGTAGGGATGATTCTGGTTCGGCGCTCTTGCCTTGCCCTCAAGTAAACACCCTATCGGTGTCTGAACTTTGCCAGCCTCACCCTTTTTTGTAGCAGAGTGTGGCATCGTGCGGATCTGGCACACTTTGACACAAACCGCCGGGCGGATTTTCGTATACTCGTGCCAACGCCAAGCAGGGGAGGTATACATGAACCAGGGCAACACCCACATTCTGGTGGTCGACGACCACAGCGAGATCCGCGATCTCTTGAAGCGCTTTCTGGAGCAGCACGGCCTGCGGGTCAGCTGCGCCCGGGATGGCAAGGAGATGAAGCGACTGCTGGAGGAGCGTGAGTTCGATCTGCTGGTGCTGGATCTGATGATGCCGGGTGAAGATGGCCTGACCCTCTGCCGCGAGCTGCGGGTCAAATCGAACCTGCCCATCATCATGCTCACTGCCATGGGGGAAGAGACCGACCGCATCATCGGATTGGAGATGGGGGCCGACGACTATCTGGCCAAGCCCTTCAACCCGCGCGAGCTGCTGGCGCGCATCAAGGCGGTGATGCGCCGCACCCAGGCAGAAACCCAACCCGCCGCCGAGACCCTGACCCGGGATCTGCGCTTCGATCGCTGGCTGCTCGACGTCAATCGCCGGGAGCTGGTCGATGAGGATGGGGTGGGCCTGAGCCTCTCCACCGCCGAGTTCGATCTGCTCAAGGTGTTTCTGGAACGCCCGCAGCGAGTGCTGAGCCGGGATCAACTGCTGGATCTGGCCCGTGGCCGCGAGGCGGTAGCCTTCGATCGCGCCATCGATACTCTGGTGAGCCGCCTGCGCCGCAAGCTGGAGCGGGATCCCAAGAATCCGGAGCTGATCAAGACCATCTGGGGTGGTGGTTATATGTTCTCCGCCGACGTGACGCAGGTTTAAGCAGTGGGCACCTTGCGACGACTGTGGGCACGGATGTGGCCCAAGGGGCTGACCGGCCAGATCATTCTGGTGGCGCTGGCGGGGTTGATCCTGATCCAGCTGCTCAGTATCCAGATCTACCGCACGGATCGGGAGGAGGCGCTCGGCTTCGTCAACAGCCGCAACGCCATGCAGCGGATCATCTCGGTGGTGCGGCTGCTCTCCCTCTCCCCCCCGTCCCTCTATGACGAGATCCTCAAAGCGAGCCGCAGCGAGACCCTGCTGCTGCGCCTCTCCGACGAGCCGCTGCAACCGGATAACCGCAGTCCCCGCTTCGAGCAGCTGGTGCGCTCGCGCCTCAACTACCCCCCCGGCCTCACCGTCGAGATCAGTGCCGAACTGAAGGAGGATACCCAGCGCAGCAAGGCGTGGGAACATCATGCCCGCATGATGCGGGATCGCAAGGGGCCGCCCCCGCCGCGGGATATGCGGCTCTACGGCTCCATCGAACTGCCGCAGGGGGGCTGGCTGCAGTTCAGCTCGCTGGTCGACAAGGAGGCTGGCAGCTGGTCGTGGCAGACCACCCTCAACCTGATGCTGGTCGCCAGTCTGGTGATCGGGCTGATGGTGCTGCTGTTTCGCCGTGCCACCCGCCCGCTCAAGCAGCTGGCAGGCAATGCGGAGCGGCTAGGACGGGGCGAGGATATCGAACCCTTGAAAGAGGAGGGGCCGACCGAGATCCGCGAATCGATTCAGGCCTTCAACAGGATGCACACCCGGCTCGACCGCTTCGTGCAGGACAGAACCCGGATGCTGGCGGCCATCTCCCACGATCTGCGCACCCCCATCACCAGCCTGAGGCTGCGCACCGAGTTTCTGGCCGATGGCGAGGACAAGGAGCGCATCCAGCAGACCCTGCAACAGATGGAGCAGATGCTGGCGGCCACCCTCAGCTTTGCCCGCGAGGAGGGGCAGCAGGAGGCCACTCGCGAGCTGGATCTGGTCAGCCTGCTGGTCAGCCTGTGCGATGACTATGCCGATACCGGCCAGCCGGTCACCTGTCTGGCGGAAGGCAAAGAGGTCTACGCCTGCCGGGCCAACACCCTGCGCCGAGTGCTGCAGAACCTGATCGGCAACGCCATCAAATATGCCGGCAGCGCCGAAGTGTCGCTGGAGCGGCGCAAGGAGGAGCTGTTGATCCGGGTCTGCGATAACGGACCGGGGATCGATCCGGCCCGGCTGGAAGATGTGTTCAAGCCGTTCGTACGGCTCGACGAAGCGCGCAACACAGAGTCCGGCAGTGTCGGGTTGGGGCTCTCCATCGCCCGCACTCTGGTCCATCAGCACGGCGGCGAGCTGACCCTGCTCAATCGGCCACAGGGGGGACTGGAGGCGCGGATCAGCCTGCCGCTGTAAGTAGTTACTCTATCCGCCAGCCTTGTCATAGCGCCGTTTGCATCATGCAAACTTCATCATCTGAGCACTTGTTCTTCGATCAGAAAGGCGGTGATAATCGGTGACCACGGAACGGTATACGGCAGCGGATTGGAGCAAGGATGGCCTCTTCCAGGACAGGAGTCATAGTCAGTATCGGATGGGGGCTCCTGCTGCTCGCCCTTGCCCTGCCAGCCAGGGCAAAAGCCCCGGAAGAGCCGATCATCATTACCAACTCCAAAGCCTGGCAGCCCTTCTCCTATATCAATGAGTCGGGCCAGCCGGATGGCCTGCTGATCGATTTATGGCGTGAATATGCCCGGGTGACCGGCCAGAAGATCGAGTTCAGGCTGGTCGACTGGCAGGGCTCCCTCGACCTGCTCCATGAGGGAAAAGCGGACGTTCACGCCGGACTGCTCTGGTCACCGGAGCGGGACAAACTGTTCGACTATGGCCGGCCTCTCGCCCAGCTCGACTCCCAACTCTTCTTCTCGAGCGAACTGCGCGGCACCGATGTACATTACTACCTGCTCAATGAAACGGTCGGCGTGGTGGCCGGTGGCTACGAGGAGTATTACGCCAGGCGCTACTTCCCCGGCACCAGACTGCAGACCTTCAATGACAATGACACCATGCTGGCTGCGGCCTTCAAAGGGGAATTGAAGGCTTTTATCGCCGATCTGCAGGTCGCCAACTTCTACATCTATACCTCGGACGATCCCACCCGCTTTATTCCGGTTCGCCACCTTTATACCGACCAGATCCGCTTTGCGGTGAAAAAGGGCGACCTTGCCCTGTTAAACCGGCTGGAAGAGGGGTTCGCCCAGCTCAAAGAGAGCGATCGGGAGCGGATCATCCGCAAATGGATGCATGTCGAAACCGTCTATCCCATCCACCTCGGTCCCTGGCTACTGCTGGCCGCGGGACTCATCATGGTGGCCTATATCGTGCAACTGCGCCGGGCTGTCGCCAATCGCACGGCAGAGCTGAGTCGCGCCAATGCCAGACTGGAGAAACAAGCCAGTACCGATCCCCTGACCGGCCTGCTCAATCGACGGGCATTTATGCCCGCCATGGAGCAACGACTGGCAAGCGGGGATCCCTGTGCCCTGCTGCTGTTCGATGTGGATCACTTCAAGGAGACCAATGACCGCTTTGGTCATGGCATCGGGGATCTGTTGCTGGAAAAGCTGGCCACGACTGTGAGCAACCTGTTGCCCGAAGAGGCCCTGCTGGCCCGCATCGGCGGCGAAGAGTTTTGCCTGCTGCTGCCGCTGGCCACATTGGCAGAGACAGAGCAATGGGCCAAGCGCATCTGCCTGGAGAGCAACCGGCAAACCCTGCACACCAGCAGCGGCGAGGTGACCCTCTCCATCAGCACCGGGGCAGTCTGGGTAGCCGCAGAGAGAGAGGCTGATGCCGACCAGCTACTACGGCAGGCTGACGCCCTCATGTATCAGGCCAAGGGACTGGGGCGCAATACCTGGCAAGCCGCTCCCTATCAGGCATAGCCCCTGACGGACGCGCAATAAAAACGGCCGCCATCAGAAGATGGCGGCCGCATGACAGGTTCCCAATCAGAAGTTGTAGGTCACGCCCAGGTTGTAGCGGCGACCATCCAGCACAGTGCCATAGCTGCTGTAATCCACCGTCTTGTCGAACAGGTTGTAGACCCCGGCAGTCAGATCCAGATGCTTGTTGGCCTTGTAGACCAGACCCATGTCAAAGAAGGTGTAGGACGGGGTCCCCTCCGCCATCTTCACCCGACTCAGGTACTCGGAAGTCTCGCCACGGAAGTTGACCCGTGACCAGAGGCTGAGATCCTCGGTGGTCTGCCAGTCTACGCTGCCGTTGAACATGTGACGGGGCATCTGGTTGAGAGCATGGCCCGCCAGTGGGCCACTCTTCTGCTCGGACTGGGTAAAGGTGTAGCTGGAGCTGACCGACCAATCCTCGTTGATGGCCCAATCCATCATCCCCTCGACCCCGCGCATATTCGCCTTGTCGACGTTGACCCGATCGCTGATGAAGTCATAGCTGTGACCATTGAGCGTACAGGCTGGCTGCGTCTTGTCGGTACAGCGGCGCACTTCGGAGATTTTGTTCTTGAAGTCGGTGTTGAACAGAGTCACCCCGGCATTGAAGCCCTGATGGCCGTTCCACAGCAGGCCGATCTCTTCACTCACGCTGGTCTCGGGTTTGAGATCCGGGTTGCCGACCAGCATGCCATCCAGGCTGCCACCACCGGTGACCTGACCCCAGTTGGCCGCAGACATCCGCAAGTCAGGGGAGCGGTAACCGGTCGAGACGCCCCCTTTCAGGGTCCAACTATCATCCAGATGCCAGACGCCGTAAAGGCGCGGGCTCCAGTGAGAGCCGTAATTCTGATCCCGATCCATGCGTGCGCCACCGGTCAGGGCAAAGCTGTCGGTGAGTGACCACTCATCCTCGACAAACATCGCCCAGCTCCAGCGGGTCAACTGTTCGGCGGGGTTGGCCACTTTCAGGTTATTGCCCTGATCGTGCAGATCCTCATAGCGATACTGACCACCGACACTCAGGTAGTGATCCCCCAGAATAAACTGGGTATGGGTATCGGCGATGGTGTTGGTAAGCTCCATCTTGCGGCCGGGGTTGGTGTTGGTCTCCTGCTGCAGATAGCTGCTGGAAGAGCCGAAATCATACTGGCCATCATGGGTCAGCGCATAGTTGGTGCGCTCGTAGCGATTAAGGCTATCTTTCGCCTTCACAGCCAGCGAATTGCCGGCCGTGCGATCCCGATCCTGCAGACTGCGACTGGCTTCCAGATCGAAGCGGTTATGGTCATCAGGCTTGAAGCTGAGCACCGCCGTGCCACTGCGAGTCTCTTGCTCGGCAAAACCCTGGGTAAATTTGTCTTCACCGCGATGGGCAAGCTGACCGTTGAAACGCAGCCCCAACACGCCATCGATCAGTGAACCTGCGGTATAGGCATCGGTCTGGAAGCTGTTGCCAGCATCCTTGTTCTCCTGGAAGGTCGAATCAGCATGAACCGATCCCTGCCAGGCCAGGCCGGTGGTCTTGCGGGTAATCACGTTAATCACGCCCCCCATGGCATCGGAACCATAACGGGATGACATGGGGCCACGGACGACCTCAATGCGCTCAATCGCCTGCAGTGGCGGCAGCCAGCCCTGCTCGATACCCGGACCATCGCTGTTCGGGCGAGTGCCACGGCTATCCACCTTCTTGCCATCAACCAGCATCAGGGTGTATTTCGACCCCATACCGCGAATGCTGATATCACTGCTGCTGCCACCGCCAGTCACCACAACACCGGGAACATCCTTCAGGGCATCAGTCACATCGCGATATGCCCGTTTCTCCAGCTGCTCACGGGTAATCACGGAGATGGAGGCTGCAGAGTCTTCAATCTTCTGCTGGAAGCCGGAAGCGGTGACGACCATCACCTCTTGTTCGGCAGCATAGGCCTGGGTCGCAAGAAGGGAGCAGATCAACAAGGCAAGCTTGTTCAGTTTCACTGTTGTCATGTTTTAGCCTGAACGTTTTTAGTAGGAAGGTGGCGTATTCCCTTACTTCATTCGTTACAACGCCCTGGCATCCGGCCAGGCGCAGTATTAGAAAAGGCTCATTTGAAAAGCACTTTATTAATCAGTCCGCATTGTAACGACACCTCCCAGATCATTCAAACAATAATCATTATCATTTGCCTCGCGTGGCATTCCTGCTACAAAACAGCTCATTCTTGATAAGAGACTGTTTTAATGGAATAAATCCATAAACAAACACGGGAATTAAACAAACAAGCGGAAGCGATGACGTACCGTTGCAAGATGACCTGATTTAATCCTCAAGCTCTATCAGTTCGCAGCGGAACAATATCGCCAAGATGGGATGTGCTGCGATACAGAGGTGGAAACAGTAGCAAGAACACCAACAGGGGAAGGTATTGCCATCGTGGTGGGATGTCGGCAGCTCACCAGCAGGCTAAAACATCAAAACCCGGTCGTGAGACTGGGCTTTGTGTTCGTTCTGGTATGCAAACCTGTGGGTCTTATGGACAAAATCGCCCATGGCAAAAAGGCCTTCCCAATCGGGAAGGCCTTCAAATTAGTGGCGGAGCGGACGGGACTCGAACCCGCGACCCCCGGCGTGACAGGCCGGTATTCTAACCGACTGAACTACCGCTCCGCATTCGGTTAGCTTGCGCTAAATTGTTTGCCGCTTCTTCTGAGGTGTCATCCTCGCAGCCAGTGACGTGATTATCCACATCACCGTTT